>CAKZLZ010000014.1 GCA_937127435.1 uncultured Verrucomicrobiota bacterium | reverse complement strand
GGGGGTATCTTCCACCCCGCGCAAGGTTACTTTCGCCTGATTTTTATCTGCGGCCACGCCGCGTACCAATACATCTTCCATTTGAGCTGCCTCTTTCACTAGGGTTCCTGGTTTCACTTCAAAGCTGGTCAAAACTTCCAGCTCCACACCATATTTTTTGGCAAATTCTACTGAGCGGGACTGCAGGACTTTGGCACCCATGGATGCCAGTTCCAACATTTCGTCACACGCCACTTCATCCAATTTACGGGCCTGTTTGACCACACGCGGATCCGCGGTGTACACACCGTCGACATCGGTATAGATCTGGCAACGGTCCGCTTTCAAAGCCGCGGCCAAAGCCACGGCGGTTAAATCCGATCCGCCCCGGCCCAACGTGGCTACATCCTGGGCGGGATTCAATCCTTGGAATCCGGCCACAATCACCACTTTGCCTAAATCCAGGCATGCGCGGACCCGTTCAGGATTGATCGCAGTAATTTTCGCTTTGGTATGCACCGCATCCGTTTGAATTCCCGCCTGGGCCCCGGTCATGGATACCGCATCAATCCCCGCATGATGCAAGGCCATGGCCAATAAACTGATGGTAATCTGTTCACCGGTGGAAAGCAGCTGATCATATTCGCGGTCATTGTGATCCGCATTCACCTCGCGGGCCATCGCGATCAGACGGTCTGTGGTTTTCCCCATGGCGGAGACCACCACCACAATATTACGGCCTTCACGAACGTTCATGGCTACGCGGTCAGCCACCCGGCGCAGACATTCGGTATCTGCCACGGAACTTCCGCCAAATTTTTGTACATATAAGGGTTTACTCATGTCTCTTTCCTGAAAATTTCCAGTAACTTTTTAACTTTCGGGGTCCCGAGGGATCCCTGCGCACAATCTATCTCGGTCCAGCCCTGACAACTGTCAGAAGCCATCCCCTCGCCCCAGAGGACAAAAGGCGCCGCGCCACGTTCCGGCCGACCGCGGTGCCGGACCCCGGCGGCCAGTAACAAAAGACGGGAAGGTTGCATTTCCTCCAAAATCGCCTTAACCGGACCGGTTACGTAATAGTCAACTGCATCCAAACGTCGAACCTTTTCTGAAGATCCTTCAAATTTCCGGCTGGAAAAAGGCGCAGGCACCCAAATCACCACTTCATCATGATTTTCCAGAACCTGCATCATTTGAAAGACATCAAAACCCGCATCCGGACGGCTTAAAGTATAGGGATTTTCCATTTTCAGCAGGGTCCGGTTCCACATTTTGGCCATTCCCTCGGCCAAAGGGTCCTGGGTAACCAGGGCCTGCCGAAAGGGTTGCGGCTCCGGTTCCACCACATTTGCCCCTCCACTCCAACACCAAAGCCCATCCACCGGCGCTTCCCCCAAATCGAGACGCACCGTATTTACCGGATGGTCTCTTAAGGTGGATTCTGCCTGCTGTAACAAGGCATTCAAACGGGACGGCAAGCGTTTCAGAAAATTTTGGTGACCATATTGAACCACCGTGCGGGGCCAAACTTCCCCTTCTCCCCCCTGCAGAACCATCACAAACCGCCCTAAACTCAACGAATGCAGCTCCACCTGCTTGCCATCCACTTCGCTCAGTCCCTGCTGTAAATCTTCCAAAAGATGTTTTTGCTCCTCCATACTCGAAGGATGAACCGGATTTTGCACATGGTTTTCATCAATACTGACAAACCCGGCCAACACATACACCCGGTCCGCAGAGAGAGGCAAACCCAGGGAGGATGCGGCCATGGGCCCCCAACGAAGATCCCGGGCGACCGCCTCCGGCACCCCGCAAATTTCAGCCAGGAGCGCCCGGGATGCATCTGCCTCCGGACGCAAACGCCTCAGGGCACCGCAACGGCCTTCACCCGCAAGCTCCCGGGCAAAAGGCAGTCGCGCCTGCTGCATCGGAGTTTGATCCTGCAGTTCCGGATACGGCAGATCCGCCGCCGCATCCACCAGTAAGGCAACGCGTTTCATGGGCTACAGCGCCTAACTGTTTAATTCCTCCAACCGGTAACGAACCATCCGCGGCTCTACCAGATGGGGCATTTCCGCCAAATCGGCCAGGGCAGACTGAATGGCGCCTACCGTGGCGACGTGGGTCACGATGACCACCGGTACAAAACCGCCTTCTTCATCATTTTCATGCTGAACCAGGGAGGTGATACTGATGCCGTAACTTCCCAACTTCTCAGCCACTTTCGCCAAAGACCCGGGGGCATTCTTCAAAAAGAGTCGTAAATATGAGCGCTCCAACCGTTCTTCCGGCGGAATCCAGGCGGGTGCGGGGTTGGCATTCCAACTGAGAGGAATGCGGGCGTGTGCATCTCCGGAAAGATCCCGGGCCGCGTCTACAATATCCGCCACCACCGCAGAAGCGGTAGGCAAACGTCCGGCGCCACGTCCATAATAAAGGGTTTCATCCACCACTTCGCCATCCACCAACACCGCATTAAAGCTCATATGAACATTGCTCAACATGTGATCCATGGGAATCAATACCGGCTGCACCCCCACGGAATAGCCTTTTTCGCTTTGGTCGAGCATGGCCAGCAATTTGATGCGGTAGCCCAGTTCTTTGGCATTTTTCACATCTTCCGGATCAATCCCGCGGATGCCGTCCACAGGGACATCTTCCAAGTTCAAAGGAACACCAAATGCAATTTGTGAAAGAATCACCGCTTTATGTGCAGTATCCCAGCCATCCACATCCAGGCTCGGTTCCGCTTCCGCATATCCCAATTCCTGGGCTTCTTTGAGCACCACCTCAAAATCGATGCCCTCCCGTTCCATGCGGGTTAAAATGTAATTACAGGTCCCGTTCATAATGCCGCAAATGCGGGTGATCGGGTTGGCCACCAGCCCTTCGCGCAAAGCTTTAATAATGGGAATGCCACCCGCCACGGCGGCTTCAAAAAACAAATCCACGCCATTGGCTTCGGCCGCGGCCATTAATTCCGTCCCGTGCTCAGCCAACAACGCTTTGTTTGCGGTCACCACGGATTTTTTGGCTGCCAACGCATCCAACACCAGTTTTTTGGCGATCCCGGTTCCCCCGATTAACTCCACCACGATTTGAATGTCCGGATCGTTTATCACCTCCTGTGCATCGGTGGTGAGAATCTCTTTGGGAATCTCAAATCCGAAGTCCCGGCCCAGGTCCAAATCCGCTGCTTTCTTCAGCACCAACGGAATGCCCGTCCGCGCTTCCATCAGGGGACCCTGCTTTAAAAGCGTTTCCGCCGTGCCTGCGCCGACTGTGCCGAGACCAAGAATGCCAACATTAACCGTTTTCATGTGAAGTTATTATAAGGTTTTGATTGTGATAAAGAGGCGGAAACTAACACCGGAACCGCTCAAAAGACAAGTAAAAAGGGTAAGGAGTTGGTACAGAATCGTATTGACCATGCACACGGATCATGCTTTGTTACGCGCCCGATTTTCGACGTATTTTTTAGTCAAGGTGGTTCTATTATGATGATCATGCGCTTTCACAAACTGATTCAATCCCGCTTACTGTGGTTGATTTTTCTCGGTATTCTTATCTGCTCCTTCGTGCTCTGGGGCCTTGCAAGCAATACCAGCAAAAACCCCGCCATTGAGCGTTTAAAGCGCACCGTGGCCACAGTTGACGGAGAAGATGTCAGTTTTCTACGCATGGACATCACCCGCAGAATGCTGGAAACTCAGGCCCGCCAACGCCTGCCGGAAGAAATGCTCAATGATATGGCGCTGAACCATCTGGCACAAGTGGCCTACGCCGAAAAAATCGGATTGGGTGCACCGGAAGACCTCGCCCGCCAACAGTTCTTTCTCGGTTTTGCCGGCGAAGACGGCACCGTAAATCAGGAATTTGTCCAACAATTCCGTGAAAGCCTGCGGGGCGGACCGCTGACCGAAGGGGATTACATCCGCTTCACCCAGGAAGAGCTGACCCTGCGCAATCTCGCCCGTATGCTCAGCTCCTACGTGCTGGTTCCCGGATTCGATGTGGACCGCTGGGCCGGCGTTCGCACCGATTCCTACACCGTGCAGTACGCAGCCCTCACCCAGGACATTCTCGAAGAGGAAGTTGAAGTTTCCGACGAACAACTGAATACCTTCTTTGCAGAAAACATCGACCGCTTCCAACTTCCGGAAAAACGCATCGTGCGATTCCTGGCGGTGGATGTGGTAGACTTTACCGACAAAGTACCTGAAGTGAGCAACAGCGATGCGCTGGATTATTATATGGAGCGCCCGGAAGTGTATGTGCGTTCCGTCACCCAACCCGCCAAAGAAGAAGGCGGGGAAGAAACCACGGTGCAGGAACCCATTCCCTACGACGAAGTCAAAGCGGAAATCACCGAAACTCTTAAACTGGAACGGGCCCGGAAATTGGCGGAAGATACCGCAATGAGCTATGCCGTTTACATGATTCCCCGCGGTGGAAGATCAGGGAAAAGCCTGGAAACCATCGCCGCAGAAGCGGACAAAGAAGTTCAAACAACCGAAGCGTTCGCCATAAGTGATCCGATCGAAGCGTTACCGAATGCCTCCGCATTTAAACAAGCCGTCTTCAAGCTCGATATGACCGACTTGGGTAAACGGGGCGGACCGGTGGAAGCCGGCAATCAATTTGTGGTCATGGAACTGGTGGAAATCATTCCCCCCCGTGCCCCGCAACTTGATGAAGTGGCTGACCGGGTCAAAAGCGTAGCCCGGGCCTACTACACCCGGGAAGCGGTAAACGCCAAAGGTGAAGAGTTGGTGGCCGGCATTCGCGAAGCGGTTGCCGCCGGCGCGAATTTCGAAGAGGAACTGAAAAAGGCCGGACTGACTGCGGTCAACCCTCCCCCCTTCGATATGCAAACCATGAATCCACAACAACCGACCATGCCTACGGAATTGGTTTCAGAAGTCACTTCCGCAAAAGCCGGTGACGTTGTAGGTCCCATTGATTCCCGTTTTGGCGTCTCATTCATCGGCTATGTTGCCGGACGGACACCGAATCCCGAAGCCGCAGCTGAATTGGCGCCGCAAGTACGTCAGATGCTCAGCACCCAACTTCATTTCCCCGAAGTGTACGAAAGCTTCCGCAAAACCCAAATTGAACCCTTGATTATCAAGGCCGATGCGGAAAGCGAAGTCGTGGAAGAAGAAGCGGAAGCCGTTGACGCTGAAGAAGCGGCTTAAACGGTAAGGCCTCACACTCGCGCACTGAGCGCGCAAAGAAAAAAGAGAGCAGATTTCAGATCCGCTCTCTTTTTTTGCCTATACACTGCCCACGGCCTGATTCCGGTAGGCACGGGGCCCCATGCCCTCACGCTGTTTAAACCAGTTGGTAAAATGCGGAGAAGAACTAAAACCCAATTCGTAGGCAATCTCTTTGACTTGCACCCGGGTTTCGGACAACGCTTGCTTTGCCCGCTCCAGGCGCAAGCGGTCGTAATACTGAAAAGGGGATAAACCGTTCTCCCTTTTAAACAAGCGATTGAGTTGGTTCACACTTAATCCGCATTCCCGGGCAAGCTCCGCTTCAGAGAACCCTTCCTGAAACGGAAACCGTTCCAAACGAATCAGGGCCTGCTGTACCCGCGCATCCCCTTGACGGCGTATCAACACCTCCTCCCCGAGCCGGTGCTGACACAAAGTGTAAACTGCGAGCCACTGGTAAAACGCAGCTTCAATTCTGAAATTTCCATCCAGAGGAATTTGTTGACGTCCCACCATGATCTCACCACTTTCAGACCAGGGTTGCAATTGCCGGATCAATTCCCGGCCCGCCCGCTCCAATTCAGGATCTTTTCCTGATTTCATCACCCGGGTCTTCACACGGGCAAACAGCGGATCTCCACCGGGATAAGTCAGCATAAACCGAAAAGATAAAATCCGGGCCCGCGGTGAAAAATGCTGTTCTGCCCGACTGCGTCCGGGAAATACCCACTCTCCGGCACCCGCCTTCACCTCTCCTTCGGGGTCGGTAACGGTGACGGACCCGCTTTCGATAAACCAACAAACCGACACATCCTCAAAGGAGGAATACAGATGTAAATTCCGCGGCTCCAGATCCCGCTCATTCGCCCAAATCAACTGGGCCCTGCATTCGCCTAAATCCAAATTTGGTAAAGTCCCCTTTTTCATCATGGAGGTATTTTACATCTTTATTGTTATTTTATGCAATTCAATTTTCTTTCCATTCCCTGTAGATTTCGTCAACACTGTCCCCATATGAATACCCAAATTTTAATCTATTCCGGTTCTATCGCCTCCATCGCCGCCGCCCTTGCCTGTAAAGCCGAAGGCAAAGAAGTGGTACTCTTCAGCCACCGAAACTTTTTAGGGGAAGATCTTTGTGACAGTCTACGCCTTACCCTTCCAAAGGATTTGGATTTATCCCATCCGTTGGCGAAGCGGCTCTATGGCGATGCCCATGCGGAAGGACGCCCTCTCCGCCCCATGCACATCAAGCACGAATTGGACAAACTACTGGCCGAAGCGGATATTCCGGTCATGCTGGGGTCGGCCCCCGCAAAATTTCTGCAGAATGAACAGGGCGAAATCACCGGACTCAGGGTTCACAACCGCTCCGGAGATTTTGATCTGGGCTTTGAAACCCTGATCGACGGCTCTCTCCACGGAGATCTTTTCCGCTTGGCAGGAATCCCGTTCACCGCGCCGGATGCAAAAATTCAGGTCACCCGCCGGGTCATCGGAGGCGAAGCACTCAATGGCGTCGAATGGGAAAAAGAAGGCGAATTGGAATTCACGGACGGCGACAGCACCCGGGTGGCCCCCCTGTGGTGTTACAATACTGAAGCGACTTTGAAAGATGCGTCCTGGGAAGCATGGATGGAACTTGAACAGAATACCCGCATGCAAGCGTACCGTCCCGGACAGGATTTATCCGCCGACGGGATTTTTGCTCTCACCGGAGAACATCTCACCGGCCCACAGGCAAAAGGCGATCTGGAAGACATTCCTGCTGAAGCCTGTTCGGCTCTCAACGGAAAACTCTGGGCCACCGGCGCGATTGTAAATGTGGATGCCGCCACCCGCGAAAACATCCTTCGTCACGACCATGCCATCACTTTCGGTGAACACGTCGCAGGCCTCATCTTTACCCCCTCCGAGCACCTTCCGACCTCCGACCTCCGACCTCCGGTCTCCGAGATCTCCGTGGATGTGCTCGTCGTCGGGGGAGGCACCGGGGGCGCGCCGGCGGCCATTGCCGGCGCCCGCTCGGGTAAAACGACCCTGGTCGCGGAATACCTTTCAGGACTGGGGGGCGTCGGTACCCTCGGACTGATTGGAAGATACTGGTTCGGAAACCGGGTAGGCTTTACCGCGGAAGTGGACAAAGGTGCGCGGGAAAAGACCACTAAAACCTTCAGGGAAGACAGCTGGGATGTGGAAGCCAAGATGCAATGGTACCACGAAGAAATCACCAAGGCCGGCGGAAAAATCTGGTACAAAACCATGCTCAGTCGGGCGTTGACCGAAGGCAACCGCGTCGTAGGAGCTGTTCTTTGCACCCCTTACGGGGAAATCACCGTGCGGGCCAAATGCGTGGTGGATGCCAGTGGCGCAGCCGAAGTGGCCTTTTCCGCCGGAGCCGAGACCATATCTATCGGCGAAGGACGGCTGGCCGTTCAAGGCACAGGCCTGCCGGGCCGGAATCTCGGGGCCAACTACACCAATACCGATTATGATTTTGTCGATGACAGCAATGCCGAGGACTTGGGCAGTGCCCACGTCACCTCCCGCGAAAAATTCAAACAGGCCTTTGATGCCGGACAACTGGTGGACAGTCGGGAACGTCGGCGGATCGTCGGCGATTACGAAATCACCCCCATGGATATTCGTCTCACCCGGATCTTCCCCGACTCCGTGATTAAAGCCCAAAGCAATTTCGACACCCATGGCTATACGGTGCATCCCCTGTTTATGATCGTGCCGCCGGATCATGATGAACAACATGCCTTCATTCCCCTGCGGGCTTTATTGCCCAAGGGATTGGAAGGCATTCTGGTGACCGGACTCGGCATCAGCTCCCACCGCGATGCCATGCCGGTGATCCGCATGCAGGCCGATGTGCAAAACCAAGGCTATGCCGCAGGCATGATTGCCGCCATGGCCGGAGAGCAGAGCATCCGCGATATGGACATTCTGGAGATTCAGGAACAGTTGGTGCAAAAAGGGATTCTGGACCCGGAAATTAAAGGGGCCGCCGACAGCTTTCCTCTCCCCGAAAAAGAAATTGATGAGGGCCTGCAAAAATCACTGGAGGACAATAATTTCATCGACCGGGTTTTCACCCTGCCGGAAACAGCACGCATGCAGAAAATCCGCGACGCTTACCACGCCGCCACCACTGAAGCCGCCAAAGCGCACTTTGCCTTTATCCTCGGAATTCTTGGTGATGCCAGCGGATTTGATGATCTAAAATCCGAAGTGGAGAGCAGCCCCTGGGATGATGGTTGGAACTACAAAGGCATGGGACAATTCGGCGAAAGCATGAGCTCCCTGGATGCCCGCATCATCGCCTTGGGCCGCTGCAAAAATCCAGAAGCACTGGCGGTATTAAAAGCCAAAGCCGAAACCCTCCCCGCCGATGCGGCCTTTTCCCATTACCGGGTCCTTGCGGAAGCTTTCGAAACCCTGGATGACAAAGCAGCGACCCCCATTCTGGAAGCCCTGCTGAACCAGCCCGGCATCACCGGTCACCATATTCATAAGACCGCAGACCGCCTTAAAACCGCGACCGATAATTCCATTGAAACCCGTTTCCGGAATCAGTCGTTGATCGAACTGCATTTGGCCAGCAGCCTGCATGACCTCGACCCTGAAAATGACAGTGCAAACCGGGTGTTGGAAAATTATGCCAAGGATCTGCGGGGACTTTTCGCGGCCCATGCGAAACGTATGTTATTAAAATCCTGATAAACGAAAACCAAAAATACCATGCGCGTTTTGTTTCCGAATATCCGTGAACATCATCTTCATCAGTGGTTAAAAAAATAACGATCCTTTAAATTATGAAAAAGCCCACCCGCCCCCACATCCTGCTCATCACCACCGATCAACAACGCCACGCTGCCATCGGCATCAATGGCAACAAAGAAATTGAAACCCCCTTTCTGGATTCGCTGGCCGCCAGAGGCGTGAATTTTGAACGGGGATACAGCACCTGCCCGGTTTGCATTCCGGCACGGCGCACCTTGTTGAGCGGACTCCATCCCAACAGCCACGGATTGAAGCGTTATCAGGACGGACTCGACTGGGATCCGGATTTCACGTTACCGGGAATTTTGGGAGATGCGGGATATCAAACCCAATTGGTGGGCAAACTGCACATGCACCCGATGGGCAAACGCTACGGTTATGATCACATGATTCTCAGCGAAACTTCCAACTGGCGGCCCGGGTCTGAAACCCAGAACCGCAATGATTATGTGCGCTGGTTAAAAGAACAGGGCATCGATGATCATCCCGCCTCCCACGGCATCAGTGGAAACGGTCGTTTGGTCCATCCCTACCCCCTGGAAGAACGTTATCACCAAACCAATTGGCTGGCCCGCGAAGCGGTTCAATTCCTGACCGAAGACCGTGACAAAGAATCTCCCTTCTTTTTGCATCTCAGCTTCTTCCATCCGCATCCCCCGTTTATTCCACCGCAGAGCTATTTTGACCGCTACGAAAAGAAAGATTTGGCCGGACCGGTCTGCGGTGAATGGGTTCAGAATCACGAAGTAAAACCCGGAACACCACCCGATGCAGCTGTCGGACCTTTTGATCCGGAGATCATGAAACGGGCCAAAGCCGGCTACTACGCCTTGATCAACCATATCGATGATTGTGTGGCCCATGTCATCGAGCGCTGGATGGAATACGGCAATGACCGCACCAGTGAGCCCCTGTACATCATTTTCACTTCCGACCACGGGGAAATGCTCGGCGATCATCATCTCTTCCGTAAAAGCCTCGGCTACGAAGCCTCCAGCCACGTACCGCTCTTTGTGTGCGGATACAATGTGGATATTGAGAAAGGCACAACCGAAGCTCTCCACAGCTGGGAAGACATTCTCCCCACCATCGCCGAGTTGGCGGGAGTCGAAATCCCCGGACCTGTCGACGGAAAAAGCATGGTCCCTGCCCTGAAAGGAAACAAAGATTCCGGACACGACTGCATCTACGGCATGTGCGGAGGCGCGCACCTGAATTACTTCCTGGTCAAAGATCAGTATAAATATATCTGGTTTCCCAAAACCAATGAAGAGCAAGTCTTCGACCTCAAATCCGATCCCAACGAATGCAAAGATCTCTCTGCCGACGAAGCACTGCTACCGCCCCTGCGGAAACTCATGCGCGAGAAAATGGATGAAGGAGACCGGGAAAATTATAATTTTGAAGACCTGACCCCTTGCAAAAACCAGCCCCCGAAAGTTCTGTTTGGGTAAAAACCTCTCTTACGTTTAGAGTGCGCGGTGGATCAACGGAAGTAAACGATCCGGAATATCCACGCCGGAGTCCCGCGTTTACGCGGAAGTTTTAAGGGACGTTTACGTCCCGGTTTCATTATGTATGCGTAGGCAACACCCAAGCCCTAAAGGGCATTGGGACACTGCCGCGTAAACGCGGGACTCTGGCGTCGTCATTCCCGGATGAAATAGCGTGCGTTCACCAATTACAAGATGCGTCCCTCCTCAACAGCTGATTGACATTTCGTTGCCAAAAGAATCCCTCCATCCACTGGAACATTCTTAAAACCTGAAAACAGTGTTTGGTCCGTGGTGACGGACCTTAATTTTGTAAACCCTCATGGATCTGATCTTTTTTTGATCACACATAATTTGCAGGAAGAGCACTTGAAAACACCCCCTGCCTCCCCAAGCTTAATGGACCGCCTTACGCGGAAAAAGCCGTGATCATCTTCCGCATAAATGGTGCAGGCGAAATCCTGAAAAAACGGAACATCAACTGGGAAAACATCAATCCCACCGGATTGGATAATAAAATTTTGCATCCTTGAAGCGCTACCCTAGACCGCTCGTGTGGAGTGCGACCGCTTGCTGTCGCTTTGGGGGCGAAGAAGCTTGCTTCGAGGGGCATAAAACGGAAGCTGAGCTTCCGATAACAAAGCGCAAGCTACAGTCATGCTTCCTTTCGCGTGCGCACTCCACAACAGTTATTCTCCCAACGCCATTCCCCCTTCACTCCCGCATCCAGAATCCCCGGAGAAATTTCCATACAGTGTTTGCTCCCCCTCGGTCCCATCACCATGCCCCAGGGTTTCAGCTTTTTTGGTGCCCCTATCGGTTGCCCTTCGGCATCCAAAAACCACACTTCTAAATCAAAGCGCATAAAGCATCCATGCAGGGAGCGGCAGTTCGGAAAAAACAGCCCCGCCCCGTATGCTTCCGGCATCTCTTTCTTTCCCATCAAACCCAGACTTCGCAATCCGAAACTTTCCGCCACCCGGATGCGGGGAAGGAGCAAGTTCTCCCCCTGCCACAGTTTCAGGTCGCCCTTAAATTCAACTGCCTTCATCTTGGTGGGCCTGATACTGTTTCATGATCAGTTCCGACAGTGCTTTGTCCGGATCCCGCACCATGGCCGGGGTAATGGAGAAAGTATTTTTTCCACTCTGATTCTGAATCAGTTTCAGACCGTATGGATAGTCTTTAAACAGACGCTCACAAACGGTGTGCACCGTGCGACCGCTTTCTTCCGCAATTTTGGCTACGGCCTCGGCTGCTTTCTTATGAAACTTAATCCGGAATCCATGTTGTTGCTCAAATCGTGAAGCAAAGGCGGCAGTTTCCTCTAAATGAATATCCCGCTGGGCATGCGCATGTTCGCCCAAAAGATCCTGTAGGGCTTTTCCCGGATCGGCCACCATTTCCGCGGTCAGTTTGAGTTCTTTTACTGCGGTAGACGGCAATTCATATTTGAATTCACGCAACAGCGATTCCAACACCGTCATCAAACCGCGCGCGCCGGTTTTTTCAGACTCCGCCCTCCGGGCAATTTCACTCAGCGCATCCTGCTCCACATCCAAGTCGATCCCATAACCTTTGAAATCTTCGATATATTTGCTGAGAATATTATCCTCCGCCTGTTCGAGAATCGCCAATAAATCGTTCTCACTCAAATGGTCAAAGGCCACCCGCACGGGAAGTCGTCCGATAAACTCAGGTTCATATCCGAAATCCACAAAGTCACGGGTGGTGGCCGCATGCAGGAGACGGTCTTCATCCAACTCATCCACATCCAGCCCGGAGGTAAATCCGATGACATTGGTGTTCATGCGCTTGCGGATAATTTCGCCCATGCCCGTAAAGGCACCACTCACTATAAACAGAATATGGCGGGTGCTCATGGTTTTGGGGGGCGCATCCCCTCCCCGCTGCATTTCCATCATGGCCTGCATTTGCCCCATCATGTCGGTTTGGCTGACCAAATTGACATCCGTTTCTTCCATCAACTTCAGCAAGTTGGTTTGCACCCCTTTTCCGGACACATCTTTCCCCTGACCGCCACTGGCAGCAATTTTGTCGATTTCATCGATATAGATAATCCCGTACTTGGCCAGTTCGACATCATCATCCGCCATGCGCACCAGGTCGCGCACCATATCTTCCACGTCGTGACCGACATAGCCGGTTTCTGAAAACTTGGTGGCATCCGCTTTGGCAAAAGGCACCCCGATCAGGCGCGCCAAAGTACGAAGCAAATAGGTTTTACCCACCCCCGTCGGCCCCAGCAACAGCACGTTCTGCTTCATGTAGGGTTTTTCCGCCAAATCCGGATTTTCCAGGCAGCGGCGCACATGGTTATAGTGATCACAGACCGCCACCGCCATGGCCCGTTTGGCTTCATCCTGTCGAATCACAAAGCGGTCGAGATCATCTTTGATGTCCCGGGGTTTCAGAAAAAATTTGCGGATCAGATCCATCGGATCCTTTTCTTCCGGCGGTGAAACCGGAGGCTCCGGTTCCTTGGACTCGGGTTCACCCGGATGTTGAAAGCCAAATCCGGCCGGCATTACATTGATATTCGCATTGGCAAACATGTCCTGTAACTGGCGCTGAATTTCGTCAAAAGGATTTTTCGGACTGTCTTTCTTTTCTTCGTTTTCTTTGTCGCTCATGATGATCTCCCCCTATGCTTCGTGCCCAATCAGGGCAATGATAATCGCGGTTAGGTATACCCCACTTTGGAGAAGAATCAAGGGGTGGAAACAAATGGTACACCGCAACGCCCCCATTTCACCTAAAGCTCAGCCAGGCGGTGATCAATTATCCAAACCACCCATGCACATGTATTTGATTTCCAGATAGTCATCGATGCCGTATTTAGAGCCTTCACGCCCATTTCCGGATTCTTTGATGCCGCCAAAGGGTGCCATTTCATTTGAAATAGCACCTTCGTTGATTCCCACGATTCCGTACTCCAACGCCTCCCCGACCCGCCAACTTCTGGACAAGTCCCGGGTATAGAAATAGGCTGCCAAACCGAATTCCGTATCATTGGCCATTTCGACCGCTTCCGCTTCGGTTTTAAACCGGAACAGCGGTGAAACCGGTCCAAAGATTTCTTCACGGAAGACCCGCATTTCGCGAGTCGCGTTTAATAAAACCGTGGGTTGATAATAACAATCCCCCAACTCCGATCTTCCTCCGCCCAGAACCGCTTCCGCGCCTTTCGCAACCGCATCCTGCACCAGTTCATCCACCCCGTCCACGGCGGTCTTTGTCACCAAGGGACCCATGGTACTGTCCGCATCCGCCCCGTTTCCAAGTTGGAACTTTTTCACCTCTGCCATCAACCGTTCGGCAAAGCGGTCATAGATCCCCTCTTGAATCAAAAAGCGGTTGGTGCATACACAGGTCTGACCGGCATTGCGATATTTAGAGGCCATGGCACCGGCAATGGCGGCATCCAAATCGGCATCATCAAACACAATAAACGGTGCATTCCCCCCCAATTCCATCGAAGTCTTTTTGACCGTGTCCGCGCATTGTTTCATCAACAATTTCCCCACCCCGGTTGAACCGGTAAAGGTCAGTTTGCGCACCAATGGATTTCCGGTAAGTTCTCCGCCGATGGCTTGCGAGGAGTGTCCACAAATCAAATTAAATACTCCGGGAGGAATCCCGGCTTCTTCGCCCAACACTGCAAGGGCAAGTGCGGACAAAGGAGTCTCTTTCGCGGGCTTGGCCACAAAGGTACAGCCCGCCGCCAGTGCCGGAGCCACTTTACGGGCCAGCATGGCATTGGGGAAATTCCAGGGCGTAATCGACGCCACCACTCCGACCGGCTGCTTGACCACCACGATCCGCCGGTCCCCATTGGGAGGCGGGATAATATCTCCGTACACCCGTTTGGCCTCTTCAGAAAACCATTCAATATAGTTCGCGCCGTAGGCGATCTCACCGGCCGCCTCCGATAACACTTTTCCCTGCTCCGCAGTTAAAATTGCCGCCAGGTCATCCTGGTGTTCCATCACCAGCGTGAACCAGCGGTGCAAAATCTTTGCCCGTTCTTTGGCGGTCTTCGCCCGCCAGGCCGGCAGCGCCGCATTCGCCGCCTCGATGGCCTGTTGGGTTTCAACCGCCCCGGCATCCGCCACTTGGGCAATGACCTCACCAG
This sequence comes from uncultured Verrucomicrobiota bacterium, assembly GCA_937127435.1. Taxonomy (GTDB): domain Bacteria; phylum Verrucomicrobiota; class Kiritimatiellia; order SS1-B-03-39; family UBA6053; genus UBA6053. The sequence goes on along the minus strand of CAKZLZ010000014.1, from coordinate 22,309 downwards.
TGGCAGGATTCCGCACATCAAAAGTGCCCCCGCTTTCCGCATCCCGCCATTCGCCGTTAATATAAGACTGGGTTTGCAGTAAATCCGCTTTTTTTATGTTCATCAGTATTCCAAAGTCAAAGTTTTAATAGGCCGCGCGATAGATCGCCAAGGCATCCGCCTCTGTGACTTCCCGGGGATTGTTTTGTAAGAGACGTTGTTGCTTCATCGCCTCGGAGGCCAGCATCGGTAAATCGCTTTCGGGAATTTTCATTTCCTGCAAAGTGGTCGGCATCCCCAGCCCTTTCATGAGGGTAACGAGGTAGTCGATAAATTGATTGCAACGCGCATCCACGCATTCTGCCAACGCATTCGGGTCCACCACAATTTCCGCCAATTCCGCATACAGCGCCGAGGCTTCCTGGGCATTAAACCGCAATACATGGGGCAACACCAAAGAATTGGTCAGTCCATGGGGCAAATGATAATGGCCGCCCAAAGGGTAAGCCAGCGCATGCACCGCCGCCACCGGGGCATTGGCAAATGCCTGGCCTGCCAAACAGGCACCCAGCAACATGGCTTGTCGGGCGGAAAGATCTTCGCCCTGATGGGTCGCCTTTTCGATACTGCCGGCCATCAGGCGGATCGCTTCACGGGCCAACATATCCGAGTAGGGATTCTTTTTATGGCGACTGGTGTAGGCCTCGATGGCGTGGACCATGGCATCCACGCCGGTCATCGCGGTAATGTGAGCAGGCAATCCCACCGTCAGTTCCGCATCCAGCACCGCAATATCCGGATACAGTTGCTGAGACACCACTCCCATTTTGGTGGTCTCCCCGGTTGTCACAATCGCCACCGCGGTTGCCTCGGATCCGGTGCCGGCCGTGGTGGGAATCAAAATAAGCGGCAGGCGCGCACCTTGCACCTGATCCACCCCGTAAATCTCAGGTAACTTCTCTCCCGACCGGGCAATCAGCGCCACCAGCTTTGCGGTATCCATCGAACTCCCCCCGCCAAAACCAATCACGCCGTCCGCCTGAAAAGCGGTGGCTTTTTCAATTCCGGCGTAAACCACTTCTTCCGGCGGGTCGGCAACCACGTCACAGAAACTTTCGACTTCAAGTCCCGCATCCTTCAACAGGCTCTCAACCCTTTCCAGCATGCCGAGTTTCACGATTCCGGCATCGGTCACAACCAGCGGACGGGTGATCCCTCGCTTTTTGCATATTTCACCGAGTTGGTTTACGGCGCCTAATTGGCTGATAATCGTGGGAGGGGTATTAAATGTAAATGATTTCATAATCTTTTTGATGACCTTACCCGAGTTGTGGTTTCGTCGTAAAGATTTTTCCGGAATCACATCCGCAAGACCGTATCCAGAAAACGCTGGCAGGCTTCCGTTTTCGGTTTCTCAAAAAATTCCTGCGTGGACCCGGATTCGGTAATTTGACCGTTGGCCAGGAACAGGACCCGATCCGATACCCGGCGGGCGAAGGCCAAATGATGGGTCACCAGAATCACCGGTGTCCCCTGCCCCGCAACTTCTTCAACCATCTCCAACACCTGTGCGGCCATCTCCGGATCCAGGGCGGAGGTCGGCTCATCCAAAAGCAAGCAGCGGGGCTCAATCGACAAGGCCCTCAAGATCGCCACCCGTTGTTGCTGTCCGCCACTGAGTTGATGTGGTTTTTTATGGGCATGATCCGCCAACTGAAACCGCTCCAATAGTTCGAGTGATTTCTTTTCGGCATCCGTTTCCGATAGACCATGCACCCGGGTCAGGGGCAAGACCAAATTTTGCAAAGCACTCAAATGATAAAAGAGATTCCAGTTTTGAAACACCATGCCCATTTGACGCCGGTAGGCGCGGAGTTCTTTTTCTTTGCGGGGAAGGTTTTCACCATCCAGGATCACCTCGCCATCATCCGGGGTCAACAAGCCCCCCCACACCCGGAGCAGGGTTGATTTCCCACCTCCCGAGGGCCCGATTAGGGCCACAATATTGGCGGACACAGGAGGCAGATTCATCCCTTTCAGAATATCTTTTCCCCCTAAGGCCAAACGTAAATTCCGGATTTCAAGATCCATAACGCATCCTCTTTTCCAAACGGTGGGCCAAAATGGACAAAGGCAAGGTCAGCAACAAATATCCCAAGGCCAAAGGCAAATAGGATTCCAAGGTGCTGTAAGTGTAAGAATTCACTTCTCTGGCACTTTGCGTAAACTCCTGCACCCCGATAATCATCAGCAGCGAGGAATCTTTAATCAGGGAGATAAACTGCCCGGTCATCGGCGGTAAAATTTGTCGCAAGGCCTGGGGGAGGATGACAAAGCGGTAGGTTTGAACCGGGGTAAAACCCAGAGAATGCGCCGACTCGATTTGGGTGCGGGGAATGCCTTCAATTCCCGCCCGAATGATTTCGGAAATATACGCACCGGCAAACAAAGACAAAATCACCACCCCGGCCACATAACGGTTGTTCAATCCTACCGACTGGGCCACCCCATAATACAGCAACAGAATTTGCACCAGCAGAGGGGTGCTTCGAATCAATTCCGTGTAGACAATCGCGGTCGCCCGTAACGGCATCCAGTGACTCCGCCGCATCAACGCGCACAGCAATCCGAAAAAGGTACTCAGAAACAGCGAGGCCACTGCGAGGCCAATGGTGACACCCCACCCGATCAGAAGTTTTTCACGGTAGCCCCAAACGGCATCAAAGTTCCACTGGTACGCGACGGAATTAAGGGCGACCGTGCACAGCCCCGACAGAAAGACCACCCCCAACAATACATGCAGAGGCAACCATCGGGAATTTTTTAACCAGCCGCTCATCACTTCCCGGGAACCGGCGGGTCAAACACGAAAGGGATGCCCAATTCCCGAAAGCCTTTTTGAAATTCCCCCAGATATTTCTCACCCAATTCTTCAAAGCCTCCTTCTGAGCGGAAGACCTCCAAAAATTCGTTCACCTGTGCTTTCAGTTCGTCATCCCCCTGACGGATTCCAATGGCCCAGGATTCGCGTTGAAAAGAAGATAACTTTGCCTCGGTGGTGTCCGGATGACGTTGGGCGTTTTGGTAAACGGAAAGCTGATCAAACAAAAAGGCATCCGCCTTCCCCTGCACCACTTCCATCACACAGGCATTTTCTTTATCCAACACCCGTAAAGTGGCTTTGTCCAAATGCGCTTTGGCATACACATCCCCGGTGGTCCCCAATTTCACCACCACCACCCGGCCTTCCTGATTGAGGTCGGCGACCGTTTCCACACCCGAGCCTTTGGAAGTGAGTAAAGACAGTTCCGTGTGCAGATACGGATCCGAAAAATCAATCGACTGCGCGCGCTCCTCAGTGGCGGTCATCGAAGAAATAATCAAATCGATCGATCCGGTTTTTAAGGCGGGAATGAGTCCGTCAAAAGACATATTGCGGATCTCCAGCGGTCTTTCCAAATTTTCAGCCAGCGCGTTCGCCATCTCCACACTCACCCCACTGGGCTCCCCTTTTTCATCCGTCATTTCAAAAGGCGGATACGCCAGTTCCATGCCGACAACTAATGCTTGAGGCCCGGTAGCCTCGCGGCCACAGCCACTTAAGAAAATTATAACGAATACGAAACAAGATAAATACTTCATACCAGAAGACTAAAACTTTTTTACTGAAAATGGCAAAACAAAGGTGATTTAATCGTTCATTTAATTATAAGATAAATCAATATGCAGTACGGCCATCTATAGTTGGGAAAATAATAAATATATATATTTTTAGATGCCAGTGCCTATTTATATACGTTACTTATCGAGAAACCTCTTGTATATTATTGGTATACTCTATGTAATTAAGGCTGATATATTGCTAATTTCTATCTAAAAACCTCTCAATAAGCTTCGTATGAAAATCTTACTCTCCTTCTCCATCCTTCTCTCACTTTGTATTCCCGGGTACACCGTCTCCTCTTCAACGGCCGCTCAGGCAAATGAAATACTCTTTCTTGATACTGGAGTCTCAGATTCAGATTTTTTGCGCAAGGGGATGAGACCCGGCGTTGAAGTGGTTATGCTGGAGGCGGATCGTGATGGGCTGGCGCAAATGGCGGAGGTCCTTCGCGAACGTCAAAATCTATCTGCCGTGCATATCGTTTCCCACGCAAAGCCCGGGCAATTGCTTCTCGGGGGCCGGGTCCTTTCGCTGCAGGAGGTTGAAGAAGCTTCCGATATGCTCAGACATCTGGGAGAAGCCTTCGCGGCAGATGGAGACCTTATGTTGTATGGGTGTTCACTCGCAAAAGGTGAAAATGGCATTGAATTCCTGGATGCCCTCTCCAGAGCAACCGGAGCCGATGTAGCGGCCTCGACCACCGAGACGGGTTCGAAACGTCTTGGTGCGGACTGGATCCTGGAAGCGCAATCCGGAGTCATCGAATCCTCCCGGGTCTTCACGGAGGCAACTGAACAAGCTTATATAGCCGGGACGCTGGCCTTTTCCACCGGTCAGTTTCTGACGGGCACTGCGAACACGAACAATTTCAGCACCCAGGACGTCGGCCCGGGGGGAACCATTTATGGGGCATGGGATTATTCCGGGAGTGGCGGAACTATGAAATTTGCCACTTGGAATGGAAGTGGTTGGACAGAGATTCCCGGTTCCAGTATGACAGGAGCAAGCGTTGCCGCACAACTGACCGGACTCAATAATATATATCAATTGGGAACCGATTCTCTAAAAGTGGACAGCAACGGGGATCTGCACCTGGCGTTTGGGCTTTCCGCATCCACTGGAGGCAGTGGTAGCGCCAGAGGCCTTGCCTATGGGTTTTTTGATGTATCCACCCAAACATGGACCTTTCGGCGGATTTATATTTTTGTCGACCCCAGCGGCTGGAACAATATCAGCAATGGCGGGGCATTGATGCTTCTGGACAGTTCGGAGAATCCACACATTGTGTTCGGGTGGTCGGATGCAAACCCTCCTCGATATGAACACATTGAGCATGCCTTTTACAACGGCACCAGTTGGAATGTCACAGGAACCACAAACGCGAAAGATGCTGATTCGATTGATGTTCTGAGCGGGGGCGCGGAAATCTATGGGTTGGATGGAGCGGTCGACAGTTCCGGGAATATTCACATTACCTATACCCGTGAAGATGCCAACATGATCGACGGGGATATCTGGTATGTGAAGCGAACCGGCTCCACCTGGGGAACGCCGGCGGAAATCTTCAATGTTGATGGTTCCGTTTCCCCTACCATGGCACTCGACGCGGACGACAAGGTTCATGTGGCATGGACCACTCAACCTACTAACACCAGCTTTACGATCAAAATCGCCACAAACGCCTCGGGATCCTTCGTCAGCTCAACCGTCGCAACTGATTCAGAAGCGGGCGCAGAGAGCCAAATTGCGCCATATGACTTAAACCTTTCCATCAACAGTGCCGGAAACCGCTTTTTAGGGGGCTCCTATGCCTTTTATGGCGGTGCACCGGACTATCTTTTAATTCGAGGCGGTTTGGCCGTCTATACAGAATCCTCTCCTGGAACCTGGGTGAGAGAAGATGTGCTGCCCCCCACAACAAGCGAAGGGAATTTCAGTTATACCTCCATGGCGGTCAAAGCCGATAATACCGTTTCTTTGCTGACCGGCACACGGAACGATGCTTATTCATCCGGAAACCTTAAATACGCCGTGGGGATACCGGCCGCATTACCGTCAGGGCCCACGAATTCCGCACCTTCGTTTAACGATGGCACTACCACAAACTTGACCGTCAACGAAAACGGCTCGGCAACTTCCATCAACAACCTGCTGGATATAGCCGACACGGATACGGGCGACACCCTGACCTGGTCGGTCACTTCGGGACCTTCCAAAGGTTCGTTGGGTGGATTTAATACAGCGGGAACCAGCAATGGCGGAAACGTAACCCCGTCCGGACTGACCTATACCCCTACCAGCAACAACATTGGGAACGACAACTTTACCGTTCAGATTTCAGACGGAACGGATACGGATTCCATCACCGTGAATGTTACCATCACTGATGTAAATCCGCTCATCACCGCGAACAGCGGGAGTATTGCCGAAGATGCGAGTATGAACGATGCTGTCCTGACCATGGCGGCGACTGGCGATACGAACGGACTGAGCTGGTCGATTACAGGCGGAAACACAGGCAATGCGTTCGCCATCAACAGCTCCACCGGAGCGATCACCGTAAATTCCGCTTTGGATTTTGAAACCACCCCCGGTTATACTCTGATGGTTGCGGTGGACGATGAGGATGCGGGTTCGACCGCTGACGATACCGAGTCGGTCACGATTACGGTGACGAATGCAGGGGTACAAACTCTGGGATCGCCTGCGGTTTCCTTTGCGGATGAAGATCTCACCCTGGAAAATTTCACCGTTCCCGCAGGAACCGATCGAGCTCTCGTGGTCCTGGCAGGAAACTCCGCTTCAAACGATATTCTGACGGTGAGCTTCAATGGACAGCCGCTGACCGAAATTGTGGAGCAAACGGATACCACGGCCGTGGACTCCATTTGGGTCCGGGCCATGGGAAGTTCCGCATCCTCCACCACAGGGAATATTGTGGTGACCCGGCAGGATGGGGCCGGAACCGGGAAACAGTTTATTTCCGCCCATGTCTTTGAAGAAGTCGATCAGGCCACTCCAATGGGACAAGAAAAAAGTGACCTTGCTTCCGGGTCAAACGTAGGCAGCAGTCTAACCGTGACAAGTATTCCGGGAGATATTGTGATCGACCTTTTTGATACGGCCAAGACCACGTCTCCGGCACCATCCGCCACGGAAGGAGCTGGTCAGACACTGATTCATACCCAGGCAGGAACCGTACAGACGGGAACCAGCCGGTACAGCGTCTCCACCAAATCTGGAGCCACCTCGGTCCCCATGAGCTGGACCAGTACCGGCCAGGGTATGCTTCACGTCGCCGCCAATATTAAACAGGTCTCCAGTCTGTCCCCAACCACAACTACCGTTGCCGCCAGTGGAGTTTCGGACACCAGCGCTGTGTTCAATGCCACGGTGAATCCAAACGGCACCGGCACCACTGTCGTGTTTGAGTACAGCGAAAACGCCACCCTTTCCTCCGGAGTCATGACCACCCCGGTTCAGGATGCAGGCAGTGGCAGCGCTGTGGTCTCACTTTTATTAGGACAAGGCTCTCTTTCGCCTTCAACTACCTATTATTTCCGGGCTAAAAGCACAAATGCCAACGGCACCACAACAGGTGGTATTCTCTCCTTCACCACCAATGCGCCTTCTTCGGGCGGACCGATCACCCAGATTGGAAGCACCGCAACTTCCTCCGCTACAAACGATGACACCTTGGAGAATTTTACCCTCGCAGCGGGTACGAACCGAGTACTGATTGTTACCGCATCCCATTCTAATGAAACCAACATCACCGGTGTCAGCTTCAATGGTCAGGCCCTGACTCAAGTCGTTGAACGAGATGATGGTTTCGCAGTGGATTCGATGTGGGTACGTGCAATGGGAAGCTCCTCTAGCAGTGCGACGGGTAATATTGTGGTAACCCGTGCAGGCTCTAGCTCAGGAACCCAGACCATTCTGGCCGTTGCCTATGAGAATGTGGATCAGCTGACTCCGATGGACGGCGCTCAGGCGAACAACGCCACCGGTACAAACGTTGGCAGTTCGGTCACTGTGACCAGCGAAACTGGCGATTTGGTTTTTGATCTGTTTGATACATATAAACCCTCCGCACCTCAACCCTCGATCACGGATGGTGCCGGTCAAACGCAGCTTCATCCCACGGTGGGGGGGACGCTGGCTTCCGGTGGCGAGGGAAGCTGGGGAACCTCTACGGAACCCGGAGCTCCCTCGGTGACCATGTCGTGGACCAGTGATGCCACAGCAATTATCCAATTAGCCGCGAATATCAATCGGGCTCCGGGTTCCAGTAATGCGGCTCCCTCTTTTAATGATGGTGCCACTGCCTCTTTGAACCTCAACGAAAACGCTTCGGCAACCTCCATCAATACGTTACTGGATATTGCCGATACCGACACGGGCGACACCCTGACCTGGTCGGTCACTTCCGGACCTTCCAAAGGTTCGTTGGGTGGATTTAATGCAACGGGAACCAGCAATGGCGGAAACGTAACCCCGTCCGGACTGACCTACACCCCGACCAGCAATAACATTGGGAACGACAACTTTACCGTTCAAGTCTCCGACGGAACGGATACCGATTCGATCACCGTGAATGTGACCATTAGCGATGTAAACCCTGCTATCACTGCCAACAGCGGGGGTATTGCCGAAGATGCGAGTATGAACGATGCTGTTCTCACCATGGCGGCGACTGGCGATACGAACGGATTGAGCTGGTCGATTACAGGCGGAAACACAGGCAATGCGTTCGCCATCAACAGCTCAACCGGAGCGATCAGGGTGAACAGTGGATTGGATTATGAAACCACACCCAGCTATACCTTGACCATCGCGGTCGACGACGAGGATGTAGACGCGACAGCAGATGATACCGAATCAGTGGTCATTACCGTGAGCGATGTGTTTGAGGAAGCTCCACAGCTCGGCTCGGCCCTGACGGCGGCCTTTGTCGGTAACCAGATAACCTTCACCTACTATCTGGAGAATTTTGGGGACGTAACCCTTTCCAGCCTTACCGTTCCAAATGATCTGGATGCGGTGCTGGGTGCCGGAAATTATTCGGTAGGCACGCTGGCGTTTGTCGATGACCCGGGAGGAATTACGTTGAACTCCGGATTTAATGGGTCTGCTTCGAGCCATTTGATTACTTCCGGCTCGTTGGCCAGCGGAGATATAGCTTCCTTTCAACTAATAGTAACCGTTACCGCCCTCACGGATATGGGCAGCGGACTTGGCGTCTACCAAAACCAGGTCACAGCTTCCGGGACCTCCCCCCTGTCTGCGGTCGTTAGTGATTTATCGGATAACGGTACAGATCCCGACCCCAATGGAGATGGTGATCCAAGCGGTGCAGGGGAAAATGATGTCACGCCGGCCAGCGTCTTGCCCGCTTCTATTGGTGATTTTGTGTGGAACGATCTGAATGGAGACGGCGTGCAGGATGGGGGCAGTGAGTCTGGCCTTTCCGGAGTTACGGTCTATTTAGACCTGAACACCAATGGTTCGTTGGACGGCGGGGAACCGAATGATACCACAAATGGTGCGGGAGCATATGAGCTTACGGGCCTCCTCGCAGGAACCTACAGTGTCAGGGTAGACGCAAGCAGCGTTCCTGCGGGTTTTGTTCTCACCGGAGGTCCTAATCCCGTTTCTGTAACGGTGGGTACAGGTGATGATTATAATGATGCGGATTTTGGCTACCAACAACAGGACGCCAGCATCGGCGATTTCGTCTGGAACGATCTCAATGGCGACGGCGTACAGGACGGCGGAGAGCCCGCTCTGTCCGGCGTCACCGTGTTCCTTGACCTCAACTCCAACGGCACCCTGGATGGCGGGGAGCCTTCGGACAGCACCGACGGATCCGGAGCCTACGACATCACCGGTCTTCCTGTGGGAATCTATAGTGTGATGGTTGATACAACCACCGTACCCACAGGATTTACACTTGCCGCAGGATCGAATCCCTTATCGGTTAACCTGGCCGCAGGCGAGGATTTCAACAGCGCCGATTTCGGTTTTCAGCAGCAGGACGCCAGCATTGGGGACTTCGTTTGGAACGACCTGAATGGAGACGGGGTGCAGGACGGTGGGGAGACCGGAATTTCCGGTGTCACCGTGTTCCTCGACCTCAACACCAATGGCTCCTACGACGGAGGAGAGCCCAGTGATGTCACCGATGCGAATGGCGCCTATGACCTAACCAACCTTCCGACCGGAACCTATTCGGTTCAGGTAAACGCCAGTACCCTGCCCCCAGGTGTCGCGCTGAGCACCTCCGCCTTGCCCTTATCCGTTTCTCTCGCTGCTGGAGAGGATTATAATGATGGGGATATGGGATACCGAGCCGTTCCGGTAGCCGCGTTTAGTTCGGACACCCAGTTTGGTTGCGGCCCTCTTACCGTGCAATTTACCGACAGCTCTCTCAACGCCACCGCCTGGGAATGGGACTTTGGAGACGGCTTCACCTCGACGGACCAAAGTCCGGAACATGTTTATGACGCCCCGGGGGTTTATACGGTCGTTTTGACATCTCAAAACGGAGCGGACAGTGATATTCATCAGAAAGCAAATTATATTCAGGTCATTGGCCCGGATGTTGGATTTGCGGCCACCCCCACTTCCGGTAACAGCATCCCTCATACCGTATCCTTTACGGATCAAACGGCTTTCAGTTCTCCCGGAATCAGTTGGCAGTGGAATTTTGGGGACGGGAATACCAGCACAGCTATAAATCCTTTGCATAGCTATACCCAACCCGGGTCTTTTACAGTTTCATTGACCGTAACGGATATTGACGGCTGCAGCCGCACCCTCACCAAAACGGATTTGGTGGTCATTACCGTCCCGCCCGCATTCAATGCGGCCTTTTCACCGGGCACGATCCTTTCCGGTGAAGTGAGCACCCTTACCTTCACCGTGGATAATACCCTGAACACGGCAGCGGCGGATAACCTCGCGTTCACCGTGAATCTACCTGCAGGAGTCGTGATCGCAAATCCGGGAAATGTCTCGACCACCCTGACAGGCGGTACGTTGACGGGCGTGGCCGGAAGCGGTACCCTGACGCTGAGTGGAGCTTCGGTGTCTGCCGGCGCCACTGCCACCGTGCAAGTGGATGTCACCGGAAGCGCTCAGGGCACTTATGTTACAGTCACTGGAGACCTCACGTCCGACTTCGGGAACAGTGGAACCGCGGCAGATACTTTGGTGATTAAAGAAACCCCTTCTCTGGTGGTGGATACTCTCCAGGACACAGAGGATGATTTCGACGGCAAAACCAGCCTGCGCGAAGCCATGACCTATGCCATTACCCTGGGAGGAACCCCGGAGATCACCTTTTCCAACGTCACCACCAATGGCGCGGTGGACTTTTACGACGGCACCGCCAGAACCATTACTCTTGCCGGGACGGTTTTGCCGCCGATCACCAATCCTGTCAGCATTCTGGGCCCCGGTGCGGATGTTTTGGCAATTTCAGGGGGCAACTCCAGTCAGATCTTCTTAACGGATAAAGATATGAACATCAGTGATCTGACCCTGACCAACGGGAACACGGCCGGACAAGGCGGTGCTATTGCTCAGTTTGGTGGCATAACGACCATTACGCGATGCCAGATCACCAACAATGTGACCAATCAATTTGGCGGCGCGATCCTGTTGGAAGTTGGTTCAATGATCATTACCGACAGCACCCTTTCCGGCAATACGGCCAACGGAAGCACCACCGGGGGTGGAGCCATTGTAAACACGGGCACCCTCACCATTATAAATTCCACCCTGTCCGGCAACAGCGCTCCGAACGCAAGCGCTTCAGGCGGTGGAGGGGGGGCGATCTATACTTCAGGCTCCCTTACCCTCATCCAAACCACCATCACCGGCAACCGGGCAAGTGCCGCCGCCGGCGGCGGGGGGATTCATGCAGACGGCAATGAAGTTCTGGTCAACAGTATCGTTGCCGGGAATTTCAAAGGTGTCGGAACCACCCCTTCTGACATCGAAGGCGGCACCATTAATACCGCAAACAACAACCTCATCGGCGATGCGGTCACCGCCGGAGGGATCAGCGATGGCACCGGCGGGAACATTGTCGGCAATGCAGGCACCGGCACCCTCGACATCGCAACCGTCCTGGACACAGCCCTGGCCGATAATGGCGGTCCCACACTGACCCATGCATTTCCGCCCACCTCTCCGGCCCTCAACACTGGAGATACCACCAAGGCCCTGGGTGCGGATTCCAACCCCTTGACTCTTGATCAACGCGGCACCGGCTTCAGCCGGGTGGTGGGACCTGCAGTGGATATCGGGGCATTTGAACTTCCCAACAGCCCGCCCACTCTGGTGGGGACAGCTCCCAACGACGGGATTCCCGACCAGACCGCCATCGAAGACGGAGCCCCCATCCTCCTGGACCTGTCCGCCTACTTCGCCGATGCGGAGCAGGCCCCGGAGACCTTGGATTTTTCCGTGCAGACCAACACCAACGCCGGACTGGTCACAGCTTCCATCATCGGCAAAGATCTGACGCTGACCCTCATCGCAGATCAGTCAGGAACTGCGGACCTCACCATCCGCGCCACGGATAACGGAGCGCAGTTCAAGGACGCCACATTCACCCTGACCGTCAATAAACAGGTCGACCTTACGTTGACGGTTACCGAGGATAAAGACCCGGTTCTGGCAGGCAATGCCTTGCCCGGGAACCTCATTCATCAAATCAAAGTCATGAACAACGGTCCCAGTGATGCCACGAATCTGGTCGTCGATTTCACCCAGACTCTTCCCACGGGAGTTGTTCTCGACAGTGCCGCTCCAAACTCCGGAACCGAAAGTGCCGGCACCTGGACGGTTCCCGCACTGGCCGAAGGACAGATGGCGATTCTGACATTGACCATGAGCGTCCCGGGCACCGTACTCGGAGGAACGGATACCATCATCACCTCAGGGGCAGTTACCAGTGTAACCGAGCCACTCACTGCAACCGGTGACGATGCAGCCACCGTAAAAACATCGGTTTCCAGCCCTGCTTCGACCGGCTTCGATCTTGAAACCAGCCTGCTGGGTAATTTATCGAATTCTCTCATTGAACAATTGGTAAAAGTCACCAACAACAACCCTGATCCGGTACCCGCCTTTAGAATACTGGTGAGCGGTTTGCCGGATGGTGTGACATTATTCAATGCGCATGGCACCACCACTGCGGACATCCCCTTTATCGTCTGGGATCAGGAGCTTGCCCCGGGAGCGGAGGCGGAAGTGCTTATGCAGTACTTCAGCAACACCGGACGGGCCAACTTCACCCCGGTCTATACCATTGAATTCCTTACCGCTGCCGAAGCAACAGCCTTACTTGCTCCCCCTCCCGTGGGAGATCCTTTAGCAGTCGTTCGTTTTCTCCAATTGGCCGATGAGAGTATGCTCGTAGAGTGGGCCTCGACGCCCGGAAAAACGTATTACATTCAGTATACCAGCGATATGATCACATATACCACCGTTCTACCGGGCATCACTGCCGGGGCAACCCGAACCCAATGGATTGATCGAGGGCCCCCTCAAACAGAATCCCATCCCTCTGATGTCACAGGACTTCGTGCATACCGGGTAATGGAGGCTAAATAATCATGAAAATTAAAAACAGTAAACCTATCGTTTTTTTATCCGCCCTAAGTGTGTGCACCTTATTCGTTTCCACCGCCATGGCCCAACCCGCCCCCGAAGAAGCCGGAAAAGATCATCGTTGGTCTGTTTCCGCCGGTCCCTTGTTTCGCCAATTCGATGGAGGACAGTTCACATCAGGCTCCCGTTCATCGTCGGCTGACATTCCGGGTGGACAGACGGCCTACACGCTCTCCTCCGGCGCCGCCGGACCTGAAACCGGTGAGGTTCTGCGTGAATATTCGGACGGTTTTGTTGGACCCGACACTGCGGGAACCACCTCAGGAAGCCTTTTTGAAAATACCACCTCCAGATATGGATTTGACCGAAACAGTCAGAATAATGGGGACACAACTTTGGTTTTTCACGCTCCACTGACCGGAGAGCAACGTTTATCTTCGACTTCATCCTCCCGGAATGATCTTTCCTGGAGCGACAGCCCTGATTATGAGCCCGGTGTCATTATCGAAATCGCATACCAGCTCTCCCCTTCCGAAGACACCATCACCTACTTTGGACAATTTTCGTTTCTCTTCAGTCCGCTTGAGATCAATGGTGGAGGATCCACCTTTGAAGCTACCCGTACAGACACCCGAAACGAACTTTCCGGAACGCTTACCGATACATATCAGGTGCCCACGGGGGTCATTTTACCACTGGCGCCCTACAGTCAATCCAGTGCGAATCCACCTCCCGGATTTTATCCCCGGATTGCCGATGAGCCTACCCGATCAATGGATCCTGAAAGCCGCACCGTTTCCACAGATACCCTCAGCTGGTACAATCAAATTGAGGAAAGCGTGGAAGCCGATGTATTTACCTTTTCATTTGGACCGGAAGTTCAGTGGTCCGTGACGGAAGCATGTTTCCTCTCCCTTTCCGCAGGTGCCGCTCTGCACGTGGTTGACTGGAAAGCGACCCATGAAGAAAAACTGGTGAAAAGTACGAATGGTGGATCCACTGAAACCGTACAGACCTGGAAAGACCGGTCCAGCAGCACCGATATCGCCTGGGGTGGTTTCGCACAGCTGTCAGGCGGCACCCTTTTCGGTCCGGAAACGGATCCCTCGCGCTACTTCGTGCAGGGCTTTGCCCGCTGGGAGATTACCGAAGACGTTAACGGACAAGTGGGCCCTTCCGAATTCACTCTGCATCTGGATTCTTTCAGTGCAGGAGCGATGGCCGGGTTCTTCTTTTAGGATCTCAGCAGGAAACAATCAAGCACGCTTCCATCTGCGCAGTCTTAGGCAAATTCCTGTTCCTAAAAGGAATAAAATCATCACTTCAGGTTCTGGAATACTGCTGGCTGTGTAGCTGAAAGTTCCGGCATCTGCAGTAAAGGATCCTGAACTGAATGAAAAGCTATTGTAAGGGGCCACATCCACAGCATCACCAACCGAGGGAGACCCAAAACTGGGGCCCACGGGGCCGAAGTTGCTGACATTGACTCCGGCAAAGGAAAAACCCGAACTCGTGTTGTTGGGTCCCTCTAATGCGAAAATCGTCGACCCAAAAAAATCGGGAATAAAAACAAAATCCCCGCTGATATCCGCTGACGTAATCGCGTGTATGCCATTCAGGGCGTTATTCGTGGCGCCGGATACAGTCAGTTGAGCCGAATCCGAGGAAAACGATATGTCATTGAAGGAGCCTGACAGTTGATAAGTGGGCTGACTAATGTCAAACTCGAAAAGCCAGGTGGCATTTTCCAATCCATTGGGATCAGCGCCTGATGTCAAAGTAGGCGAAAAAGAAAAGCTAATCTTGGAGGCCTGCACAAGGGCTGAAAGACTTAACAGCATTATCAGTAAAAATATCGATTTGAAAGAATTCATCATTATCACACCTTAATAAAGTTACCTTTCTCTTTGCCAGAAATAAGGAAAAGTCAAACTCGTAACCACAAACAACGAAAGGCTATAATATTTGTAGAATCACAACCACCATCCTAAATATCCTCGAATACGCACCTTCCTGTACTTGTACAACCCTGCCCTTTGTTGTTTATTTGTGGTGACCCTCTCTACACAGCTCAGGAGAAACTCATGCTAAACATCGCCCTTTTTGGTCCTCCCGGTGCAGGGAAAGGCACCCAGTCCCGACAACTCGTGGACCGCTTCAACCTTTGTTATATCTCCACCGGAGATCTGCTCCGCAAAGAACTCAAAGCTGAAAGTGAATTAGGCAAAAAAGCCAAAGACATTATTGCTTCCGGAAATCTGGTTTCAGACGAAATCATTGTCCAGATTCTCGAAAAAACCATCACTGAAAATCCCAATGCCAACGGATTTTTGTTTGACGGTTTTCCGCGGACCACCCTTCAGGCCTACATCCTTGAAGGGCTGATGAACAAACTGAACAGCGAACTTGATTGCCTCATAAACCTGGAAGTACCCGAGGAAGAATCCGTAAAACGTCTGCTCCATCGCGGAAAAACCTCCGGTCGTTCTGACGACAACGAAGAGGTGATCCGCAACCGACTGAAGGAATATCACGACAAAACATTACCCGTGTTGGACTTTTATGCGCAGAAAGGGGTCCGTTTCGATATCGACGGCACCGGAAGCATCGATGAAGTGCAGGCGGAAGTAACCCGTATTGCCGCCTCCCAATACACCAAAAAACCGGTCAGTATTGTGGTCTTCGGTTATCCGGGTTCCGGCCGGGGCTCTCAGGCCCGCGCCCTGGCGGAAAAATTCGGACTCGAATTTGTGGCCACCGGTAAAATGCTTCAGGAGGAAATGGATGCCGGTAGCGATATTGGCAAACAGGTCGCCGAACTCTACGAAAGCGGAGAATTGGTTCCGGATGAAATTGTCATTCCCCTGATCGAAAAGAAAATTGCATCCAGTCAGCAGGCCCGCGGATTTATCTTCAAAGGCTTTCCCCGCACCCTGGTACAATCCTATATTCTCGACGGACTGTTGATGAAGCACGGATGCTCCATTTCCAAAATCCTGGAAATCGAAGTGCCGATGCTCCAGTTGATGGAACGCCTCGCCAAACGCAGCCGGACTGACAGTTGCATGCCCTACGACACCAGCACCGAAAAAATTGTTCGCCGTTTGCAGGATCATGAAGAAAAAACCATGCCGGTCATTAAAAAATACGAACAACAACATGGCGTCAAAACCATCGACGGTACCGGCGACTTTGATCAAGTGTTTGAAACCTGTGCCCTCGAAATCCAGAGTCTGTTTCAAGTAGGCACCCTTGCAAAATGATTCCATACCCCGCGGAGCCTCCTGAAAGAGGAGACGAAGGAATCCTTGGGAAAGTCAGAAGTCATCCGGTTAAGGTTTACTGTTCACCTAACTTCTCCTCCACTTTTATTGACAGGGTTTACGATTTGTATATACAATGTTCTGCATAAAATTTCATTCGCAATATTTTCATATTTTGTGATTCTTTACCAGTTAGCCCACCCTCTTTTCACGTGACACCTCTATGAAAAAACATCCGCCTATCTTCTCCGACTTTCCGCAACTTGCCCACGGGGGCGATTACAATCCTGATCAATGGATGCACCGTTACCCCGAAGTGCTGGAGGAAGATTTACGCTTAATGGACAAAGCAAACTGTAATACCTTTTCCGTCGGGATCTTTGCATGGATGGATTACGAACCCAAGGAAGGGGAATTTCATTTCGACTGGATGCGGAAAATTTTGGACAACCTGCATCGCCAAGGGGCACAAGTGGTATTGGCCACTCCATCCGGAAGCAAACCGGCCTGGTTAAGCAAAGCTTATCCCGAGGTATGCCGGGTGAATGACCAGGGACTCCGCGCCCATCACCACAATCGGCACAACCACTGTATGACCTCTCCCGTCTACCGCAAAAAAGTCGCGATCCTCAATCAAAAGCTCGCCGAAAAATTTGGCGGTCACCCTGCAGTCAAAATGTGGCACATCTCGAATGAATACAGTGGCGAGTGCCATTGCGATCTTTGTCACCGCGCCTTTCAGGACTGGTTAAAAGCACGCTACAGAACCTTAGACGAACTGAATCACGCCTGGTGGAGTTATTTCTGGAGTCATCGCATTGGCGATTGGTCGGAAATTGATCCCCGGGATAAAAGTGTCGATGGAATGTGTCTGGATTGGCGGCGGTTTGTAAGCGACCAAACCCTTGATTTCATGAAAGCGGAAATTGCCGCTCTACGCGCAGGGGGGGCCTCGCAACCTGCAACCACCAATATGATGGGATTTTTTCATGGGTTGGATTACTGGCGCTTCGCGGAAGTGGTGGATGTTATTTCAGATGACGCCTATCCCCAGTGGAAGAATACAGAAGAGGATTTAAACATGGCTTCGCTCCTGGGTTGTGTCCACGACATGCACCGGAGTATGAAAAACGGAAAACCCTGGATGCTCATCGAATCATGTCCGGATGCCCCGCAGTGGCATAAGACCCCCAGACTGAAACGTCCCGGGGTCTATCGGAACGAAATGCTGCAGGCCGTCGCCCACGGTGCAGATGCCGTTATGTATTTTCAATGGCGGAAAGGCCGGGGCGGGATGGAGAAATTTCATGGGGCGGTGGTTGATCATGAAGGTTCTGAAAACACCCGGGTATTTAAACAAGTGGCAGAGTTGGGGAGCACCCTTCACAAGCTGGCGCCGGTGGTGGGAACCAGCACCCACTCGGACGTTGCCATTCTCATGGACTGGGAAGTCCGCTGGGCTCTGGAAACCTCCCAGGGACCATTAAAAATTGAAGGGGAAAATATTTATCTGACGCCTGTCCTGAAAGCGCACCGGGGGTTTTGGGAAAAGGGAATCTCCACAGATGTGCTGGAAAGTCTTAGCGATTTCTCCGGATACCGGATGATCATTGCCCCGCAATTGTATCTGTTAAAACCGGGCGTCGCCGAACGCTTGCGTCAATACGTTGAAGACGGCGGCACCCTGGTTCTCACCTATCTTTCAGGAGTGGTGAATGAGAGCAATCTTTGCTTCAGAAACGGCTTCCCCGGAGGAGGCCTCCGCGAATTGTGTGGCGTATGGGCAGAAGAAATCGACCACTTGTATGAAGAGGATTCTCAAGAAATTTCATCTCTGCCCAACAACAAATTAAATCTGCAGGGCACTTGGAAAACCGGCAGAACCTGTGAGCGAATCCATGCGGAGGGAGCAGAGGTGCTGGCAACTTTCGAACATGATTTTTATGCAGGCTCCCCTGCCCTTACGCGCAACCAGGTCGGAAAAGGATCCGTTTATTATCTGGCCGCAAAAATGGATGAAACGTTTTGGAGCGACTTTACCCAAGCTCTGATCAAGGAAACAAAAATCCCTCGCCTCCTGAAGTCAGAACCTCCGAAAGGAGTGCATATCCGCAACCGCTGCGACGAAGAAAAAGAATATATTTTCATCCAGAATTTCAACAACCACCCGGTCGAAATTGATTTGGAGGATCTGTCTGCACTCTGTATGGAAAGTGGAGATGTTGTGAAGGGAACCGTCAGCCTGGAAGGGTGGCATACCCGAATACTTTGCCAGGATTTGTAAGACGGCAATCCAGGGGAGAAGCTTGTTATTTCGTTCTTCGGTCCGTCGATTGGAGCTGACCCAAGACAAACTTCTCCCACTTCCGGTAATCCGCGCCATTTGAATCCAAACGGATACCGTGTTCATTACATTTGGTTTTACCCGAAAATTCAGCCCACATCACTTTGCCCAAAACCAGATATTTCCGGTCGAAACCTAATTTCGGCATATCCACTTCAATTTCCATCTCTGTCCCCACCGGGGATTTCGTTTTCGAACACAACCGCAACCCATGCAAAGACGGTTTCGTCATTAATGCGGAAACCGGAGGACCGGCTTTCTTAAACAACCCCCATTTGGACTGCATCACCCGATAGACTACGGGACATTCCAATTCCAATCGGATGGAGTCTCTTTTTTCTGTCCATGACGGTTTGCGTAATTTTAGTTTCATAAAGGTATTTATTGTCGGAAACGTATTGTAGCTTGGCAATACAGGTTTTTCGATGGTATGTTGAAAATAAAATACACGATGATGCCACCCGAAAAAACACCTCACCCGCAGGCAACGCCCACAACGCTCCCCCCCGAATTCGACTTGGTTCAGAAGATGACCGATGCGAGTTTCCGCACAATGGATCAGGATCTTTCGCTTGAAATCTGTCTGGTGGGCCTGACCAAACAACTCGGAGGGCAAGGCGCGGGCATTCTGACCGGAGAGGCCGGAGAAGAATGGCTCCTGCGGCTTCACCTGCGCAGCGGTCTGAGCGAAGATGATCTGGAACGGCTCTCTGCCCATTGCCGGGCAGAACTCCTCGCCCACCAGGAAGGAACGGAGAAAATTCTGATCTCCAGATCCCTCATTCAAGAACCGGGATACACAGAGCAACCTCCCGCATTAACGCCCTGGACAACTTTTCCTTTGCAAGCGGAAGGGAAATTTTTGGGACTGCTCTTTTTGGATCTTAACCACCAAACGCAACTTCCCGTATCTTTGAACCCCGTACTCCATCAGCTCAATACCAGCTTGCTTTCCATTCAGAACCTTCGGGGACTTCTGATCACCGACCCGCTCACCGGCTGTTACAACCGTTGGTTTATGGATGTGGAACTCGCAAAATTCTGTGAAAATCTCTCATCCACAGCAGAAGCTTTTGGCGTCATGGTTTTAGATATCGATCATTTCAAATCCATCAATGATCAACAAGGACATGCCAGCGGGGATCATGTGCTGGTCGGGTTTGCGGATCTGCTGCGCCGGGGTCTGCATAAAAGTGATGCCGTCATCCGTATGGGGGGAGATGAATTCCTGATCTGGTTTCCCCGTGAACGCAATCGGGATTTGCATGCCTTTGGAAGGACTCTCCTGGCCGAAGTGGAAGAGAAATGCAGAAGTCCAAAAAATCCTGAGGGAAAAATTACTTTCTCTGTGGGACTGGTCATTCATGATCCCTCACAAGAGCCCATCTCCAAAGAACAGCTTCTCGACCGTGCCGACCACGCTCTTTATACTTCCAAACGAAAAGGCCGGAATCAATTAACCCTCTGGACCCCGGAATTGGAAAGTCAACCCTGGCTCTGGTCCGATGTCGAAGGGAGGCTCCCGGATGAAGTCCAGCGTCTCCAGGCCCAAATCACCGGGTTGAAAGCAGGAATCGCCAAAGACCAGGATCATTTGGTGGAACTGCTGACCAATATTCTCAGCATTAAAGAGTTTGAAACCGGACTGCACAGCCATCGGGTCGCGCTCCTGACTTCTTTTCTTCTGAAGCATCTCGATCTTCCCGAAGAAGAAAAAACCGCAATCCACCGTGGGGCCATGTTGCACGATATCGGAAAGATCGCGATTCCTGAATCCATTTTACACAAAGAGGGCCCTCTGTCAGAACAGGATTGGCATGTCATCAAACAACATCCCCGGCTGGGCCACCGCTTCATCGAAAACCAGGGTTTTCTTCAGACCGCAGGCGATATTATTCTCTATCACCACGAACACTTTGATGGTGGAGGTTACCCCCGGGGTTTAAAAGGGGAAGAAATCCCCTACGGGGCCCGATTGTTCTGCGTGGTGGATGCCTATGACAGTATGCGGGCGAACCGGGTGTATAAACCTTTCATGCCGCGACAGCAGGCCGCCGAGGAACTCCAACGTAAATCCGGCTCTCAGTTCGACCCCGAAATTCTTGATTTTTTCCTTCAGCACCTGGACGAAATTGAAAAAATTGGCCGCTGGGAATCCTAAATCCGATCTTGCCAAATAAACTTTTCGGGCGGTAGAGTACAATAAATCAGGACTCCAATCCGTTCAGAATAGTATTATGGCAAAAATCCCCACGATCCGTCGCCGGCAATGGAACCGGCAAACGGCCGCCCATTTGGCGGTCCGCGCCGGCTTTGGGCCCACCCCGCGTCTGTTGGATGAACTGGAACGCTTAGATCCGGCCGAAGCTGTGGAACAGTTTCTCACCTATCCAGCTGAAAGCACCCGCAATCAAACCCCGGAATGGTTTCACGCCCCATTAGCCAAATCCAGGCTTCCAAAAGGAATGAATCGCAAAGCCTACAACGCACTGGAAAGGGAAGAACGCCAAAAACTGCAACGGGAACACAGTAAAATCCTCCGGAAAAATTTGGAGACCACCCGTGCGTGGTGGATGGAGCGGATGGTGAATTCTCCGCAACCCCTCGAAGAAAAACTGACCCTCTTTTGGCACGGACACTTTGCCACCTCCGTTCAGAAAGTGAGAGACCCCTACCCCATGCTCCTGCAAAACCTGATGTTCCGCGAACAGGGCCGGGGCAGCTGGCGGGAAATGATCATTTCCCTCTCCAAAGATCCGGCCATGCTGATTTACCTGGACAACGCCCGGAGTTCCAAACGCAAGCCCAATGAAAACTATGCGCGCGAACTTATGGAACTCTTTACCCTGGGCGAAGGAAATTATTCTGAAGAAGACATCCGCAATGCCGCCCGGGCTTTTGCCGGCTGGTCCATCAAGTCACAGGAATGGATGTTTGAAGAACGCATCGGTCAAATGGATCCCGGACGTAAAGTGTTTATGCAGGCCGAAGGACGCTTGACCGGAGAGGATGTGATTGACGAAATTCTGAAACAACCTGCAGCCGCTGATTTTCTGGCAGAACGTTTATGGACCTTTTTCGCATCGGAAACCCCGAACAAAGGGGCCATCCAGGATATCAGCCGCACCCTGAAGGACACAAACTATGATCTGTCCGCCGCCCTGCGCGTTCTCTTTTCCCATGAAGACTTTTACCATCCCTCGGTGATCCGCGGACAAATCAAAAGCCCCGTTCAACTCTCCGTGCAATTGGTGCGCACCCTGAATGCCAAAGTCCCGCCGGGGAAAACAATGGTCAAAGCATCACAACAGTTGGGGCAACTTCTGTTTGAACCGCCTTCGGTCAAAGGCTGGGATGGGGGAGCCGCCTGGATCACCGCCTCCAATCTTTCACTCCGATACAGCTTGGCGGCAAAGTGGATTCAAATGAAAGACA
>CAKZLZ010000013.1 GCA_937127435.1 uncultured Verrucomicrobiota bacterium | reverse complement strand
GTAATAGAAATGCTTCCATCGCTCAGGTCTCCGGGATTGTGTGCGGTATAGGTCATGGTATAATCCACGCCATCCGTCAGGGTATTCCCGTTCAGGGTTACACTGTCAAATATAGAACCGTCGTATGATCCCCGGCCTGTGATTTGTGCCAGGGTATATGCACTGTTGTAAGCGGCGGTGCCGAATAGATCCAGGGAAACACCTGAACTGATATTCAAAGCGGTTTGATTGCTTCCTGAAGTATGGTCTACCCGTAACATGTCGGAAGACCCGTCGCCAAAAATATCGACCGCAAAAGAAGTGTTTGAAGCCAAATTCACATCACTGTCATTTGCATCTGTGCCTACGACCGTGAGGGTGCCTGCAGAAGCCGTACCCTCACCCAGGGCAAGTGTTCCTCCATCGTTAATGTTGATGCTCCGGGCATTTACAAAATCAAAAGTTCCAATGCCTCCCAATGTGGCGCCTGTCGCAACCGTGATAGATTTGTTACTTGCCGTTCCATTCATTAAAAACTTGCCGCCATTGATTGTACTGGGCGTTTGGTCAAACGTGCCTCCGGATGAAAAGATGAGGGTTCCGGAACCATTCTTTTCATAAAATGAACGGTTTGAATTTTGAGTCTGTCCGATAATCAACGTGTTTCCTTCGGCGATATCAGCGGTTAAATCATTGCCATCCACCTCAATAATGGAAATTTCAACTGTTCCAAGATTCGTGGCACTGTTAAAAGCAATCGTGGCCGGTCCCAAAAACCGGAGGGCTGTGCTTCCGGGGTTAGAGCCAATGGTCCATCCTCCCGCATTAAAGGTAAGGTTGTTCACCGATTCACGAGTCAGACCTGTGGGTTGAAAGAGGCCGGCCGGACTGTTGAAAATGGCGGTGTCATCATTGTCCGTCGCATTCGGTAATCCATTATCCCAGTTGCTTCCACTGTTCCAATTGGTGCTCAAGCCCTGCCAGGTGGTATCCAGTGCATAAACCGGGAATACTGACAATCCTGCGAGTAGGGAGATTCGTGCGACAGGATGTATAAATGATATCCAATTCCAGGCATTTTTCATTTTTTGCATAGGTGATTCCTCTTTTTGAAAAAGTAAAGGATGTGAAAATTTCAATCAAGGGATCTTTTATGAAAACTTTTGAGCCCTAACCGGCGGGCTTATGGAGATGAGGTGGACGGTTTCGGAAATGTTATCTCCACCGCCCGATTGGAGGCGGTGGTGCAACGTACGGTTGAACCGGTCACTGCGGCCGGTGTCACGGGAGAAGACCGGTATCGTCCGGTCACATCGGAAGGCCGGAAGTTCAAAATCATCGGATTGCGATGGTTGGATGAAGGTGAATATTGATTCAGGGATGTGGCAGGCCTCAAGTTTACAAAAAACCCGGAGGATTGTAATGGCATCTCGTGGAGGCGCCCGTTATGATTTTACCCGTAATTGAAATTTTGAACCTGAAGGAGACGTAATTATGGGCTTTTTGGATAAACTTCGCGGCGAATTGGTCGATATTATCGAATGGTTGGATTCCAGCAATGATACGCTGGTCTATCGTTTCGAACGCTACGGTAACGAGATTAAGTGGCACGCCAAACTGGTGGTGCGCGAGGGTCAAATGGCCGTCTTTATCAATGAGGGTCAACTTGCCGATGTGTTTACGCCGGGCACCTACACGCTCGACACCCAAAATCTTCCCATTCTCGCCACCTTGAAAGGATGGAAATACGGTTTTGAAAGTCCGTTCAAAGCGGAAGTGTATTTCGCCAGTACCCGTCAGTTTACCGACTTAAAATGGGGAACCAAAAACCCGGTGATGTTGCGGGATGCCGAATTCGGTCCGATCCGTCTGCGTGCATTTGGCTCCTATGCCATGCGCATCAAGGACCCGGCGGCCTTCATCCGCGAGATTGTGGGTACCGACGGTGACTTTACCACCTCCGAAATTCACGAGCAGCTCCGGAACATGGTGATCACCCGCTTTACCGATCTTTTGGGTGAATCGAAAATTCCGGCTTTGGATCTGGCGGCCAACTACAATGAGCTGGGTGATTTTATTCTGGCAAAACTCGAACCGGAGTATGGTGAGTACGGTCTGGAACTGACCAAATTTTTGGTGGAAAATATTTCTCTTCCCCCGGCGGTGGAAGAAGCGCTGGACAAGCGGAGTTCCATGGGCGTGTTGGGTGATTTAAATGCGTACACGAAATTTCAGGCAGCCAATGCCATGGAAGCGGCGGCGGAAAATACGGCAAATGGTATGGCGGGTGCCGGCGTGGGTCTGGGGGCCGGATTTGCGATGGCCAATCAGATGGCCGGCGCCTTTCAGCAACCTCAGGCGCCCAGCGCCGCACCTCCGCCCGTTCCCACGCTTGCATATCATGTGGCTGTGAACGGACAACAAACGGGTCCCTTTGATCTCAATGCGCTCAAGGGGCAGCTGGCGAATGGTCAGTTTAGCCCTGAATCCATGGTGTGGTGTGCGGGCATGGCCAACTGGTTGCCGGCATCGCAAGTGCAAGCTTTGGCGGGCTTGTTTCTCGCGCCTCCGCCCCCGCCTCCGCCGCCACCCCCTCCGGAGGGGATGCCGCCTCCACCTCCTGCACCGTAAGCAGGAGATGGCAGAATGGAAACGATGCCTTCCACTTCCCGTGAGGAAACCGAAGAGGAGCTTCAAACCGATGCGCCGCCGGTGCATGTGGAGTTTCCCTGTGAAAACTGCGGGGCGCGAATGGATTTTTCGCCCACCTCGCAGCAGGTGACTTGCCCTTATTGTCAGCATCAAATGGCCATTCCCCAGAGCGGGGAAGAAATAGAAGAGTTGGATTTTCATGCCTATGTGTCCAAAACGCTGGAGGCGTCTGACTCTGTAGAGGCGACCACGGTTACCTGCTCGACCTGTCACGCGGAGACCACGCTCGAAGAGCAGGTCACGGCGGCGGATTGTCCTTTTTGCGGCAGTGCGATTGTGACGGATCCGGGGCATCGCCGGGTCATCCGTCCGCGCAGTCTGTTGCCTTTCAGGGTTGAAGACAACGAGGCGATAAATTTGTTTCGTCAGTGGATCGGAAAACTGTGGTTCGCTCCGACGAAAGTGAAACGCTATGCCCGCACCCAAAAGGCCAAGCTCAATGGTGTCTATGTGCCGTACTGGACGTATGACTCGAATACCATTAGCCACTACACGGGCCAACGGGGAGATGATTATTACGTGACCGAACATTATACCACCACGGTGAACGGTAAATCCGAGCGGCGGACCCGTCAGGTTCGGAAAACCCGCTGGCGTAGCGTAAGTGGCAATGTATTCCGCAGCTTTGATGATGTGTTGGTGCTGGCAAGTCATTCTCTGCCGGAAAAGTACACCCGGAAATTGGAGCCCTGGGATTTAGAATCTCTGGTGCCTTACGACCGTAACTACCTTGCGGGATTCCGGGCAGAGGCATATCAGGTGAATTTAGAAGAGGGGTTTTCGCAGGCGAAGGAACTTATGGAACCCGAGATCCGCCGGGAAGTGGAACGGGATATTGGTGGGGATCATCAGCGAATCCGTTCGCTCGCGACACAATACAATGCTCCGACTTTTAAACATATTTTATTGCCGGTATGGATCAGTGCCTACAGTTATAAAGGGGAAACCTACCGTTTTCTGGTCAATGCCCGCACCGGGGAAGTGCAGGGGGAGCGACCCTACAGCGCAATCAAAATCACCTTCGCGGTTCTCGCGGTCGCCGCGCTGGTCGCCGCCATCGCGTATGGGGTGTACCTGAATAAAGGCTGAGATATAGAATGAAAAGAGCGTGGATCCAACTTGTGGCAGCCTTTCCGTTGGGGGAGATTACGGTGGTGATATTAAATGGCGAGGCGAGAAAGCGTCGGGGAAATCCGCGCGTTGCTTTGTTGTCCGAATTAACCGAGCTGGCTAAAGAGAATGGATTTCCGGATGCCTGTATTCACGCTGCCCAAAAAAAAGGTTTGGGGGTGAAGTTGAAAATCTTCGGAATCCCTCCCGCATTTCATCAGCGGGTTCGTAACGTATGGGGTGCAAACAGTCTTTGAGCTTGGTTGCCGGAATATTAAAACTGACCTTGCGTTCGGCACTGAGGGGACAAGTTGCATTCCGTGGTTGCTCAAAAGGTAAACGACTGTTACAATTCATTTGGTTGCTTTTCTGCACAAATTTGGTTGATGAAGCCATTCATTCATCGGAATTTCTGAATTTTTCCGGTCGAAGTTGAAAAGTGGATCGTCTTTTTAGCGTAAAATTTCACAATTAACGGGTTGTCCCCTTATGTTCGACAAAATCAAAGCGATAGTGGTCATTCTTATTATAGGATATGTGGGTTATATGGGTTGGGAAACCTTTAATGGGAAACCTTTGTTTAAACCTACGATTCTAACCCCCATTAACCAAAACGGTGGACAGACTCAGAATCCGGATAAGGACGATGAAAAGGAAAGGGATGTTCTGGTTGACGGACCGGGTCAAATGAAGTTCAGCAAGTCCGGCGGGGAAGAAAAATTAAGCCCTTTGCAGGAAATTCACCGTGAATTGAATCAAATTGAGGCCGATTTGTATAAAGGGCTGGATGTGGAATCGACACCTAAAACCAACCAGTTAAAGGCTCTTTGGAAGCGTTCCCAGGCTGAGTTTAAGCGGGGAGAGATCTCGGACAAAGATGCCCAGATTTTGTCGTCGGTGATTACCAGTCTAAATGGGGTATCGAATGAACGGGCGCTGTATGTGCAGAGATATCATGGGCTCAGTGAAATTAAAACCGCGGGCATGGAAACCGGGATCACCGCGAAGGAAAAACGCAAATTTGCTGAAGAACAACTGAATCGCCAGTGGTCTGACTGGGTAATGGTAACCCGAACCGGAACCCGGCGGATGCTGAACGCACTTTCCGAGTAGTGTTTTTCTGTCGATTCTATTTGACAATAAGTGAATTCTATTGTTTATCTGCGCACTCTCGATTTCCAATTTTTGAACAGGAGTTTTATCATGTCCATGCATCGCAGCCTTAAAGGTGCCAGTAAAATTGCCAAACGCCGTAACGTTTTGAAACGCTATGAGCGTGTAGATATTCTTAAGTCACGTGGTGACTGGAAGGAAGGGGACCGTGCCTTCGGATTACGGAAAACCAAACCTGAAGAGTGATTCTTCTATACGCCTGAACAAGTACCTCGCATCTTGCGGGGTTGGTTCGCGAAGGGCTTGTGACCGTCTCATTGCAGACGGTCAAGTAACCATTGATGGTCATTCCGTCACTTCCATGGGAGTGACGGTTTTTCCTTTGAAATCCGTGGTGAAGGTCTACGGAAAAGAGGTCCGGCCTGAATCCACCCGGGTTTTGATGGTGCATAAACCCCGGAATGTCATTTGCACGGTTTATGATCCCGAGGAACGAAAGACCATTCTGGATTTGCTGCCGGAGACCTGGCAGGATCTGCGGCTATATCCGGTGGGGCGCCTGGACCGGAACAGCGAAGGCTTGATCCTGGTGACCAATGACGGGGAATTGGCGAACCGTTTGACCCATCCGCGCTATCATGTCGAAAAGGAATATTTGGTCTGGTTACGGGATGAACTCCAGGCGGATCAGGGCGAAGCCATGTTGGACGGAATAAAGGATGACGGTGAACGTTTGTCCGCATTGGCGGTCACGCCCATTCCGAGTCAGGGGCGATACCACTGTTATTCCATGGTTTTGGGCGAAGGACGGAACCGTCATATTCGCCGGATGTGTGAGGCGGTCGAAGCTTCCGTGGTGCGTATCAAACGCATCCGCATGGCAGGTTTGGATATTCAGGAACTGGAGCCGGGAGAGTGCCGGGAACTGGCCGGCCGGGAACTGTCGAATGTCCGCAGGGCTGTAGGCCTAAACTAAGCGGATTTCCTTTAGGGAACCCAGATCTCCACACTTCGTAAAACGTCCTCTGTAAACGAAAATGAGACCGTAAAGGGGCCCGCAGCCGTTTGAATATGCGGAATGATAAAAGCTTCTTTCGTTTCTTTAAATTTACGGATTGAGGATCGGGGGGTGGAAGCGGTTAATGGCGTGTCAAAGAGCTGAAGCACTCCCTTGAAATTCTCGTTTGGTCGGTTTTTTCTTTCATCCCCGCTCAAAGAAAAATGAAGGGTGGTGATTTCAAGGCTTTCACAGTCCTGAAAGATACAGATGCCTTGCTGATCCCAAATATATAAATGATTGATGCTCCCGCTGACAAACCGGGCTTTCCCTAATTCTTCATTGAATACGCTGAGGGCAGGCAATTCGGTATACCAGGTTCCGTTTATATTTAAACCGGCCTCTGAAATCTCTACCTGTACTGGCGAAGGCGGATTTAGCCGGCTACAGCTTGTGAGTATAAGAAGAGAGAAAAAGGAAAGATATTTCATGGCAGGGGGCTTGGAGGCCTTGCCATTAGCAAAGAGTATCGGCATTGACCAATGCAAACTGTCAACAGAGTTAAGGCCGACCTTGACGAAAGGCTTTGTTCAAGGCAAGTTGCGCCCGTGATCCGATTCTTTTTCCACCGACTCATCTTTCAAGCCGTTCCTACCTTGCTGGTACTGACGTTGCTCAGCTTTATGCTGGTGCGATTGGCGCCGGGCAGTCCTTTTGCCACGGAAAAGGAGCTGTCGCCACAGACACTTGAAACCTTGAATAAAGCATACGGGCTGGATCAGCCGATTCCTGTTCAGTATGTGCGCTATCTCGGCGGTCTTTTACGGGGGGATTTAGGACCCAGCCTCAAGAAACCGGGTTTTACGGTCCGCGAGCTGATTGCGTCCGCCTTGCCGGTTTCGTTGGAACTGGGTTTTTTTGCGCTCCTTTATGCGTTGATTGTAGGATTAAGTCTGGGCATCCTGGCTGCGATTCGGCCGAATGGGTGGGGGGACCATCTGGCCATGTCGCTCGCTTTGTTAGGGATTTGTATTCCGGGATTTGTGTTGGGGCCTCTGATGGCATTGGGTTTGGGCTTGAAGCTTGAATGGTTGCCGGTGATGGGTTGGGACTCAGCTGCTGACCGAATATTGCCGGTCATCTCTTTGGGTTCCATCTATGCCGCTTACATTGCCCGCTTGGCGCGGGGAGGGATGTTGGAAGAGCTGTCCAAAGATTATATTCGCACGGCACGGGCAAAAGGTTTGTCCGAAACCCGGGTGATTTTGGGTCATGCCTTGCGCGGCGGCATTCAACCGGTGGTCAGTTTTTTGGGGCCGGCCGCGGCCGGACTGTTGACCGGGGCTTTTGTGGTGGAAGTCATTTTTTTCATTCCGGGAATGGGGCGGATTATTGTCCCGGCTGCTCAAAACCGGGATCAGTTTCTGGTATTGGGATGTGTATTGTTATTCGGGGGGCTGATGGTGTTATTTAATACTTTGGTCGACGTGATGCTGGCATGGCTCAATCCGCGGATTCGATTGCATAAGGATGCCGCATGAAGGAGACGGCCTCATATTCATTGGGCGGGGATGCATGGCGGCGGCTTTTGCGTAACCGTGCAGCCATTACCGGTTTAATTCTATTTATTGTGATGGTGTTGGCTTGTGTGGGTGGTCCTTTTTTGAGTCCGTATCAATATGACCAGATGGATGCGTTTAAAGTTTATGAGGCACCTTCATTGAAACACTGGTTGGGGACCGATGATCTCGGACGGGATTTGCTGACCCGCACGCTGGTGGGCGGCCGCATTTCTTTTGCTGTCGCTTTGGCTGCAACTTCAGTCTCTTTGCTGATTGGGGTAACGTATGGTGCGGTCAGTGGATATGTGGGTGGGCGTTTAGATGCTTTGATGATGCGGGTGGTGGATGTGCTGTATGCGCTCCCGTTTACATTGTTGGTGATTCTGCTGATCACTGTTTTTGAACGGAATTTGATGTTGTTGTTTGTCGCGATTGGGGCCGTGGAGTGGCTGACCATGGCGAGGATTGTCCGCGGGCAGGTGATGGGGTTGCGCCATCAGGAATTTATCGAAGCTTGTCGGGTTCTGGGTTACAGTTCTCCGCGGATTATATTTAGACATCTGCTTCCTAATATTTTGGGGACCGTCATTATTTATGTCACCTTGACCATACCCAGTGTAATGTTGCTGGAAGCCTTTCTAAGTTTTCTCGGCTTGGGTGTGCAACCGCCCATGTCCTCCTGGGGCAGCCTGATTAAGGAAGGGGTGGGGGCCATGGAGGATTACCCGTGGGTGATGATTTTTCCCGGGGCGGCGATGTTTATCACTTTGCTGGGGCTGAATTTTTTAGGAGATGGATTGCGGGATGCGTTGGATCCACGCCGGGGAGGGGAATCATGAGTCAGCTTTCGGTAAAAAATTTACATGTCACTTTTCCGCTTCGGGATGGGGAATTAAAAGCGGTCAAGGATGTGAGTTTTAATTTGGAAAAAGGCGAAGCGCTGGGAATCGTGGGGGAGAGTGGAAGCGGAAAATCTGTTTGCGTTTCCAGTTTGTTGGGGCTGTTGCCGGTGCCCCCGGCGGTTATAAAGGGGGTGGCTGAGTTTGAAGGCCAGGATTTGTACAGTTGTGAAGCATTGCAGCTTCGGGAAATCAGGGGGAAGCGGATTTCGATGATTTTTCAGGATCCCATGACCTCGTTAAATCCCCATATGCGGGTCATAGATCAGATTGCAGAACCCTTGCGCATTCACGAGGGCCTTTCCAAAAAGCAGGCCCGTGCCCGCGCGGTGAAAGCCATGGAATCGGTGGGGATTCCTGACGCGGCCGCCCGGGCTAAATCCTGGCCGCACGAATTTTCAGGCGGGATGCGTCAACGGGTGATGATCGCGATGGCCATGATCTCCGAACCTGAAATTCTGATTGCGGATGAACCGACCACCGCTCTGGATGTCACCGTGCAACGTCAAATTCTCAATTTGATCCGGGATCTGCAAAAGAAAACCGGAATGTCGCTGATCCTGATTAGTCACGACCTTGCGGTAGTGGCGTCGATTTGTGACCGAATCGCGGTGATGCGAAACGGAGTGATGGTGGAGCAGGGAAGCAGCAAGGAAGTGCTTTCCAACCCGCAGCATGCTTACACCCGGGGATTGTTGATGTGCAATCCCGCACTTCATCAGCCCGGTTGCCGACTGACCACTTTGGAGGAAATGATGGAGGGGGAGGAAGCGCCATGAGTTTGCTTTCGGTGAAGAATTTGGAAGTGGAATTCCGCAAAGGCAAAGGCGATCCGGTGAAAGCTGTTCAGGGGGTAAGTCTGGAAATTGCGCCCGGGGAAACTTTGGGGCTGGTGGGGGAGTCGGGGTGTGGAAAGACCACCTTGTCCCGTGCCATTTTGGGCCTGAAAGCCTGTAAAGGGGAGATTCAATTTAAAGGGGAGACCTTGGACTGGCGCAGCAGGGGAGAGATGCTTCGCCAGGAATTGCAATTGATTTTTCAGGATCCCTACGCCTCGTTAAATCCGCGTTTTACGGTGGAGCAAACGCTGGAAGAACCCTTAAAAGTTCACCGGAAACTCAGTCGACGTGAACGGAAAGATTTGGTCAGCGAAATGGTGGAAAGGGTGGGGTTGCCCCTGAATGCGCTGGGAAAATATCCCCATGCTTTTTCCGGCGGACAACGTCAGCGGATTGCCATTGCGCGTGCGCTCATCCTGAAGCCTGCATTTGTGATTGCGGATGAACCGGTTTCCGCATTGGATGTGTCGGTGCAGGCCCATATCTTAAATTTGCTTCGGGATCTCAAAGCGGAGATGGGATTAACCATGTTGTTTATCAGCCACGATTTGTCTGTGGTGAGACATGTGGCCGACCGGGTGGCCGTGATGTATCAGGGCAAAATTGTGGAAGAGGGCGACAGCCGTTCGATTTTGGAAAATCCCCGGGAAGCGTATACCCGCAAACTGGTGGAAGCCGTCCCAAAATTGGATGTATAAGGAAACTTGTCCGCAAAAAGAGTACTTTTTCAGCCGACGGCCAAAGCGATTACTTTGGAAATGCTGTCAGGGGTAAAAGGTTTTTTAAGGAAGTAGCGGTTGGGATCGTTGTGATCTTTTATGGCTTCCGGATTGGATCCGGTAAAGTAGATGATGGGAAGCTCCGGCCGCAGCGCCCTGAGTTTGAGCGCCCACTCATTTCCGGAACCGTCCGGTAAATGGAGATCCAGCAGCACCGCATCGACCTGTTCTTGATTTTGCTCCAATTGTTGAAGTCCGTCACTTCCATTTTCCGCCTCAAGGGTCTGATATTCTTTGCGCTCAAGGAGACGTTTGCTGAGTCGCCGGATGGGGGCTTCGTCATCGATAATTAAGATGGTTTTTTTCATGGAACGTAAATAGCATATTTCATTCCAATCGGAAAATCTTAAGAATAAGTAAAAATAATAACGTAAATAAGATAATAGATTTGATTTATTTAGTCTTTTTGATCTAAATAAGAAAAGATTCCATCAGGAAGAGCGTTCCAGGGGAAGAGAAAACCGGAGGGAAAATCCATCGGTTTGAAGTGAAACCTGACCGGGAAGACGCTGGGCCGTATACGCTTGAATTTGGGAATTCAGTTTGTCCGGATCGTGGATGGGATCCCGGGGTGCCATTCGCAGTTCCATGGCGTTTTCCTGTAAATGATGGCTGATGTGCAGGGAAGAGGTCTGGGACCGGTACAGCCAAAGGACCTGTAAAAGGAACTGGCAGAGGAGAATTGGATCTCCGCGTAGAGAAGCTGCTTTTATGACCGGTGACGGCTCATCCATTTTCAGGACCGGAACCATCTTCATGCCAAAATGTTGAAGATCTTTCAGCAGGGATTCATAGGGGAAGATGCCCGGGTCGGGACGGGTGTCCGGATCGAGGCCTTCCAATAAATGCAACAGGCAGGCTCCCCGCTCGGTGGCATGATAAATATCCTTCAGGCTTCCGTCGTCATCGGGGTATTCTTCCATGAGGAAGGGGATATTGCCACGTAAAGTTGTAAACTGATTGTTTAAATCATGAATCACTTCATGCAGGAGCGAGGAAACAAAGTCCATTTTTCCCTGAATATCGCCAACCCCATCCTTTGGGGCCTGGTTTTGAGCGCTTAAAAGCTCGTCAATCGCCATGCTCAGCGACTCCGGATAGAGGGGGCGGTTTAATGACGGGTAGCGCGCATCCTCCACCCTGCCAATGAGCAGGAGGGGAAGTTTGAAATTTTCAGGAGGGGGGAAGGCCGCCACATCCAGCAGGACGGCCTTCACATCGCTCAAGGATTCGAGGCAGAGTTCAAATTCCGAAAAAGAATCTACCCGCATGAGGGTAGGGCGCTGAGTGAAACCACCCAGACAGCCCTCTACTTCCGCTTTGAGATTTTCTTCCGGAGAAATGAGAACCAGGAACGCCATATCGCGGTTCCCGGGGATTATTTCAATAAGTTGAGTACGGCTTCGTAATCGGGTTCTTCGGCAATTTCGGGGACTTGTTGGGTGTAGATGACCTTGCCGTCCGCGTCCACCACGACAATTGCGCGACTGAACAATCCTTTTAAAGGGCCGTCCAGAATGGTGACGCCGTAGCTTTCGCCGAATTCGCTTGCGCGGAAGGCGGACAAGCTTTCGATTTGGTCCAGACCTTCACTGCTGCAAAAGCGTCCCTGGGCGAAAGGGAGGTCCAGGGAAACATTTGCGACCACCACGTTTTCCAGGCTGGAAATCAATTTGTTGAAACTGCGGGCAGAAGCCTGACAAACACCGGTGTCCAGTGAAGGCACGATGTTTAAAATTAAAGTCTTTCCGCTGTAGTCTGAAAGACTTTTGTCTTCCAGGTCGCCGGAGCAGAGAGTGAAAGCAGGTGCTTGTGTTCCTTTTTCGGGGAGGGAGCCGATGGTGTGGATGGGGGAGCTTTTAAATGTAATTTGAGCCATAAATTATTCCTGGTTGAGGTTAAGAAATCATTATGCGCGGAATTTAAAAAATTGCAAACGATCACTTGAGCTTTGACCTTTTTTTGATTTCTGTTTAAGTATGCTTCTTGTTCAAGAAGTACTCTCAAGTTCGAACCGAAGATTTGTTATGAAAAAAATTCTCCTGCTGTTGATCATCCCTCTATTTTGCGGAACCGGATATGCGATGGGAAAAAAGGCGCCTGAAGGTGTTTCCCTGCTGTTAGTACCCGCCCGTCCTGCCATGGTTCAATTGGGGATGGATATGGCCACACAAGAGCATGCTTTGTTAATGTCCTATGCCCCCGGAACCTCTGCCAAAGATTTATACCTGCATATTTGGGACGGGACCAAATGGATGCGCATTCCTCATGCGTCTTATGTGAATGGTTCATTTATTAAAAACCCAGCGTCACGTTTGTTGGTGGTGGGAGATGAAAGTGACCTGACGGCCACATTGATTGAGACGGCGTTGAACTGGAGCCCGGAAGTGTTGCACTTGGGAACGGATGATGTCACGGAATTGATTAATCAAATGGGCCGGCTTTATGGATTTAAAAAAGCAGACTGGGAGTGGATCGCCCAGCGTTACGACCTGCAGCTGGAAGATTTAAATCAGGATCGTGTCCAACCGAGTTGGTATGATACCAACAAGGCCAGCGACCTTCCGAAAGATGAAAAGCCCTGGAAGAAAAACCAGGAAAACGCCCCCTTGCAAACCCCCGAAACCAGCTTGAGCCCGGTGATGCCTCCGGTGGCGGTTTCGCCCGTGCAAGAGGAGGTCATGGTCGAAGAAGTCATCGAGGTTGAAGAAGTGATCGCGGTTGAAGAAGTGGTTGTCGAATCTGAAGAAACCGTTGTGGTTGCTGAAGAAGTTGTGGTGGTTGAAGAAGTCACGGAAGTTGAAATCGTGGAGCCGGAAAGCAGTGTGGAGTCCGAAACGGATTTCAGCCTGGAGGTTGAATAAATGGGGCGTAGATGCTCCCTCTATATTCTGCTGAGCCTTTTCTCAGTTTTTGGCTGTGTCCGTGTGGAAGCGGATAAAGAACCGCCTGCGCCTACCCGGCTCATTGTCACCCGTGACAAGGATGGCGTGAAAATGCAGTTTCAAAGCGTACAGGGCCTTCGCTACTCGGTTTATTATCGGGATGCCGGGGTGGTCAATGATGATTGGAAGTTACTCGACAATGCGAGGGAGCTGCAAGGAACCGGTGAACTCATTCTTATTGCGGATCCGTCGCCCCGTGCGGTTTACCGGAAATACCGCATTCATTCTTTGGTGCCGGTTAAACGGAAAGATCTGAAAAACAGATAAATTTGAATTCAGTCATGGTCCATGACCAGACTGGAAATTTTCTGCATCAGACTTTTGGTTTTCCTTCTCTTGGCATTTTTCCCCATCTTTAATTTTTTGCAGCTTCCGAGCACATAGCTTCCTTCCTGTAGTTTCTCAAAGCAAGTGATGGCCTGATCATAACTCCAAAACCGGTCGTCCGGATTCCTTTGCATCATTTTAAATACCAGTTCAGAAAACTCTCCGGAAATATCCGGGCAGATTTTTTTCAGTTGCGGGGTCGTTTGTTTGAGAGACTTTGAAATGACTTCCTCTCCGGTTTCCCCTTCGAAGGGGGCATGACCTGCGATCGCATGAAACAAGGTGCCGCCTAAAGAGTACAGGTCCGATCTGAAATCCTCGCTAATCTGTTCGGATTTTTCAGGTGCAATATAGTACGGGGTTCCCCAGCGCTCCACTTGTTGCCCGTGTTTCAGGAAGCGGGCGAGTCCGAAGTCCGCTACTTTTGCACGTCCTTTATGGGTGATCAATATATTGGCAGGTTTGATGTCCCCGTGAATGAGTTCATTTTTATAAGCGGCCCGAAGACCTTTCATCACATCAATGGAAATTTGGATGGCCAAAGCCTCATCAATGGTCCCCTCATCCTCAAGGATGTCGTCCAAACTCGCGAAATCCGCCACTTCCATGATTATATAGGGACGCCCCAGCACTTTGCCCATGGTGTATATATGTATGACGTTGTTGTGGGTGATGGCGGCGGCCGCTTTGGCTTCATTTTCCAGTAAGGTCCACATTTTCGGGGTCGCGTTCAAATCTTCGCGCAATAGCTTCACCGCCACATCCCGTTTGAGAACAGGATCTCTCGCCAAATAGACCCGACCCATCGCCCCTTCGCCCAGAAAACGGTACAAATCATAGATGCCCAACTTTGCCGGAACGACCATTTCGGTTTTACAGTTCGGACAAAAAATGGGGTCCAGGGGTTTAAATGAACCTACATCCAAAACGGTGCCGCACTCAATACAGGCCAACTGCCGGTTTTTTATTCTACTGTTGCTGAAGAGGAGTTCTTGATTCATGATGCGATGCCGCAGGGTCTTGAAGTGAATGTATCATGGAACCTTCTCAAAGGAGAAGGGCAAACCATCCCCATCTTTTATTTTTACATCAAACCCTAAGTTGTGTATTCTATTCTTGTTCCATATCAATCAGGAGAGCGCGATGAATGAACCCACGAATGACAAAGTTGAATTTACGGACGACGATATTATTTTTGAATGTCCTTTTTGCACGAAAAGTATGGCGATTGACAAACGTGGGATGGGATTAACCATCAATTGCCCCCAATGTAACGGGATGGTGAGGGTCCCTACAGTTTCCGAATCGACAGATTCCACGCCCCATTCGGTGAATATGCCGGTGGATGGATTGGCGGATGCGCTGGATGAAAGCCGGGATGAAATCGATGATCTGAAACAGAAAATCTCTTCTTTGGAATCCTTGCGGGAGCAACTTGAAGTCAAAAGTTCCGCCCAGGATCAAAAATTAACTTCATTGCGTAGAGAATTCGGGAATATTCAATCCGCGTTAGACCAAATTTCGATGCTCATGGCCAATGAGAGTGCCAACTCGTAAAGTTTTGTGCATAAATCCCAAAGTCATGAACAGGCGCCTGTAGATAGTTTAAATCCTTACACATAAAGATCTTGCATTAAAAAAGTGCATATTCTGATGCGAGTTATTAACAGGCAAGGCCGGGTAGGGGGGAAATCCCTTGAGAATCAACAGGTTAGGGAATTGTTAGCAAAATGTCACCCGAAATACCTGTGGGTAAAATAGGCTGAATCAATAGGTTTGATCATTGTTTTGCTGAAAATTGTGGGAAATACGGTTTTAGTCGTCGGGTCCATTCCTGTCGTTTTTAATGGCCGGGTTTTGAAATGAAGGAGCGCTGCTGCACAACCTTTACTCTGAAGCGTTTCTCACCTGAAGATTCTCATCAAGGAGCGTATGAAAAATTCTAGACACGGTTTAAAGTGGAGCTTTTACAGTATCCTGATCTTGGCCATCGGGTATGGATGTTTTGCGATGTATTTGGAGTTTTCTCTTCGTCGTTCGGTCTTACAGGCACAGAGATTACCTCTCAGTCTTTTTCATTTCCTTAGAGCGGGTGCTTTAATCAGGCAACCTGTGGTGGATGACATTCCATCAGCTCCGGCCGAAGAAAATTTTTCGGACAGCATTTCATATGCGTCGCTGTTGGCGGATGGGGAAATTCAGGTCAGTATGTATATTGAAATGACTCAACCGGGAACAGATTGGTCCCTTGTTGTAGACAGGCTTCAAAAGCGTGCGAATGCTTCTGATGTGCGGTTGAAAATATTACCCAACAAGGAAGCATTTCTGGAAGCGCTTCAAAATGACGATGTCGTTCTGTTCTTCGGGCATTCCAACATGGGGTTAGGACTTAACCTCCATTCAAGCAGCTTAAATACAAATGTGCTATTGCAAGTGGAGGGTTCAGTTTTACAAGATCCACTCCCCGAAAAGGCGAAGAGAGTCGCCGAGCGCTATAAAGTAGAAAGGATGCCGAAAATTGAAAGCCCCGTGTTTATTCAGTTGGGTTGTCGAACCATGATACATTATCGGAATGCCTTAATTGATCATTCATCAGCACAAAGCTCCTTCCTGCTTACCCACTTCGAATGGTCCCCGGGATTTCATTTCAGTCGGGCGCTAGATCTCCTCTGTCAGACTTTGGAAAAGAGACAGAATATAGATGTTTTACTGGAGAGATGGGAGCAACTCTATACAGCCCAACTCCTATTCGGACGATCCCGCCAGTTAAGAAAATATCCGGAAGAAACCCACTTATCAAATTCACTTTTTGAATGGGTGGGTCCTGAAGGTGATTAATCCAACTGTTTAAAGAAGTCGTTACCTTTGTTATCGACCACAATGAAGGCGGGGAAGTTTTCCACTTTGATTTTGCGGATGGCTTCCATACCCAGTTCCGGGAAATCGACGACTTCCACTTCTTTGATGTTGTCCTGAGCCAAAATAGCCGCAGGGCCCCCGATTGATCCCAGATAGAATCCGCCGTGTTCTTTACAGGAATCTGTGACTTCCTGACTGCGGTTTCCTTTGGCCAACATTACCATGCTTCCGCCTACGGATTGGAAAGCACCCACATAAGGGTCCATGCGTCCGGCCGTGGTCGGTCCGAAACTTCCGCTGGGCATGCCTTCAGGGGTTTTGGCCGGACCGGCATAGTAGATGGGATGATTCTTAAAGTACTCCGGCATTTCTTTGCCGCTGTCCAGCAGTTCCTGAATTTTGGCGTGGGCAATATCCCGGGCCACAATCAGGGTTCCGCTTAAGTTCAAACGGGTTTTGATGGGAAAGCGGTTAAGCACTTCCAAAACTTTGTCCATGCCTTCGTCCAGGTTTACACTGACGGGCGGGGCCATATCCGGTGCGGATTCGGGAAGGTACTTCTCCGGATTGTATTCCAACTGCTCCAGGAATATACCGTCCTTGGTGATTTTGCCTTTGATATTCCGGTCGGCAGAACAGCTGACGCCCAAGCCGACGGGGCAGGAGGCCGCATGGCGGGGCATGCGGATCACCCGAATGTCATGTGCAAAATATTTGCCACCGAATTGCGCGCCCACTTTGGATTTCGCGGCGATGTCACCAATTTTCTTTTCCCATTCCGTATCCCGGAAAGCCCGGCCACCTTCACTTCCGGTGGTCGGAAGACTGTCCAGGTATCCGCAGGAAGCGAGTTTGGTCATTTTCATGGTGGTCTCAGCCGAGGTGCCGCCAATCACAATGGCAATGTGGTAGGGCGGGCAGGCTGCGGTACCAAGGTCCATTAATTTTTCGGTTACAAATTTGGTGAGAGAGGCTTCGTTGAGCAGGCTTTTGGTTTGCTGATACAAATAGGATTTGTTGGCGGAGCCCCCGCCTTTGGCGATGAATAAAAATTTGTAGGCATCCCCGTCTTCGGCCAGCAAATCAATCTGCGCAGGCAGGTTGGTTTTGGTGTTCTTTTCTTCGAACATATCCAGAGGGGCGATTTGGGAGTACCGCAGATTCCGTTCCTGATAGGTGTCATAGATGCCGCGTGAGAGGGCTTCTTCGTCTCCGCCACCGGTCCAAACCTGTTGACCTTTTTTTCCCAGCACAATCGCGGTTCCGGTATCCTGGCAGGAGGGGAGTTGCCCACCTTTGGCGACCACGGCATTTTGCAGCAGGGTGTAGATGACGAAGCGGTCGTTGTCGCTGGCTTCCGGATCCAGCAATTCTTTGGCGAGCATTTCCAAGTGGGCTGCACGGAGGAAAAATGAGACATCGCTAAACGCGGCATAAGCCAGTTCGGTCAGCGCCTTTGGATTTACTTTCAGAACAGGTTTACCTTCAAATTCTGTCATTTCGACATGCTCTGAAGTCAGTTTGCGGTATTCGGTCTTATCTTCACCGAATTGAAAAGTCGGTTCGTAGTTGTAGTTTTCCATAAGTCTATCCGTGGGGTTATCGAAATCGGATGAGATCTGTTAAAAATTTGACGCTTTGTCAAGGTGGATACGAAAGAATGTCTAAATGAGCATCGAGAATGAAACCCCGACCCTATGATTGGGCGTGGGGGATATTTATTTAAAGCGGTTTCTATTATATTTGACGGTGATTTGTCATTTAACGGACGGTTTTTAGTGCTGAAAGCACGCATCTCCAAAG
>CAKZLZ010000012.1 GCA_937127435.1 uncultured Verrucomicrobiota bacterium | reverse complement strand
GCGCAGCCAGCCCGGACGTTCCATGTGGTGTGATCGTGGCTTGAAAAACCTGCCGCAATACGAGTGCGGCCAGAGCGGTACCGATGCCAAAGCCGATGACGGTCGCTATCAACCCCAGCGTGGCGCTTTCGGCCAGCAGGAAGCCGATGACGGAACGCCGCTTTGCCCCCAGGGCTTGCAACAGGGCAAATTCCTTCCGCCGTTCCACCACTCGTGCCAGCATCGAGGCAGAAACACCCAACGCTGTCAGAGCCAACACTGCCCAAAGACTAACGACACACAGCAGGTTAACGATTCCCAGCACATGTCGCTCACCACTCAAAATTTGGCGCAATGGTTTGAGTTCGATGTTGGCACTGGCGGTAGCCAGTTCCTGCTGAATGCCCCCCATTTCCGTTTCCCCACCCGGAACGGACAAAAGCGCGTAGCGGAACTCGGTCTGTTCCAGCGATCCGGCCACAAACACGCGGTCATCGTCTTCATCACCGGTTTCCATGATGCCGGTGACGGTGAACTGCGCCGATTGTGCTTGGTCTGGCCATTTGATGGAAACCGGCTGGCCGGGCTTCAAGCCCAGAGTCGAAGCGGCGCGGTTGCCGACGATACATTCCTGTGCGGTTGCCGCACGCCGTCCCGTCACGGCCCAGTAAGGCGTAAGTTCTCGCAATGCTTCCGGCTCGGTTGCGACAATCGCTACAGGGTTGCCTCGAATCATTCCCACGCGTACGGCCAACTGTACAACTTTCGCGTCGTGGTCAGCGACGATGTTCGTGAATGCCGTCCAGTCTGTCTGCGTCGCAGAGGCAGGATAAGCGACGGTGTTCGCCCCAACTTGACGCAGCGCCGCGCTCATCTTCCGACCCACTTCAAATGTGGTGGTGGTGAACAAGGTCACAAGTGCCGCACAGGTGGCTAATGTAAGAAGCGTCCACGCCGTGATGCGCGCGTTGTTAAGCAGCGAACACACAACCATTCTGGCCAACATCCCGCGTCGCTTAGTTGCCATGTAGTACCTCCGCCGTGTTTTGGCTCAAGGTATGTGCGACGGGCAGCGCGCTGCCGGCCAATGCCGTCAGCAGGCCCAACAGAGGCGAGAGCAACCACAGCGCCAGATGCGTTTCCGACTGACTGCCGAAAACAGCGTGAACCAGCCATGCACCGAGCCACGACCCCGTCGCAGCTGCCAGTGTACCGCCTACCAGACCAAGGAAAGCTGCTTCTGTCAGAAACAGACGAAGAATATTTTCACTATGTGCGCCAATGGCCCGCATCAACGCCACTTCGGTGCGTCGTTCCAGCACCGCCGATGTTAGAACCCCCATCGTGCTTAACGTCGCGGTGACGAGTGTCAACAGTCCCAACAGGAGCACCAGACTCTGGATTCGAGAGAGGACGACCCCCTGCGATTCAGACACGCGGCGCACCACGCGCGCGGCTGAACCGGGCACGGCCTGCTGAATGTCTGCTGCAACCGATCCGGGATACGGAGTGCAATACCATCGCTCGTATTCCGCTGCCGTGATTGATTTGGGGTCGAGTCGGTATTTCTCGGCCAGTTTGTTTTCAGGTGTGGTCAGGGCACTGATATCCGCTTCGGAGATTTTCCCTTCCAATCCTGTGAGTCTCTGGACTGTGGGAAGTGCGGTAATGAGGGCCGAATCTTCACGTCCGCCAGTGGCGACCACGCCGCTGATGCGAAACACGCTGTTGCCGAGTAAAACGGTCTGGCCAGCGGTCAAGTGAAGCTCGCGGGCAAGGTCTGAGCCCAGCAAGCATTCATCCTCACTCGACGGCCACGAGCCGGTGAGTTGCCAGTAATCGGGAGGGTTTTCCAGATTTGTGCCAAGTAACTGGCACTGGCGGCCTTGTACCTCAGCCTTCGCCCACAGACGGGGCGATACATTCAGGATGTTGTTGACCCAAAAGATGGACTTCAGCGCGCCGAGTTGTGATTCCTGAAGGAAAGCCGGCTGGACTGCTGCCGCGAGTTCGTGTCCGCCGACGCGCACCGGGATGGCGGCGCTGGCGGGTTCGAGTTTGATGTTTGCACCAAAGGAACGTAGTTCTCGGTTCATCTTGTCTCCAACATCCAGGCTCAAGGCCAGTAGCGCGACGACAAGGGTGACACCAATCCACACGGCAAGCGCGGCGAGAAGCTTTCGGGACCCCCGCCGCGTCACCGATTCCATGAGCAACCGATAAAACATTAGCGGAGCGTCTCCTTGTTTTTTTCGAGGAATAAATCTTTGCATTTTCCCCTACAAAAATAGTAGGTTTTGCCGTTAACTGTCTCGAAAGCTGCGGCTTCGCTCATGGTCACCATCATGCCACAAATAGGATCGACTGCTGTGAGACCGGGTTGTTGTTCCCACGCCGGGAATTGGTATGCCTCTTTATTTAGCACGGCGACGTTTACCTGCACTCCAGTGCTGGACACCTTGGCTTCCAGTGGGATGGGGTTGCATCCCCCGGATCGGCCCAGGGTGAGCGGGTTGATTTCTGCCACGCAGTGCAGGCAGATAAGATTCGGCCCATCCTGCATGTAGCCGAATGCGCCGCAGATTTCACAGGCGTCGAGAGCAGTGCGTATATTACCGTCGGCAGTTTTCAGTACGAGGAATCGCACCGTGCGATTGGTGCTCGCAAAACCGTAGCGATGCAGTTTACCGTCTTCGAGTGCCGATAACGGGATACTCACTACCCCTTTCTCGGCGTGGATGGGTTCGGGTGGAGGCAGTTTTTTCGGTATCGCTTCATGCGCGTAAACCACCGACACCATTGCGAGCACAATTATCGAGCTTAGAATCGCGCCGTAACCGTAGAACCGTTCGCGGGCCACCCGGGCCAGAGCCAGACGATGTTCTGCATCTGTCAACCCCGCCGTAACAAGTGCAGGCTTTTTTAGCCCGGAAATCCAGACCCAGAGCGGGATGGCCACGATGGCGAGAACGAAAAGGGAATTGTGGCGAACAATCGGGCCGACAAGTGCCATGCTTCGTTGTGTGGCAGGAAGAATACCAGCTTCGGAAAACTCGTGATAGCCGTTGATTACAAGTTGTATTACGAAAATGGCCAGCACCCATTCAGTCACAGTGAAGAACCGCCGCAGATTCACTTGCAAGCTGCCGCGCACGAACATCACACCGAAGACGACCGCAGCCACGAGCCCCAGCAACGTACCGATGAAGCTGAACATGGATGGCGTGGTGAGGTGGACGGCACTGAGGAGCATCACCGTCTCGGCACCCTCGCGGAAGACCATCAGGAACGCAAACGTGCCCAACCCCCACGCTTCTCGAACACTGCGCTCGGGCACGGCCTCAGCCGCCTGCCGCACGCGTTGCTCGATCTGCATCTTGAACCGGCGGGCATTGCGATGCACCCACCACATCATCGTACCAACGAATGCCGCCGAAACTAAGTAGAGCACACCCTCATAGAGCTCTCCATTGATGGGCAACATCCGCAGAGCCACGGCTGCGACGATGCTGGCGACAACGGCTAGACCTATCCCCAAGAACACCGACCGTTCCAAGTCACGTCGGCCCGACTGGCGCAACATGACAATAAGAATACCCACCGTAATTGCCGCTTCAACACCTTCGCGCAGCATGATCACAAATGATTCAAACATCGGCTCCTCCTTGAATAACGTATGATTTTGAGTTGATTAACTTGAACGCTCATTTTGACTCCTATTCGACATCCAGGTGGGGATGTCGACTTACGTGTCAACTCCTGGAAAGTTGTATGATTAAACTGCTGAAAATCCTATCTTTCGGTTACGTGTTTTAAACCCACGCTAAAGAGAGCCTCAATGTGCTCATCATCCAGAGTATAGTACGCAATCTTTCCCTCTTTACGGTACGTGACGATTCTCTGCCCACGCATAATCCTCAGCTGATGGGAGACCGCTGATCCCGTTATATTCAGAATCAGAGCAAGGTCACAAACGCAAAGCTCCTGTGACGATAAAGCGGCGATGATCCGCAGCCGAGTCGGATCAGCCAGCACCTTAAAGGTATCAGCGAGCGAGAGAATGTCACCATTATCAGGCATCCCCTCCAGAGCGGCCTGGACACCTTCCTGATTTACGGACCGGATTTCGCATATATCCTCTAAGCTGTTGTTATTTAATAGATTCATATTTTACCTAATTATAAAACAACTGAACAGTCATTTCATAAATAAAGAAACCACAATACTGATATTCCAGTCAAGCGCAATACGGAGAAAGTTGCTGGGCATCTCACTCTTTTATGGAACCGGGAGTTCAAAATGGCTGACGAGGATTCACCAAACCGCCGAGGCTCACATCTACCCCACCCGCATACAACTGCAACTAAGCTGGAAGGGATAGGTTTGGAATCAACCTGGCCTTCTCCGCGCGACAGCTCGGGCAGGCACAATGCATAAAAACCACAAAACGAAGCCCTCTATTGCGATTGGATTTTTTGTCTTTTGTAATTTCTGTGTTTAATCATTGAGAGTTGCATGCTTCCGGTGGTTCATAGGGTCCTCACAGTTCATGCCTTCCATTTCAAACTCAAGAGTG
This sequence comes from uncultured Verrucomicrobiota bacterium, assembly GCA_937127435.1. Taxonomy (GTDB): domain Bacteria; phylum Verrucomicrobiota; class Kiritimatiellia; order SS1-B-03-39; family UBA6053; genus UBA6053. The sequence continues at coordinate 5,593 of CAKZLZ010000012.1, read as the reverse complement.
CTGTGTTCAATCCTGAACCGATCGTGTAAGAGTTCTTTCAGAGTCACTTTCAAGTCCTCCAGATCCGTCATGGTGGTTTTTGCATCGACCACAATATCCACGGCGAGGCCCACAACGATCCGAATGATCATGTGGAGGGATGAAAAGTTGAAAAATCCAAGAACAAGAATAACGTATGAAAACAACCCTGGAGAGTCAGATGATTAACCTAAAGAAACCAAATGAAAATCGTGTCGTGAAGATCAAGGTCAGCGGCAAGGTGAGTCGTGACGACTACCGGCAGCGGCTGCCGGAACTGGAGGAAATCCTGAATGATGGCGGAACATTCCGTTTCTTCATCGAAATGGAGGAGGTGACAGGATTCGAGGCGGGTGCATTGTGGGAGGATTTGAAATTCGATCTCAAGCACAAGGATCAGAACGGAAAAGTCGCCTTGGTCGGCGACCGGAAATGGGAGGAGCGCGTCCTGAAGCTCGCCGACCTGTTTTTCAAAGCGGAGATGAAATATTTTCCCCGGAACTGTGTCGACGAAGCCTGGGAATGGGTGAATTCGTAGGGGAGCGATACCGTCCGGCGCGAACGTTTTCCTCTGCGGTCACGCGTGCGAATGTCCGCAATCCTGAACATCGCATCCGTGCGCCTCGGTTTCGAATTCCAGGGTACTGTGGCTGATCTGGAAGTCGTCGTGGAGCAGCACCTTTACCTTTTTCCGAAGGGTGGCGCGGGTATCGGGGGGGATGTCGTCGATGACGATGTGCGCCTCCAGGGCGCGGTGGTCTTCGTCGAGTTCCCAGACATGCAGATGGTGTAGGCCAACCACATCGTCGAGGCTCTCTACCGCCTCGCGAAGCTCGTTGAATGGGAAGTCCGGAGGCGAGCCCTCCATGAGAATGCCGGAGGTCCGCCGCAACATTCCCACGGACATCCACAGGATATAGCCGGCAATTCCGAGGGTGAGTACCGGGTCCACCCATTTCCACTCCAGCCAGGTAATAGCTGCACCCCCGGCAAGCACGGCCAGAGAGGCGGCAGCATCGGTCAGATTATGCAAAAAAGCAGCTTTCACATTCAGACTGCCCTTGGACATGGACCACAGCAACCAGGCGGTGGCGATATCCACCACCAGGGCCACCCCGGCAGCAATCATCATCCACTCCCCCAGCAAGGGCTCGGGATTGATCATTCGTTTTACGGCTTCGTAAACCAGATATAACCCCACCACGATCAGGGCGGTGAGTTGGATCATCGCCCCAATGAGTTCAGCCCGCCGGTAGCCGAAGGTATACTCTGCATCCGCCCCCTTCCGTGAAATTTTCCGGGCAATGTAGGCAATACCCAGGGCAGCGGCATCATTGGTGTTATGCAGGGCATCCGCCATCAGTGCAACACTGCCGGCAAAAATACCCGCAGCGAATTCGAACACGGAAAGACCGAGGTTGACGATGACGGTCCACAACAGCACGCCGTCGCTGACGTTCCCAGTGCCGTGAGAGTGGTCGTGATCATGTGCCATTGTTTGTATCCTCCAGTCTGGCTTTGAAATAGTGAAGCTCTGTCAAGTTGTGGTCGGCTATCGCTTTTTCTTCGCGCAAAAAGACCCGGGCGAACCACTCCAAGGGGCGATTGGGCAATATGCCCCACACAGAGTGTTGTAGGGTCACGCCGGAATCGTTTTCGATGATTTCGAACGTCCCCCCTTCGACCACCTTGATGGGGAGGCCAAGCAGGCGGTAGGTAGCGGTCGTGTACCAGGAAAAAGAACTTCCAGGATTGGTGTCCTTCACAGTGGCGACGAATTCCCCTGTCAGTAGTCCGACCTTTTCCCGTTGCCAAAAGCGAAGTCCGTTGCGAATGGGTTGCTTGGGTTCGTCCAGCACCTTCGTTCCCCTGTGGTCGGGGTTCGAAGGTTCCCAGACACCTTCGAAATCTGATATCAATTCCCAAGCCGCCTCCCAGGTACAATCGACAGAAACATGGTTGGTCACTTCAATCACCGGATTTTTCCTGTATACGCATACTGCGGGTGACATCACTGACAAAGATCCGCCCATCTCCACGCAACCCAGTGTGGGCTGCTTGGAGAATGGCTTGAATAACCGAATCAACTAGTAGGTCTTCACATACGACCTCAACTTTGTAATGCTTCGAGTTTCCTTTGATATCATAGTCAGGCGAAAAACCTGAACTGTTCTCTTTTCCCCGCCCGAATCCGAGGACTTGAGAGAAACTTGCACCCTCCAGGCCGTCAATTTGGTGCAGCGCGGTCATCACAGAATCGAGTTTAATCGTTTTGATATAGGCTTTTATTTCTTTCATGTTTATCTCCTTTAACTTTCAGTGTTGGGGTTGATGGCAAACCATTTATACAGCGCGGGTACTACCAATAGGGTTAGCAGCGTGGAACTGACCAAACCACCTGTCACCACCAAGGCCAAGGGACGCTGAACTTCACTCCCGGTTCCGTTTGCAAGCAAGAGAGGCAACAGTCCGAGTCCTGTAGTAATGGCAGTCATTAACACAGGGCGCAAACGACGGCAGGCCGCTTCAATTGAAGCCGCTCCCACTTCCATTCCTTCACGTAATAATTGGTTCGTATAGGTAATCAGCACCAATCCATTCCCCAAAGCGATACCAAACAAGGCAATGAAGCCCACTGTCGCAGGTACGGAAAGATTTTCTCCGGCGAGAAGAAGTGCTGCAATACCGCCCACCAACGCCAAAGGAATATTCAGCAAAATGAGCAGGCTGTTTTTCAGGGAGTCCAATGCGGCATAGATCATGAGCAGAATAAGCAACAAGGTGATGGGAATCACCACTGCAAAACGCTTATTTGCCTCCTGCTGTAGTTTATAGGATCCCCCCCAGGTCGTGAGATATCCTGCAGGCAAATCCACTTCATCCTGAATGACGGTTTCTGCATCCGCAACAAAGCTGCCAATGTCACGGCCTGATACATTACACTGAATCGCAATGAACCGTTGCCCGCGTTCACGGGTGATTTGCCGGGGTCCCACCAATTCTTCCACAGTGGCCACTTCATCCAGGGGTACCAATGCGCCATCCGGACTTCGGATAATCGTTTCCCGAATTTGCTCCAGATTAGAGCGGTATTCCTCTGGGTATCTTACAACGATCTCATATCGACGAATTCCCTCAAACACCTGACCGGCATCTGCTCCGCCAATCCCGGATTGGATTACCCGTTGGATGTCCCCCACATTCAGATTGTATCTGGCTGCGGCTGCACGGTCGATACGGATAATCAACTGTGGAGATCCAGTCACCTGGTCCACCTGCACATCTCGTGCGCCCTCTACTTCACCCAATGCCGCTGCAATTTCATTCGCTTTGGTCAACAATACATCCAGATCTTCTCCGAACAGTTTGACGGCTAACTCCGCCTGTACACCTTCCAGAAGCTCATCCACGGACATCTCAATGGGCTGCGTATAGTTGACGACCACACCCGGGGGTTCACCAATCGCATCACGGATTTCCTCTACCATCGCTTCCTGGTCAAAAGGGAATCTCCATTCCTCAGGCGGAGTCATAATAAGATACAACTCTGCAGCATTAATCGGGTCCGCATGCGCTCCGACTTCTCCCCGTCCAATACGGGTAACAATTTTTGTAACTTCCGGTACTTCCAGTATCCGGCGTTCAATAACCTGCGTCATTTCTTTGGAGGTATCAATGGAGATGGAGGGTGCCATTTTAAGCTTCACCACCACGGTTCCTTCATTGAGAGAAGGTGTGAACTCGGTGCCAAGTTTTGGGAATAACCATAGCCCCAAACCCAGCATCCCGAGGGCACCAACCACCGCGATCCACCGCTGTTTCACTAAAACAGTCACTAGAGGCCGGTAAGGAATCTGCAGGGCACGGACAATCAGACTTTCCTTGGGTGTCCCTTTGTCGCCCTCAGTCTTAGAGGGTTTGGGTGCACGCATAAAAAAGTAGGCCAGAATCGGGCCAACAACTAATGCGTAAATAAACGCACCACTCATCGCCAATGCGATTGCATAGGCAAGTGGGCGGAATGTTTTCCCCTCCACACCTGTGAGAGTGAATAACGGTAAAAATACCAGAATGATAATTGCAACCGCAAAGCCAACCGGGCGGGCTACTTCTCCACTGGCTTTGGCCACAATTGACATTTTGGATTCACCAGGTGACGCAGACCGGAAATGCTGGTCCACGTTTTCCACCACCACAATCGCGCCGTCTACAAGCATACCGATGGCGATCGCAAGACCTCCAAGGGACATCAGGTTCGCCGAAATGCCAAACTGCTGCATGCCCAAGGTGGCAAACAGAACAGAAAAAGGAAGCGCCATCGCGACAACCAAAGTGGGACGCCATCCTCCCATAAACACCATTAGCACAACCGCCACTAAAATAATTCCCTGAGTTAATGCAGAAGTCACGGTTTTCACCGCAGAGCTGACCAAGGTTTTTTGTTCGTAATAAGGAACAATATTTACACCTTCGGGGAGGCTCTGGTTGATCTGTTCAATTTTCTCCTCCACTGACTGAATCACTGTGGAGGCATTCGAACCGAAGAGTTTAATCACCTGCCCGGATACAACTTCCGTGACACCATTTTTAGTTTGAAGTCCCCGGCGGATGGCTTTGCCTTCTTTCACTTCTGCGATGTCACCAACTGTGATGGGAATTCCGTCATCACTGCCCATCAAAATAGAGCGTAAATCAGAAAGCGAAGTAGCCAGTCCCACGGAACGTACCACGTACTCCTCATTATTGTTTTCAATAAATTGGGCACCGACATTCAGGTTATTATCTTCAATCCGTTCAACCACATCCTGAACCGTAAACCCATAGCCTTCCATTGCCAACGGGTCCACTTCCACATGGAACTGCTTTTCAAATCCTCCAATCCCGAGAACTTCTGTTACTCCCGGGACATTCTGAAGGTTAAACTTGATAATCCAGTCCTGAATAGACCTTAATTCGGTCAGGCTGTATTGGCCGGTGGTATCCTCAAGATAGTAGAATAGTACCAGCCCCATGCCTGTTGAAATGGGTCCCATTTCCGGTTCTCCAAAGCCGTCGGGTATCGACTCACGTGCCTCTGTCAACCGTTCACCGACAAGTTGGCGACAGAAGTAGATATCCATTCCATCTTCGAAATAGACATTAACAACTGACAGTCCGAAGTTCGATACCGAGCGGACATTTTCCACACCGGGAAGACCATTCATGGCGGATTCCACCGGGAAGGTCACATATTTCTCAATTTCTTCCGGGGCCAAACCATCTGTAACCGTGAACACCTGTACCAAATTAGGGGATACATCCGGGAAAGCATCCACCGGAAGTTGTTTGTATCCCCAAACACCTGCCGCCATCACCATCACAGCAAGGACCAGCACCAACAGCCGCGAATGCAGCGCAAATTCTATTAAACGTTTCATAAAATATATTTCCTTTTAGATTCAGTGACCGTGACCGTCGCCAAATTCCTCTTTCTGGGAATCAGCTTTGAGGTAAAATCCACCCTGAGCCACATACCGCTCGCCAGCGGATAGCCCTTTGCGGATCGAAAGATGTTTGCTGTCTCCCTTACCGAGAG
>CAKZLZ010000011.1 GCA_937127435.1 uncultured Verrucomicrobiota bacterium | reverse complement strand
AGAAGAAAGGTATCTTTGGCCGGGAATATGCAGGGGTAACGCTACCATGGTGGCGTTAACGTTACTCTTGAGATTTGAAGGCAAACCTATGACAGAATATACTTGTTTCTCCCTGATTCTTTTGCCGTATAAAGGTTCTTGTCCGCCTGTGAATAGATTGCATCGATGTCTTGTTCACTGTTTTTGGAGGAAAGTGCAGCACCGATAGAAACGGTGACAACACCGGGGGAATTATGCTGATGAGGTATATGAAGGTTGGATATAGACAAAAGAATTTTTTCTGCAATGATAAGTGCTTCGCTATAATCTGACAAAAGGGATAAAACAGCGAATTCCTCCCCGCCAAGCCGGAAACAGGCATCATTGTTACGCTGCATGTTTTCTTTCAAAACTTTGCCGATGGATAAAAGCACGTCATCTCCGGCCGGGTGCCCATAGGTATCATTATATTTTTTGAAAAAATCGACATCAAGAAGAAACATTGCAGGAATTTTTCCTTCAGCCCGGGCCAGACTTAAAAAAGAAGGCGCAAATTCATTGAAATGACGTCGATTATAAAGCTGGGTCAACTCGTCCTGTGTGGCAAGGCTTTCGAAATGCTTGCGTTTGGATGCATCCTGATAGATGACGGCATCCCATCCGCTGTCGCGAATGAAATCGATCACGGGTGGGAGATTTTTGCAAGCGGTGAAGGTTTGCAATTGCATGTAGATACGTCGGTCGGAATGGATCTCTTGCCCTTCAGGGGAGCGTCCATGTTCAAGCACATCCGGCACGACGGGTACAGGTTCCGCGGGAGATTGACTCATGATTTATTCTTACTTATCGTCCGCCGGGAGTGGATCCGGGCTTGTTGATGCGTATGATTTTTGAGCCGCTTCCAGCCGGTTTATTGATCGAAATACTGGCCGGTTTCTTTTTCTCGGGGGCATCTCCTTCGGAAATCAGTTTCGCGGTTTTGGCCCGGGGAGCTTCCGGGACAGGGCTTTCGCCGGCAGACTTCTCGGGACGTGGAGATTCTGTATTGCGGACAATTTCGCGGAGAATGGTTTTATAGCCTTTGCCTTCGTTCATTTCATCCTGAACGGAGCTGATCGTCGTATCTGTTCCGGGTGATTTTTTATCATCCACATGCAGGATACTGTTGCCCAGGCGGATCTTATCCCCGGGTTTGATTTTAGCCATTTCTACTTTCTGATGATTCAGGTAGGTGCCGTTTTTAGATTTCAAATCTTTCACGTAATATTCACCGTCCCAGATACGTACGCTGCAGTGCATACGGGATGCGCGTTCATCAAGTGTGATAATATCTGCATCCGGACTCCGGCCAACTGTAATGGGTTGCTCTGCCAGGAGCAACTCGGTAAGTTTGCCATCGGGATCCGTATATCGAATTCTCAGTTGGGAAGGTTGGCTATCAGCTGTCATACAGTTTCTTCGGTTGATGAATTTAAAGTCAAAAGGAATTTAACCCTGAAAGTATAGCTTTGGCAACTATCTTTCGGTTTGAAAAGGGAAATTTTGCTTAATCCATTCAGGTAATTGGTTAGTGCGGTTTAAATGGAGATCCGCCAAACCCTCTGGCGCGGAGGCGGATCCCACCAGAAGGGTGTGACAGCCAACGGCCCGGCCGGCTTCCAAATCCCGGGGTTGATCCCCGATCATCCAGCAGGTTTCGGTCTGAAGATTCAAGGCGGAAGCTGCGGAAATAAGCATGCCCGGGAGGGGTTTCCGGCAGTTGCACTGATCCGCTTCGCTGTGGGGGCAATACTGAATATTTTGTACCGTAGCATTCTCCCCGGCCAACAGTTCGACCATGCGGTCATGAATTTGGTGGAGGGTGGATTCGGCGACTTTCCCGATGGCCACCCCTTTTTGATTGGTGACAACGGCCACCGGTATATTTCTTTCATTGAGCAGGCGAATGGCCTCTGCAATGCCGGGCATGAGCTCAAAAGAATCGGGGTGAAGGATATATCGGTCCTTTGGGGGGGGAGGGACGTTTATCAGTCCGTCACGATCCATGAAAACGCCGATGTCAGTTCGCATTATTGGCCTTCCAGTAGACTGATTTCAGGGTAGAGTTTGCCAATTACATCGCGGATTTCATCCTGATATTCCGTATCCCCCTCGAAGGGACTGCGCTCTCCGGAAACCGCGATGTATGCCCAGCGGTGTGCGACATTGCGGAAGACCCGGTCCAGTGACATCCAAAGCAAGCGTTCAAAATGAAGGTGGGTGGTGCGGTCTTTGCCGATAAAGAAATAGGCGTAATAGGTATAGCGGGTGTATTTTTCTGAGTATTTTTTATTTATCAGAAGCACTTGGACTTTAATGGTTTTTCCGTTTTCCAGAGGCACTTCAATGACCACGCTTTTTTCAATCTCATTTCCTTGGGCATCCAAACAGACTTCGGGCCGATGAATGGAGGTGCGGTCTTTGCCGGAAAGCACGACGGATGTGAAGACTGTATTCTCTGGGTTTTCACGGTTGATGTATTGCTTTTTCATCATGACCGTGTCTCTGGGGAGAACGGTTTTTTCGCCCAGGGACATGGCGAGTAATTCACCCCCGCAAGTTTCCCCCTGCCAATTGGTGGGACAAACTCTTACGCCGTCTTCATTCAAAGGAACATCCCGGGTCAGCCAGTTGCGTCCGCAACCCGGGTCCTGGCAAAATAAAACATCAAAACCTTCCCAATTATTTCCAAGGTTTTCCGGAAGGTATTCACGAACCCCGGCTTCGTCGGTGACGGATATATCCACCGTAAACAACAAAAGGCAGGCGGTGAGTAAGAACAGCAAGCCTAAAACCCCGTAGGGGTGTATGATAGAGGCGGTTTTCTTCATGCGGGCGGTTTGTTTCTGAAATTGGGGTTGAGAAGCATGCTTAAGCCCACCATAAGAATGATGGCGCACCCGAAGACGATGAAACCGGCGTAATCATGGGGGAGGCCGGTGGCAATATCGGTATTGATCGCTTCGGCCATGATGCCAATACTGACAATACGGAAGATATTTCCCGCCATGGCCAGGGGGATGGCCGCCAGGAACAGGAACCACTTGCGCCAGATGCCGGGTAAAACCAGGTAACCGTAGATGGCGGTGAGTGCCATCATGGAGGTGAGAGAGCGGATACCGGAGCAGGGATCGGCCACATCCAGTTTTAAAGTTGCGGAAGCATTATAGGGGGGACCAAATATTCCGGTTCCCACCTGTTTGACGTCCAGCCCCAGAAACTGGAGAATGTTTACCGAAACAATGGTATTCACTTTACGAAGTTCGTAGGTGAGGCCATTGAGAAAGTTGAGGGGAATGGCAAAAATCAAGAAGCTGCAGGGAAAAATCAGTCTTTTTGCGACCTGCCATCCGAAAAGGTAATAGGGGATGGACCAAAGCAGTCCGATCAGCGCAAGCAGAGAGAGGCGGGTGTGTTGGGTTTTGACCCCCATGTAATGACCCAGCAAAGCGAGGCAGACGAATGCCAACCCCAGGGCGCTGCTTTTTTTGTCCGCGCGGATAAGAGCATCTTTTTGTATCCAAACGACATATAAAGCGGCGATGGGAACCAAAACTCCGTGGGAATAATCGCCACTGCCCATAGAAATCCCCTGATCGTTCCAGCGTTTGACCATCCACACCAAAGCCGAGCGTCCCCAGTCACCCAGATTGGGAACGCTTCCCATCAGATGAAAAAGTGCGAAACCAAATGCAAACAGCATCGCGCAAAGACTCAGGCGAACGATGTCTTTACGATTCAAAACCGTTAAGGGATAACGGGAATTCCATATTTTATCTAAATCCGGGGTGTCCATAGGGGAAAAAGGAGGGGGCGTGTTATTTAGAGGGTTCACTGGCAGCGGTGATACTCATACCCTTTTTGATCAGAAAATAACTTACCGCAAGACTCAATAAAAGAAAGGCAATCCCCATCATAGAGTTGGGTGTCATTTCTTTCATATCCAGAATAATCACCTTTCTGGAAATCGCAATCATGGCCACGAGGATCACGACTTCGACATGCAGCGCATGTTGAGTGAGATAATTTTTGATGGTTTCCAAAAGCTCCAGGCCAATCAAAACCATCATAAAGAAGCCTAAGACTTCCAATAACTCCGGCAAATTCAAAAGCAAATATGGGGGTTTACGTACCTGGTTCCACAACATGACGGCCAACTCGAGAGCGGATAAACCTACCACAACCATCATCAGCACCACGAGAAATATAATAATACAGGTCTCAAAAGCGCGAATTACTTTCAAACAAGGCAGAAGTTTCGGATTAGAATTCATGCAAATCCATCTGTCATGTAATTAAAATAAGGCAAGATAATTAATAATGAGACAGGTGAATTATACTTGACAATGCTTCAATTTTCACCTTTTATCTGTGTATGAAAGGGAGTGAAAAGAAATGGAATTCATTATCAACCCGTGAGGCGTGGGTTCATGGGGCCCGTAAGGGGCGGGGATTGCGAATATTGCCCAAGGGGGAAGGGTATTTTGTCCATGTAACCAGCAGAACCAGGGGGCAGGAATTTTTATTCGGGGAGGTTGAAAAAAAATCTTTCCTGCTGCGAATGCGGCAGTGGTCGGCGTTCTCGGGGATTGGGGTGTTGACGCATTGTTTAATGTCGAATCATTTTCATTTGCTTCTCTGGGTTCCTCCCGTTTCTAAACTCTCTCACCCGGATATTGTGTCCCGGCTTAAAATGGTATGGCCCGAAGATAAAGTGGATGTTTGGGAACGGCTGTATTCGTCTCAGAATGCGGAGAACAAGAAGGCGATGGACCGGAAAATACAGGATCGGATGGGGAATTTGCCTGATTTTATGAGGGTTTTAAAACAGTCGTTTTCGAATTGGTATAATCATCGGGAAGGGTGTACCGGCACTTTGTGGGAGGGACGCTACCGGAGCGTGGTGGTGGAGGACAGTCCTTTGGCTTTGCTATCGGTTGCGGCCTATATTGATTTAAATCCTCTGCGTGCAGGCTTGATTTCGGATCCGATGCAGTCCCCGTGGACTGGGTATGGCGCGGCTTGCGGCGGGGATACGGCATCAAAATTTGGGTTGGATTTTTTGATTCGGTGCTCGCGGGGGGAAGTCCCGAATCCTGCATTGCTTTCGCGTCGTAACTACCTTCTTTCAAAATATGACCCGGAAAAAACGAAAGCGATGCTGCGTGCAGAATCTAAAAGCCGGAAAAACCCCTTAGGCTGGGAGGATGTCCAAAAAGCCTATCGAATATGGCTTTATGCTAAAGGACGGCAGCTCCCTGATGCGAATCATCTGCAAAATACCACGACCAGAAAGGGCATATCTCCTCAGAAGGTCCTGGCTGAATATGAACAGAACGGCGAAGTGCCTTATGCCTCGGTTCTGTTGCAGAAGTGGCGGTGCTTTTCCCGGGGGGTGGGAATAGGAAGTCCACAGTTTCTTGATGACCTCTTTAAGCAGTACCGCAGCTGTTTTGGACCCAAAAGAGTCTGTGCATCCCGTAAACTTCCTAATGGATTCCCCGGACTCGGCAGCTTGAGACAAGTGGATTAACCCTGATCCCCCTTTTGTGGTTCGAATCTTTACTTTTTTGAATTTTTGTACAACCTGATGCGCTCTTATGAGCATTCTGCTGAATACTTCCTCATCTAATTACCGTAGCTCTTCCACGGCCTCCGTAGGCTGGTTCGCAGGCTATTTTTTCACCGTGATGATCGGGGGCGCTCTGTTGGGGGGATTTATTATTCGCCTCGGGCTCAATAGCGATGGCGGCATGTGGCAAGACTTAATTGTCGAACACGGTCCGGCACGAATCCTCCGGCGCTTCCAAACCCTCTGCGCCGTCCTGCTTGCGCCGTGGATGCTGAAAAAAATCGGGTGGGGCGGTATTACAGACCTGGGCTGGAACTCTTTACAAACCCGGCATGAACGAAAAAGAGATTTTATTCAATGGTTTGTGCTTGGATGCCTGGGAATGGTCTTTGTGTTTGCGGTTGCGATCCTTTCCGGGGTTCGGATATTTAATCCCTTTTCAGTGACAGTACTGCTGTCCTCACTTATTTCAGGTTTTCTGATCACGGGTATTGGGGTAGGCTTCATTGAAGAAACCCTGACCCGGGGCGTGCTCTACCGTTCTTTGGCCCGGGTTTGGACGCCCTGGACCGCAGCCATTGTCTCCAGTTTGCTTTTTGCCTGGGCACATTTTATGAAGGCCACCCCGCAAAGTTTTGAGCAGGGGCTCGGCGCTATTGTCTGGTCTTCGCTGTTTGCTGATTTTGCCAAGACCGCGGTGCCGATTAAATTTCTAAACATGTTCGCCTTCGGCATTCTTCTCTCCAGACTGGTGCATCACCGGGGGGATATCTGGGCCGCAGTGGGACTGCACGCCGCCGCCGTGGGCTGCATTAAAGTTTTTTCCAAAATGACGGAGTTTGATCCTGCATTTGGCTATCGCACCTGGATTGGCGGACATAGTTCAAAATTTGATGACGGGTGGATGCTCACCTTGGTTTTGTTTGGACTTTTTTGTTTGATCGAATGGAAATACCGAAATTCAGCATCCCCCAGTTCCCGTGTCCACCTCTGAAAATATCGGTCGCTTCCAGGGGGAAATCCACCCTGAATATGAGAGCGGAGAAATGCGAACATGGCTGGCAAAGTTGCCGGATGGTTCCGAATGCACAGACCTTTCCCTGGCAAAACCCCTGGGGCAGGGCGTCCGTGCACCCGGCGGCCAGGTTGCGATCAAAAAGTTTACCCCGCCTCCCCGTCGAAAACCCGAAGGCAATAAGAAATCCGCGGCCAACTATGCATTTCAGTATGCCTGTCATTTGTGTAGCCGCGGAGCGTCAACCCCTGCGCCGGTCGCCTGGCTTGAATGTAGAGAAGGCCGTCATATCCGTGAACAGTACCTGATTACCGCCTGCGTAAAAAATGTTTGTACCTTTTACGAAGCGCTTATACACCACTATTACGAAAAACCGCTTTGTAAGGAAATCATGGACCTTTTGTCCGTCGCGGCCCACGCCGTGCGGAGCATGCATGATGCCGGTTTTCAACACAACAACCTCTGCAACCAGAATATTCTGGTCCGCAAGGATGAGCAGGGAGTGTGGACGGAGGCCTGGATCACTGAATTACAAGGCGGAAAGCTCTATTCAAAGATGACCCCTGCGATGCGGGGTAGAGACAATGCAAAAATCACCCTCCCTTCGGATTTGCGCCGGGTCTTTTTTGAAATGCAGGCTGCCCCGTTAATGTTGGATGATGATTTTCACCGTGAAGAAAAACGCGCCCGGAAACGGGATCGGTCGAAAGCAAAAATTCGGGACGCCTGCCAAGCGCGAAAGAACCTTCACCAGCATGAACGTCCGCTGCCTTCTGAAAAAGATATCTGGATTTGGGATGACCGTTCCATGCAGGCGATCCCGGCCTTAAAAAGCCGCGATAAAAGAAAATATTACCGGAAAAGCGATCTTTTGACTATGGGATCCGTCTACCTTCGATACCGCGCGCCCCTTCACAAGGCCTTTAAAGAAATCCGTGCAAAGGCCTGGACACAAAAAGTAGAAATGGATGGGAAAATAGGCATCAGTATCAATCTGGAACCCGAGCGTTTTGAAAAAGAACGCCGGTGGCTGCAAAGTCTGGGGACCCTTCCCCTGCTTGTCCGTCTTTACCATCATGAAAGTGAAGCCCGTCAACGCTATGCCATGGATGCGGTCCGCAAGCTGAATTCCGAAGGCCATCGGGTGACCGTGGCGCTGGTTCAGGACCGGCGCGCAATCACCCATCGTTCTTCCTGGCAAGGGTTTGTAGAAAAGGCCGGCGGGAGTTTAAGCGGTTTTGTCGAGGGTTTTGAAGTGGGGCATGCCATCAATCGTGTGAAGTGGGGGATATGGGATATACCGGAATACCGGAATTTAATTTCGCCTTTTGTTGATTGGCAGAAACGTTTTCCACAAATCCCGCTGTTGGGTCCGGCCGGCATCGATTTTGAATATCCCCGCGTGTTGCCCATGTTGAATCAATGGCCGGAAAAGAGCCTCTCTGCATTTTCACATCACCTGTATGTCGATCGAAGAGGAGACCCGGAAAACCGGCAATCCGGTTATGATACGGTTGATAAACTTGCGCTGGCCCGGGCCATGGCCAGAGTCCATCCTGCTTGTGCAGAACGGGTTGTGGTCTCGGAGGTCAACTGGCCATTGACAGGCACCGGCGTCTGGTCTCCGGTGGGCAGTCCCTATCAAAGTCCGGGAGAACGGTCGAATGATCCCAGTGTGGATGAAGAAACCTATGCGCGGTATATGAAAAAATACATGTTGCTGGCCCTCTGCAGTGGGATGGCGGATCAGGTGTACTGGTGGAACTTGGCCGCGCATGGATTTGGATTGATTGATGACCGGGACCCGAACGGCTGGCGGCCCCGTCCGGCATTTCATACCTTTAAGACTTTGGTAGATGCCACCAGGGATGCGACTTTTTTGCGGCGGAATCAAGAGGGAGAGGAAACCCGCTACATTTTGGGTCGAAAGGGTGATGAATTTACCCTATAACGTGATTCAATTATGAAAATATGGGTCCTGACAGCTTTATCCGCTCTTAAATTCCCTACAGAAATGCGACCGAATCGTGCCTTGATTTCCCTTGCCTGTGGGGGGGACTTGCATAGATCAAATCCCGTGCATTTGGCACCGCCACTCCATTTAAATTTTTGCCGCGTGGATTTCTCCGGGACTTTACGGGGCGAAGCCCGCCATCAATCGTGCAGGAAGATCTTATGAGTTTAGATAAAGACAATCTCCATTCCGAATTTCACCGCATGCAGGACCGCCGAACCAAGGAAATCCTGTTTCAACAACGCGCACATGTATTTTGGTTCTACGGTCTTTCCGGCTCCGGGAAAACCACTTTGGCCACTGCGATCGAGCAACGCTTGACCTATCAGGGCTACAAAACCAAAATTTTGGACGGTGACAATATCCGTGGCGGCCTGAATAAAGATCTGGGCTTTAGTGATGAAGACCGGCTGGAAAATATCCGCCGCATCTCAGAAGTCGCCAAACTGTTTTATGATGCAGGGGTGATTGTGATCTGCTCATTTATCACCCCCAAACGCGAATTGAGGCAAATGGCCAGGGAAGTGGTGGGCGAGCAGGGCTGCACCCCGATCTTTACCCGGGCTTCTTTTGAAACCTGTGCGGAACGGGACGTCCATGGACTTTACGCCAAAGCAAAATCCGGAGAAATCAAGAATTTCACCGGCTTCGGATCCGGATTTGAGGTGCCTGAAGAAGCGGATCCCGATTGGATCATTCCCACCGACGAACTGAGTGAAGAAGAAGCCCTGACAGAATTGCTGAAACGAATCCACCCGGTGATTGAATTTGAATCGGCAATTACTTTGTAGGGAATTGGGGAATGGGAATTGAGGATTTGACCGCTAATTTACGCTAATCTTACGCTAATTTCTTGGCTTGATGGCTTGGGTTCCGGCTGAAAGGTTCCAATCGGAACCTTTCAGATTCAGCAATGTATGGCTTCCGGTTTGGGCCGCTGCTTTTGCAGCGAACCAACCACTACATAAGAAAAAATTAGCGAATATTGCCACGCGGAACGCGTGGTTAGCGTAAATTAGCGGTAAAATGACTTAAACCGTAACATCCTTGACCCAGTCTTTATTCTTGAGATACCAATCGACGGTTTGGGTGAACCCCTCATAGGGATCGATCTGCGGTTTCCATCCGAGCAGGGATTGCGCTTTATCAATATTGGCCCAGGTTTCCATCATGTCCGCTTTATGGAAAGGTTTCTGATCAATCACCGCTTTTTTGCCGAGTTGCTTTTCAAAGGCTTCGATCATGGCGGTGATGGTGATGGGATTGTTGCCTCCACCCAAATTAAATATTTCGTAACCAACTTCCTGCATGGCGGCAATGGTGCCGCGGGCAATATCGTCCACAAAGGTAAAGTCCCGACTTTGACTGCCATCCCCGAACAAGGTGATCGGGGTGCCTTCATCGATCCATTTAATAAAACGGAAAGGCGACATATCCGGTCGGCCGGCGGGACCGAACACTGTGAAGTAGCGGCAGATGGAGACATCGATGCCGTAAAGCTTGTGATAGGTGTAGGCCATCACTTCGGCCGCCTTTTTGGAAGCCGCGTAGGGGGAAATCGGAGTATTCACCGGCAGGGTTTCCACAAAAGGCATTTCCTGTCCGGCGTAGAGCGAGGAGGTGGAGGCGAGCACAAACTTCTTCACTTCATGTTTCTGCATACATTCCAGCAAATTCAAGGTGCCGTGCGCATTGGTGGTCATGTAGATATGCGGATTTTCCATGCTGTAGCGCACCCCCGCCCGGGCGGCGAGATTCAGCACCGCAGAGAATTCATGTTCGCTGAATATTTTTTCCAAGGAAGGCAGATCTTCGATATCCCCCTCCACAAAGGTAAAGCCTTCCCGTCCTTTAAGCTGATCGAGCCGGTATCGTTTGACCTGTACATCGTAGTAGTCGTTGAGATTGTCGATCCCCACGACCGGAATACCGGTATCGAGAAGAAACTCCGCGGTTTTACTGGCAATAAAACCAGCGGCCCCAGTCACTAGAATTTTTTGTTTATTTTTCATAATTTTTTTTACCGCTAATTTGCGCTAATCAGACGCTAATTTTTTTTTGGGGGGGGCTTTGGGTACTACAATCAAACCCTAAATCCACAACAATTAGCGCAAAATTAGCGGTTATTAGCGGTTAAATTGTTTAGCTTGTGCTTGCTCCAATAGTGGTTGCGCCCTTCGTTGCCCTCAGGGCGATCACAGACAGCCTGCCCGAAGGACGCCCCAGCGGCCAGGGGAATGTCTGTGTTACAGTATCATGCCGGCAGCCACGGTTTCGTTGGTATGTTCGTCGATGAGGATAAAGCTGCCGGTGATGCGGTTCTTCTTGTAGGCGTCGGCATTGATGGGCGCGGAGGTGCGCAGGGTAATACGTCCAATGTCGTTGAGTTTGAATTCAAGATCGTCTTCGATTTTGTGCAGGGTGTTGATGTTGACCTTGTATTTGACTTCCCGCACCATGGCCTTCACTTCTTTGCTGGTGTGGCGGAGCAGAAATTTCCCCCGGCCGGACAGGGTTTTCCCGGAAGAAAACCAGCAGATCATGGCTTCGATATCCTGACTGGGCTCCGGAGGAGAATTGGGCTTCACAATCATGTCTCCGCGGGAGATATCGATCTCATCTTCCAGGGTCATGGTACAGGACATCGGCGCAAAGGCTTCTTCGAGCTTTTCGTCCATACTGTAAATGGCTTTGATTTTGGAAGTAAAACCGGAAGGCATCACCTGCACCTCGTCTCCGGGTTTAAATACGCCGCCCGCCACCCGGCCGGCAAATCCCCGGAAGTCATGCCATTCGTCGGAGTGCGGACGGATCACCCACTGCACCGGAAAACGGGCTTCCACATGGTTTTCGTCCGCGCCCACATACACCGATTCCAAATGATACAACAAGGTCGGCCCCTGATACCAGGGCATGTTGGTGGACTTGTCCACGATATTGTCGCCTATTAATGCAGAGGCGGGGATAAAGGTCACTTCCACAATGTTTTGCAGGCGGGACGAGAATTCACGGAAAGATTTCACGATATTCTGGTACACCTCTTCGGACCAGTCCACCAAATCCATTTTATTGACACAGACCACAATATGCTGAATGCGGAGCAGGTCGGCAATAAACGCGTGCCGGCAGGTTTGCTCGATCACCCCTTTGCGGGCGTCGATCAGCAGGATGGCCAGGTTGGCGGTGGAGGCACCGGTCACCATATTGCGGGTGTACTGAATATGTCCGGGGGTATCGGCAATAATGAATTTCCGGCGGGGGGTGGCAAAGTAGCGGTAGGCCACATCGATGGTGATGCCCTGCTCGCGTTCGGCTTTAAGTCCGTCGGTCAACAAGGCGAGATTCACGTTTTCATCGCCCCGGGCTTTGGAACTGGTTTCCATGGCCTCGAGCTGGTCTTCGAAAATAGATTTTGAATCATACAGCAATCGGCCAATCAGGGTCGACTTGCCATCGTCCACCGAACCGGCGGTGGTGAAGCGGAGAAGGTCCATGGAAAGATAGGGGTCGGGAGTCGGAGATCGGAGATCGGAGGTGTCTGTCATAATTTTTTACCGCTAATTGTCGCTAATTTTACGCTAATGGTTTTGGTTTGTTTTAAAAGGGGTATTCTGCACTTGGGATGTACTCACTGAGCACAATTCTTTTCCATTCGAGTTTTCCCGGATGGCCGAAATTGATTAAGTAACCGACCGCTTTCTTGGTGATGTGCAGATAATTGAATAACTGTTTTTCATGGCCTGCAGTCAATTCTTTAACCGCTTTGAGCTCCACCAGCATTTCATCATAAACTAAAAGATCCGGGATGTACGTTTTATGGATTTTCTTCTCTTTATACCAAACATCCAGGTGAACTTGGGATTGAAACGGAATTTTTAGATCCGCGAGTTCGATCTCTAAACATTCCTGGTAGATGTCTTCACTCAACCCATGCCCCATTTCATTAGAAACCTCAAAAGCCGCCCCCATCAGGTCATAACCTTCCTGTCTTAAATATTCTTTTTTCATCATGTCCCTATTGAGGCAAAAACAATCAATTAGCGTAAAATTAGCGCCAATTAGCGGTAGACCTAAAAGTATCCGGCTTTCTTCCGGTCTTCCATGGCGGTTTCGGAGCGTTTGTCATCGGCGCGGGTGCCGCGTTCGGTTTGGCGGGCGGCGGCCACTTCCGCGATGATATCTTCCAGGGTGGCGGCGGTGGAAAGGTTGGCGCCGGTACAGGTGGCATCCCCGATGGTGCGGAAACGCACGGTCATTTTTTCAGGCACGTCTTCGGGGAGCAGCTCCAGGCAGTCTGTCACCGCCATAATCACGCCGTCGCGGATGATGCAGTCGCGTTCGTGGGAAAAATAGAGGCTGGGCAAAGGAATTTCTTCCGCCATGATGTATTGCCACACATCCATTTCGGTCCAGTTACTGAGGGGAAACACCCGGAAATGTTCGCCGAAGTGTTTGCGGCCGTTAAACACATTCCAGAGTTCCGGACGTTGATTTTTGGGATCCCATTCACCAAATTCATTGCGGTGGGAGAAAAAGCGTTCTTTGGCGCGGGCCTTTTCTTCGTCCCGGCGTCCTCCGCCCATGGCCGCATCGTAGCCCCCCTCTTCCAGGGTTTCGAGCAGCACGTAGGTCTGCAATCCGTTGCGGCTGGCCCGGGCACCGCTTTCTTCTTTGATTTTGCCGGCGTCAATCGCGTCCTGCACAGAGCCTATCACCAATTTGGCGCCCATCTCTTTGATAAAGGCATCCCGGTACTCCATGGTTTCCGGAAAGTTGTGTCCGGTATCCACATGCATCAGCGGAAACGGGACCTTGGCCGGCCAAAAAGCTTTCTTGGCCAGGTGGGCCATGACAATCGAATCCTTGCCACCCGAGAATAGCATCACCGGCTTTTCAAACTGGGCCGCGGTTTCGCGGAGAATGTAAATCGCTTCAGACTCGAGTTGTTTGAGATGGGTAATCGTATAGTTCATAATGTCCCTTTAATTGGTATACCGCTAATTTACACTCATTTTACGCTAATTTATTTTGTTCTTCGTAGAGTTGAATGGAAGCATAAACCACCCGCTTCGCTGGAGGACACGGAGCAGGTGGTTGGTGAAAATCAGCGTTCAATGAGCGGGGATTAGTGGTTAAAAGAAGTTGGGAGATTTTACCGCTAATTTACGCAAGAGCATTGTAATTTATAGCGTAGCCGGATTTCCGATTGCTGTGTTTTTTTTGCCACAAAAAGGCACAAAAAGAATACACCCCCATAACCCCGCTCTGAAACGGGATCATATAAATATCCATGAATATTATACTGGAATTTTCTGGGATCCAAAACTGTTTACCCGGAACGGGGTTATAGGGGAGGCGTTTCTTTTGTGCCTTTTTGTGGCTACAGAATATTTTGAAATGCTCTAATTTGACGCTTATTTGCTTAGGTTGTGGGCTGAGGATCTTTTTTAAACCACCCGCTTCGCTGGAGGACACGGAGCAGGTGGTTGGTGAAAATCAGCAAATATTGCCACGCGGAAAGCGTGGTTAGCGGGGATTGGCCGTTAAATGAGCGGTTTTCTTTTCAAATTTTCCGCGGCCGCGAGTGCTTCCGCAATGCTGAGGTCCATATCCAGATAGCGGTAGGTTCCGAGACGTCCGAGGAAGGTCACGTTTTTCTCCTGCCCGGCCAATGCCTGATAGCGGGCGAGGATTTCTTTGTCACGGGCCAGGCGTTTCGGATAATAGGGAATATCCTGTTCGCCGGTTTCTTTACTGAATTCGGTGGAGAGCACGGTTTGAGGGTGGGATTCCCAGGGGGCAAAGTGTTTGTGTTCGATCTTACGGGTCCAGGGAATGTCCGGATCCGGATAATTCATGCAGGCGACACCTTGAGCGTCTCCTGACAATGTTTCGCTTTCCCAGAAAACGGTGCGGTAGCCCAAACGACCTTCGCTGCAATTAAAATAGCGGTCAATTGGGCCGGTATACACGGTGTGGACATGGTCCGCCGACATGGTTTTCTGATAGGAAGTGGAGAGCTGGAGCTCAATCAGCGGATGGTCTAAAATGGCGCGGATGAGTTCGGTGTATCCTTCCCGGGGGATGCCCTGATACTTTTTATTGTAATAATTGTCGTTGGTATCAAAGCGAATAGGAAGGCGTTTAAAAACGGAAGCCGGTAAATCCCGGGGATCCTCCCCCCACTGCTTCCGGGTGTAGCCTTTAAAAAAAGTTTCATACAGCTCAGGGCCCAACATGGAGAGCGCCTGCTCTTCGAAGTTTTGCGGATCAGAAATTGTTTTATCCCCCAGCCCTTCCACAAACACTTTGGCTTCGGCCGGAGTCATCTTTTTTCCGAAAAACTGGTTCAGGGTGGAAAGGTTGATCGGTAAAGAAAACACCCCGTTCGACGTGGTGGCCTTTACGCGGTTGATGAAAGGGCCAAAATCCGCAAATCGATTCACGTATTTCCAGACATCTTCCAGGTCGGTATTAAAAATATGCGGACCATACTGATGGACCATGATTCCTGTTTCGTCATCCCGTTCGGTATGACAGTTTCCCGCAATATGCGGACGTTGATCGATGACTTTGGACGCAATCCCCGCTTCCGCCAATTCGCGGGCCACCACCGCACCGGAAAAACCTGCACCGACGATCAACAGCTTTGATGCGGGAGATTGAGGATGCCCTTCGGCTGAATTCAGGGTCTGAGAGGCGTTTGTTGATAAAGGCATGGTAAGGTAGGAATTCCCCTGGCCGCTGGGGCGTCCTTCGGGCAGGTTGCCTGCGATCATAAGCGGCGAAGCCGCGAGTGCAAAGTTTATTTGAGAGAAGGTCGGGGGTCGGGGGTCGGAGGTCGGGGGTCGGCGAATTTAAAAGTTCAATGCCAAAGGCCACGACGAAGGCGTGGTTGGACGTTTCCCGACCACCGAAGGGGTGTCGGGATTGAATGTCCAATGTTCGCATTTTTCCCCAATTCCCATTTTCCCAATTCCTTAATTCCCCCAATTCCCGAATAAACCGACTTCAGAGATCTTAGGTTCTGAAACCCCCGCCCTAAAGGTCGAGGATCACTTCCGCTTAAAA
>CAKZLZ010000010.1 GCA_937127435.1 uncultured Verrucomicrobiota bacterium | reverse complement strand
CTTCGTGCTGCGAGTTCCGGGTTTCGTCCACCCATACGTCAAGGGCCAAAGTGGTTTGCGTTTTATCGTTTACCCACAACTTTACCTGTACCTCACCGGTGCTGTTGTCTGCCGGGTCCACCCGGGCTTCCGTGATATAAAGGGGAGGGGGAAGATGCAGTTCGACGGAACGGTAAATGCCACCATATGCATAAAAGTCGTAATAGTATTCCTGCAGGGGCACCCGTTGGGCATCGAAGCGGTTGTCGTTGATGATAACCAGTTCACGTTTTGATTGTTCCGATGCGGGGAAGGGCAGATCAATCGGGGTGTAGGGGAGCGAGAAGGTCTTCAACTCTTTCCCGTCCACGAAGATCCGGTTCCACATGCCGGTGCCGAAAAAGCGCAGGAAACCCGACTGGTGGGGAGGGGTGGTGAAGTGGGTCCGATATACTGCGGTGCCCCGGACACCTGCATAGCGGGGGTACGCGTCATACGCGGAAGGAACGGGCATGCGGTCGTTGTATGAAATTCCGGATGGATCCAGAGATTCGGGGTTTTCGGTTTCTCCCAAAAAAACAAAATCCCACATCCCGTCCAATAATTCGGTGTGACGATTTTTTATTAAAGAATTGCAATGCATGACGGTGTTCTCCCACGGGGGTTTAAAAAGGAAGGCACCGTATAACTTGCCTGATTGACATCGTCAACTGAGTGATCTGAAAACTTGCGGGGTAAGCTTCTTCATCTAAAGGGAAGAGGCTGATACGCTTAGCCCGGAAGGGGGGGGGGCGTTTAAGAGCGTTTTTTCCGGACTCGTAATCCGGCAAAAAGAGCACCGAAACCACCCATCATCAGCATGAGGGAGGAGGGTTCGGGGATGACAGAATTTACAGCGATGTTGTCCACATAAAAGTTTAGATTAGACCATCCGCTGGTTGTGGAAAGTTTTGTTTTAAAGGTCGTGGCACTTAACACATCTCCATAATACGATTTAGGAACGGTGATGGCATAGCTTATAAACGGAGCTGTGCTGCTGGAGGCTGTAGTGGAGAGGGTAAGCGTGGTTCCCGTGTAAGTATGGTTTCCGCCTTCAAGTGCTCCCTTATCTGTTATCAGTGTCTCAAAGCCACTGCCGAAATCTACGGCAAAAGAGGAAAGGCCTTCATGTGAAGCTAAACGATACGTCCCTTTTAAATCAAACGAGAAAATCAAGGCATCCGGGTCCCCGGAAATGGTTACCGCAGCATTTTGCTGGATATAACTAAATTGAGGGGATCCATTCCGGATATACATGCTCTGTGAGCCGACTGAAGCAGCGCTATTCGTCACGTAGGCATCGGTATTGTATGTAGACCACGTGGGTGAGGGTGCTCCAATTGAGTTTGTTTCTTTGTTTACGTAGGTTTCAAAAGAATCCGAGAACAAGAGGTCGCCATGCAGAAAGCTGGCACTGAGAATGATTGATGCTAAGAGTATCGTTTTCATAAGAATCATTTAATCATGAGGATAGTGACATAGTCAATAGGATATTTCCTGACATATGGTAAAATTACCATTTGGTTTCTTCATCATAATCTTGATCATAATCGTAATCCTTAAATCATTCCGGAATCATTCACGTATTCAGAAAGAGAGTCCTCCCATAACGAATTCCACTAAAACCCTATGCTTTAAGATTTCCTGCTCGGGAAGGATTGAAAGAAGCTTCGGCATGGTTTAGAGAGAAAAAATATGACAACCATTCCTTCTATAGACTCCCTTCGCACTCAATTTTCACAAGCCGGACAGGGGCATGTGTTCCGGTTTTGGGATGACCTGAACGCGGAGGATCAGGCAAAACTCTTGCAACGGGCTTCGGAAATAGATTTGCAGGAGGTGGCCCAGTTGGTGGAAACGCATCTCAAGGGTGGAGGGGCGCATCAGCAAGGATTTGATCATTTGGAACCCGCTCCTTATATTTCCCTTCCTGAAAATGGAGGGGATGCCGCGAAATGGAAAGAAGCGGAAGCCGTCGGTGAACAAGCTCTCCGTGCAGGTCGGGTTGCGGCCTTTACGGTTGCGGGCGGACAGGGAACCCGCTTGGGATACGACGGACCCAAAGGAACGTTTCCGGTAACACCGGTAACCCAAAAAACCTTGTTCCAGGTTTTTGCAGAAAAGATCGCCCGTTCAGCCGAACGTTTTTCTTCGGACATTCACTGGTTTATTCTGACCAGCGAAATCAATAACGATCAGACGGTCAACGCATTTGAGGAAAATGATTTTTTTGGTCTGAACCCGGATCAGGTTCATTTTATTGTGCAGGGATTGGTGCCGGCGGTGGATGCGGACGGGAAAATTCTGTTGTCGGATCAAGCCACCATTGCCATGACGCCCGACGGGCATGGCGGCTCTCTCCGTGCATTGGTCCGTTCCGGGGCTACCGCTCTGATGGCGGAAAAAGGGATCGACTGTATTTCTTATTTCCAGGTGGACAACCCCTTGATTCCCTGTCTGGATCCTGCATTTATTGGGTTCCATATTTTAGGGAATTCAGAGTGTTCCTCTAAAATGATTCCGAAAGCATATCCGTTGGAAAAGGTCGGACACTTTTGCTTACAGAATGGTGACACTGTGGTCATAGAATATTCTGATCTCCCCGAAGAAAAGCAGCAGGAAACCTTGCCCGATGGCAGCCTCCGCTTTGTCTCCGGATCCGTGGCCATTCACGTTTTTGACCGCGCGTTCATTGAAAGAGTGGGCGGGGGTTCGGATGCAAAACTTCCCTTCCACCGTGCAGACAAAAAGATACCCTTCGTGAATGCCCGGGGGGAGATCGTAAAACCGGAAGCCTCCAACGGAATTAAATTTGAAATGTTTGTATTTGATGCGTTGCCGTTGGCGAAAAATCCGGTGATCATTGAAGGCGCCCGCGCGGAAAATTTTTCACCGGTGAAAAATGCGGAAGGGGTGGATTCACCGAAAACCTGCAAAGAAGATCAGCTCAGGCAATTTGCAGGATGGTTGAAGGCGGCGGGAGTCGACCTCGCTAAAGACGACAACGGTACGCCTGCCATCACTTTTGAAATTTCTCCCCGTTTTGCCGCCGACAAACAGGATTTCGTTTCCCAATGGGAAAAACTGAGCCCTCAAACTGAGATTTGTGACGGGGTTGTGATTCAGGGCGAGGGTATGTAACCGGAGGCCTGCGTGCGGAGCGAACGGCATATTGTTGATATTCCGTTCGCCCCGCAAGCGGGACTCCGGCATCTTGGGTGAGGAAGGCGGGACCTTTTCAGGATAGGAGGATCACCCCGCAAGCGTGACTCCCTTTATGAGTGCGCATATATGAGGCGCAAGCGGGACTCCGGCATCTTGGGTGAGGAAGGCGGGACCTTTTCGGGATAGGAGGATCGCCCCGCAAGCGGGACTCCCTTTATGAGTGCGCAAATATGAGGCGCAAGCGGGCCGCCCTTTATGAGTGCCAAATAGGGGGCGTAAACGGGGCCCTCTTTAAGATTGCGTAGATTGCCCGGTCGCTTTCAGCCAGAGTTGATCTCTTACTTTCTGGTAGTGGCGTTCCATTTCCGGATGGACCGGCCCTAAGTTTTTTACCACCCGGTTGGCCCAGGCCACGTATTCGCGTTGACGCAACCAGGACCAATTCGCAGGCGGATCGGTTAACAGGCTTTCCAGGTTATCAATCTTGTCCGCCAAACGAATTAATTTTGCTTCCGGCGAAAGCATCTCCGCCCGTTCCACTTGCATTTGTTTTCGGAGCGATTTTAAAAGCTCTTTCCGGTCGGTGACTTCCATCACCCATCCCCATACCTCGTTCCCGAATTGAGTGCGGATTTCTTCCGGAGGACAGTCCGTGTCCTCCAGGATATCGTGAAGCAGGGCTGCGGAGATGAGATCACGCCGGGTGACCCCATGCTGAATCAGGATGCCTGCAACCCGTAGCGGATGCTGTACAAAAGGTTCCTGTTTACAACCTTTCCGCGTTTGACCTGCATGCCAACGGGCGGCGAGATCAAATGCAGGCAGATCGTCCATCAGTGCGTTTCCTTGGCGGCGGATATATAACAAATCCAAGCGAGCATGTCTTCATATTTCTCTCGGCTTTGTAAATCACCGTCTGTTGACTCGGCCTCGTCATCCCAGCCTTCAAAGTAAGGATCCACATCCGCAAAACCCACTTCCCGAAGAATGTCGGTAATTTCCATAAGGGACCACAGGCGCCACTCGTAGCTGAAAGCCTTTTTAATCGGGACAATGTTTTTTCCGCGAAAATGGATATGGCAGCAAATATCCTGGGTGACCGCGTTGTATTCGGCCTGCTCCCAGACGTAGGTGAATTCGGGGAAGGGGGTCCCTTCGTAATCCTCGCCGGCCGGCACCCGTTTTTTCTCTTTCATCACTTCCTGGGCGTGCGGCCCCCCGAACATGTCCAAGAGAAAGATCCCTCCCGGCGTAAGGGAGTTGTAAACGCTTTGGAAATAGGCTTTTAACTGATCCCGTTGTTTGAAGATCATGTAAGAGAAGTTCAAAGCCGCCACCACATCCACCAAAGGAGTTTGGGCGGTGAGCACATTTTCTTCTAAAAGGTGAACCCGGTCCGCATCTTTCCCGAGCATGGGCAAGCGGTGTTCCTTTGCCCAATCCAGGGTGGGGCGGTGTAAATCCACGCCCCAGGATTCCCGTTGTGGATCCGATTCAACCCAGGCGCAAGCCAGGACCGAAGTGCCACTGAAATCTTCACGCAACGTGAGGGCTTTCCTTCCCGCGGATTTCTCCATCATGCGGTCGATCAAATTCAAATCCACTTCGGTATCCTGCACCGAAGCTTCATACAAAATATGCTTATGAATTTTTTGCGGTTCGGATGACATA
Source organism: uncultured Verrucomicrobiota bacterium (assembly GCA_937127435.1). Taxonomy (GTDB): domain Bacteria; phylum Verrucomicrobiota; class Kiritimatiellia; order SS1-B-03-39; family UBA6053; genus UBA6053. The sequence goes on along the minus strand of CAKZLZ010000010.1, from coordinate 18,052 downwards.
AAATTTCTCAAACATTAAACAGGAAGTGGCAGACATCCCCGAAGCGCATGACGTACTCTTTTCCTTCCACCCGCAACTTTCCGGCCTCTTTAATCGCATGTTCGGTTTTGTAGGTCACAAGATCGTCAATTGAATAAATGTTTGCGCGGATAAAGCCCCGTTCAAAATCACCGTGAATCACCCCGGCAGCCTGAGGGGCGGTTGCGCCTTGTGGAATGGTCCATGCCCGGATTTCTTTTGGTCCCGCAGTGTAGTAACTTTGCAGTCCCAAGAGGTGGTATACTCCGCGTACAATCCGGTCTAATGCGGGTTCGGCCATGCCCAAAGACTCAAGCATCTCTGCGCGTTCATCGGCTTCAAGTTCTACCAATTCTTCTTCAATGCGTGCAGAAACGATAATGACTTCGCTGTTTCTTTCGGCCGCGTAGGCTTCCAGTTTCCGGGTTTCGTCATTTCCGCTTTCCACTTCATCCTCGCCGACGTTCGCAACATATAAAACTTGCTTGGCGCTGATCAGGGCCAGACTCTTCATGATTTTGCGCTCTTCGGAATCTTTAATCTCCAGCGCCCGAACGGGTTTGCCGGCTTGCAGGCAGGCATCGCATTTTTCAAGCAACTCTTGGTATTTCACGGCATCTTTGTCTCCGCTACGCGCTTGTTTTTTTACTTTATGAAGGGAGTTTTCCACCACCTGCATGTCTGAAAGCATCAATTCCAATTCGATGGTTTCCACATCACGGATGGCATCCACGGATCCGTCGACATGGGTCACGTTTTCGTCTTCGAAACAACGGACGACCTGGAGGATGGCATCCACATTGCGAATGTGGCTGAGGAATTTGTTTCCCAAACCTTCGCCTTCGGATGCGCCTTTCACCAAACCGGCAATATCCACTATCTGGGTGGTGGCCGGGAGAATCTTTTCGGATTCAATATGTGAGCGCAAAATTTCCAGACTGGGATCCGGTACATTCACGATTCCCACATTGGGTTCAATGGTGCAAAAGGGATAATTACTCGCCTCTGCACCGGCTTCGGTGAGGGCGTTAAAGAGCGTGCTTTTGCCTACGTTGGGGAGTCCTACGATACCTGCTTCCATAAGTTTTCAGATGTGTGATTTTTGATTAAAAATATTAGATGTACGATTTGAAATTTCAGATTTGAGAGTTCAGATTTGCTTCATCCGCATGACCGGATCCCTGCGCACAGAGCGCTGACTTCTTTTTATCCTAATTCCCGGTTGTCATTTTCGTCTTTCACGGCATAGCCGTCATCCTGACGTTTGAAATTCAATTTATTCTTTTTGTTATAAAGATCGTGCACATCCTGGGCGTCCATTCCCAATACCTGCGCGAGGCTGATGATGAAATGAAAGAGATCTACGACTTCCACTTTAGCATTTTGGAGGTCGAACTCCTGATATTTTGCCCACCATTTCCATGGAACACTGTCGATAAGTTCCGCCATTTCCTGAGAGGCGGCCCGGGTGTAGTTGAGGACCCATTTGGTTTGTTCCTCTTCCGTCATTTCCGACGGATTGACACCAATGCGCTGATTCAGCGACATTTGTTTGTCGAACAGGTCTTGTAGCATATCTTTTGAATCACTCATAGGTCTTCTCCGTCGTTAATAATAGTGGCCATTTCCGTATACATCTCCAGACTTTCCGCAAGCCCTCCTTTCCGATTCCTTTGCAACCAAAGTTCTTTTTGTCCATTGCGGGCTGCTTCCAGCATTTCCGGTAAGTGCGGAGAGGGGCTTTCCCCTTTTATTTTTAAGGTGGTTTGTAATGACAGGCGCATATTCCGCAGTGTTTGTTCCCATTCCTGCGTATAGGTTTTAGGTGCGGGCATCTTTTCTATTGCCTGCAGGGTTTTCCTGACATTTTCAACGCTGACTTCTTTCGATACATTTTCGGGGTCTTCGAAGAGGTTGAATATCGCCGTGCAGTTGACGCTCTTTCTTTCCAGAAGGTCGTGCATGCGCCCGGCATTCATCCAACAGGCCGTATCGCCCTTGTTCCCGTCGAAAGCCACCGTATCACACCAGTCTTCAATATCCTCTTCACGGGCCTGTTCGGTGTTCCAGGCATTCAGACCGCACCAGGCCAAAGCGGAATAGCTGACCGGGCTTTGCTGCATGTGCCCCCGATCCCCCCAATCGGTAAGCAACAATCCTTTGGCACCGTTTTTACGACCCGCAAGGCTGGCTTTACGAATGTGTTGCAACATGTTTTCCGTGCGGCCCCCAAAAGTCCGCCAGCTGCAGGTTCCCGGGCAGATCATGAAATCCAGACCGGATGCAGCGAAGCGGGTGCTGTCTTCCATAAAGGGGTGATCGGCTTCATAGCCCCATTCCATTGCCATCGCATCCGAAGGAAGGTTTTGAAGCTGTTCGGGCGTTTTGATGATGACGTCGCCCCAAAACTGACATTGTTTGCCATGCTTCTCTTTTACATATTCCATGATTTCACGGACGAAGTCGGTATAAACTTTTCCGCCACCTTCCGCTTCACAACGCGCTTTGCTTGCACCCTGTCCCAGCTCAAAAGTTTCATCACAACCGATGTTCGCCCAGGGACTTTCGAACAGGGGGAGGATCTCATCCAAAAGCCCTTTCACTAAATCGAGGGATGCCTGATCGGGAATGAGGACGGAGCCTTCTTTTTTTACTTCCCCCCAGGGATTCACGAAACCATTGGGGCATTCCGCATATTTTTTGTAGGCGTCATGTTTCATCCAGCGTTCAAAGTGTCCGAAACAATTTTGATTGGGAACCAGTTCGATATCGTATTCTTTGCAAAGAGATTGAAGCCAAAGGACATCATCCGCTTCCATGGGAGAGGCATCCTTCCAAACCGTTTCGTGATCTTTGTAGGCAAAAGTATGCTCGGTATACAATTGAAATTCGTTGTATCGGAAGCCGGAAAGAAGTTTGACCCAGGAAGCCAAACTTTCGCGGGTGGGGACTTTGCACCGGCTGATATCCAACATGAATCCGCGCCGCTCCATGTCCGGCGAATCTTCCAAGCGTCCGCAAGGGATTTCGGATGCGGCGGTCCACTGCTGAAAATGCTGCCATGCGTAACGAATCGCTCTGGGTCCCCCCGCAGTGATAGAAAATGAACCGGGAAGCAGTTCAATCCGGTAGCCCTCGGGATGAAGAGACGCGTCTATAACTACAGCGGCACTGAATACCTTAAAATCTTTCGGGAGCGCAATCGCGCATGATTCAGATTTGATTTCCCAAAGGCGGGGAGGGGGGCTGAAGCGGGGAGAGGATAATTCATTCATGGGGAGAGCTCTTTTTGAAGTTTTTGTAATTCCAAAAGTAAGCTTCGTTTTTCCAGTTCGAGGGCTTTGCTTCTGGCGCGGTCCGTATCCCGTTCAATTCGCAGTTCCCGGATTTTGTCCTCTTTGCTGACTTGCTGGTTTTGAATACTTGCATTTTTCCTGCGGATTTTTTCCATTTCCGCACGTACGTTGTCCAACTCCATGGACAATTCCTTATTTTTTTGAATGGCCAATATCGCTTTTCTTTGGGTTTCCTTGCTTTGAACCAGTTCGCTTCGCAGCTCATAAATATGTTTGGCCAAGGTTCGCATGTCTTCACGCGATTTGGTCTGTAATTTTACAAGTTGATCTTTTTGAATTTTTACTTTTTCCAAATGGGCCGCGCGGGTTTCCAGCTTCTCAATTTTATTTTGGTTGGCTGTGATTTCTTCAATTTGCCGGCCCAGCATATTTTGCAGATCCCGTATTTGCTCCAATTGTTCGGAGTTTTGATTGTCGAGTTCTGCGCGCAACAGATCCACATTTTCGCGGTGGGTGATGGCGTCTTTCCGAAAAGCTTCTTTTTCACGTTCCATTTCGGCCACCAGTAAAGCGACATCTTCCAGATCTGTTTCCTGAATTCCGGCGGCTTTGGCGTCCTTGAGGATCGATTCCAAATCCGAAATTTCGGATTCCATTTTTTCGCGGATCTTTTGTTCCTGTTTCAGCTGGCTCTGGAGCCGACGGTTTTGAACACTCAAATTGCGGGTGTCTTGCCGGGCCGTGTCCAGATCCTGCTCCAGGTTTTCCACTTTGCTCAGCAAGGTTTTCTCTTTCGCCTGAAGTAAATCCCGTTGTTTCCGGGTACTCTCATATTCTTTCCGCAGGTCGGGAACCTGTTTACGTCGGGAAAGTTCGCTTTTTAAATCCTTATTCTCTGCCAAAACCTGTTCCAGGTTGTTGGAGATCTCATCAAACTGCGCTTTGGGGACGCTGTTGGCTTCGGCAACTTTCAAGCGTTCGTTCAGGTCCTGGATAACCCCCTGTAAGCGCTCCTTTTCCTGTTCAAGGTCGCTCCGTTCCTGATATTGCTGTGAGAGCTCCAACTGTAAATTCCCCAAGCGGAATTCCAGCGCTGCCAGTTTTGCATTTGCCAGTGCTTCCACCCGTTTGGCGTTTTCCAATTGTTCAGTCAATTGGGCATTGTCGTTTTGTAACTTGTGCAGATTTTGTAAATCCTGTTGACGGGCCGATTCCGCTTCGGCCAATTTTCTATCCCGGTCTTGAATCTCCTGCCTTAACTTTTCCCTTTCGGCTGCCAGTTTTTCATCGCCTTCCCCAACCGGGTTTGAAGCTGAAAGTTCTGCTTCTGCCAGTTTTGCGCTTAACTCGCGGGTGACCTCTTCGAATTTCTGTCGGGAGGTCATTTGTTGCTGGCGGAGTGCCTGTAATTCCTGTTCGCGGGCGGCCAATTCCGCTTCGGTTCTTTTTATCGCGGTTTGGGAGATGCGAGCGTTGGACTCCAACTGTAATTTGTCCCGGGCGCTTTGGTTTAAGCGTTTCTGTATGCCGAGTTGCTCCTGGCTGAGGAACCTTATTTTGTCCGCAGAAAGGGATTCGACTTCAAGTAATTTTTTTTGCGCCTCGTCCCGTTGACGGGCGGTCCGTTGGATTTCCGCTTTCAGGAATTCCATTGCCTGGTCCTCTTGCGCAAAGAGGGGGGCGAAAGGAATAAAACCCAGAATCAGGAAGGTGAAAAAAGTTTTCATAGCAGAGAATCGAATCAAGCGGGCTCCTTGTTTGCCAACACCCGAATGGCTTCCGCATACACGCGGTGTTCCTGTTCCAGAATCCGTTGACTCAGGGTTTCTTCATCATCCTGTGCTAAAACCGGGACGACGGCTTGCGCTAAAATGGGGCCGGCATCCAATTCCTGGGTAACCAAATGAACGGTGCATCCACTGAATTTGACGCCGGCATCCAGGGCTTGTTGCTGAGGATGCAGGCCCTTAAAACTGGGAAGCAGAGAGGGATGGATGTTTAAAATACGGTTTTCGAAACGATCGATAAATTCCGGAGTGAGAATCCGCATAAAGCCGGCCAGGATAATGTAGGCGCACCCCGCTTGCTCAAACAGATCTCCGGCCGCCCGTTCAAAGGCCGCCCGGTCGTTCTTGTCATAAGGCAGGGCGCGGGCATCGATTCCGTGCGCCGCCGCCATGGCCAAAGCCGGAGCTTTGGCACGGTCGCTCAACAACAAGCTGATTTCCGCATCCAGTTTTCCCGCTTCAATTTCTTTTTGGATGGCTTGGAAATTGGAGCCACGCCCCGAGGCCATCACCCCAAGCCTCAAGCTCATGCCCAGGGCACCCGGACAATGATTTCTTCTTCGGCGGTAACGGCACCCAACTTGACGGCTTCAGGTAAAAGGTCAGATACCGCCTTTTCCTGTTCGGGAGAAACCACAATCATCCAACCAATGCCCATATTGAAAGCATGAATGGCGTTTTCCAGCGGAATGGTGTCCACCAGGCGACGGGCGGCGGGATTTTTCCATTCCGGCAGGGTAAGGTCGGCGCCTTTGCCATTGAGGATACGGGCAAAGTTTTCTTTGATGCCACCACCGGTGATATGGGCCATTCCCCGGGGACGAATCCCTGCATCCTGCATGGCTTTTACTTCCGGGTAATAGATCCGGGTAGGTGCCAAAAGGTCGGGAATCAATTCATCAGGAATCAAGTCCGGATCATTCTCCATCAATTTACGTACCAGACTGAAACCATTGGCATGCACGCCGTTGGAGGGGATGCCGAGAACCACGTCGCCCACTTCGATTTCATTGGGATCCAAAAGTTCTGGTTTTTCCGCTACGCCCACCACAAAACCGCTGAGTTCCAGAATATCTTCGTGAACCAATCCGGGCATTTCCGCGGTTTCGCCCCCGGCCAGGATGCAATTGCAGTCTGCCAGTGCTTGGGTTAAGCCGTCAATCATGCGGGCGATCGGGGCGCTCTCAATATTGTTAATGCCGACATAATCCAGGAAAAGGACCGGCATGGCATTGGAGGTGAGGACATCATTTACATTCATGCCCACCAAATCCACCCCTGCGATTTCCGGCATGTCGTGTTTCATCAACAATTGTATTTTGGTGCCCACGCCGTCACAGGCGACCAAAATGACCGGTTGTTTCCAGGGGCTCAAATCGAAACTGGCCGCAAACAGACCAAAAGCCTGCATGAGTTTGTGTTTGGTTTCGGTGCGATCACGCATAGATCCAATATCGCCAACCAATTCGGCTGCTTTTTCGGTATCCACGCCTGCGTCTTTATAAGAGAGATTTTGTTTTTTCATTCAGATTCCGGTTGAGAAATTCAAGCTGGAATCTTTAGCGGATCGGGGAGGGGATGGCGAGTCAAAAGGAGCGCCGAAGGCGTTGAAGGGTGGTTCTGCCAATGGGTGAAGGAAAGATACCTTCATGGTAAGATTTGATATACGCCGGAGTTCCGCGTTTACGCGGAAGTTATAAGGGACGTTTACGGCCCGGTTTCAGTATCAAGAGGCAGCACCCATCCCCTAAAGGGGGTGGGGATACTTCCGCGTAAACGCGGGACTCCGACATCGTCGGCCACAAATGATTGAACCTACAGAAAAAAGAGGGAGCTTATGACTCCCTCTTCCTTAAAACGGTTCCGTGGCCCTTTGCCCTTGCCGTTCAGAATCTACGACGGCGGCGGATGGTAACGATCATTCCCAATCCACTGAGGAACAACAGGACCGCGCTTGGTTCAGGGATCACATTCAGGTTGTTAAAATAGAGGTTGTTCTGCGCACTTCCATCATCAGTACCTGCATTGTAAAATTCGAAATTATCGATGTTTCCTACAACCCCGGTTACTTCTCCGGAGAAAAGAGTTCCTTGAAATCCGGCCGAAGAAGTACGGCTAATGTCGTAAAGGAAGGAGGTCGAAGAGTTCATCGCGAAGCTGAAGTTTAAAACCGCATCGTTTCCGCCCCAGTCATATCCTGTGCCGGGCCCTGCATTGAGAGTTGCCGTAGATGAACTCACTGATCCACCGCTACCCAGGTTAAAATTAAATACCGAATCGCCTGCAGTGCGGAGGTTAAAGCCTTTATTTCCGTTATCGTAATTCAGCGCAACATCGAAGGTGAACTGATCCCCATTGGATAATGAAGTGGCAAAAGAACGAACCGCGGTTGAATAAGCGCCGCCGTCACTGTTTGCATAAAGACCGAATGAATTGCCACTTACGTTTATATCCCCGGCGCCATCCGTAGAACTGCCCAGAAAATTCCCCGCTGCCGCACCACTTGTTCCGTTGTTGTTATTTAAACTCCAGTTTAAAAACCCACTTCCGCCATTACTTCCATCGGTCCAGCCACCGCCGTAATTTGATGCATTATCTGAAGCAGGGGAGGCCCAAAGGGCCGTGGATACCAATACTGAAGCCAACAAACATAAAGGTTTTTTCATGGGATGTCTCCGGGAGGGGAAAGGGAATCAAAGTTTAAAAGAGAAAAACCCGGAAACTGCCTTTCGGCAATTTCCGGGTTCGGAAAGTTACGCGCGCTTGCGTTTTCTGAGCACGAGCCCTGCAGCCACTGCAGTCAGGCCGAGCATCACCAAAGAGGAGGTTTCGGGGATGACGGTGAAGTTTGCAGTGAAATCTGAGCCACCGTTATTCTCAAAATGCGTTCCATCGCTCGATGGTGCGTCAAAGTACACGGTTAATGTGTGAGCGCCATTGGATAATCCTGAAAGCAGGTCAAAGCTGCTCCCCTGTGTATACCATCTTTGGTCACCTGCATTAGTATTCACATTGTCTTCATTAAAACTAAGAGAAATTGCAGACGAATATGCATTCCCATCAATCTTGTAATAAACATTGCTGCCGGTAACGTTACTTACACCATTTTTATAAGTCAGCATTTCACCCCCTTTGAAAAACAAAGTATCTGTGGCGGTATCAAATGTTCCGAGATTCAACAAATGAAATCCCGTCGAGTCCAGTGTGGGTGAAAATCCAGATGGAGCATGACGTGCGTCACCTAAGAGCGTTGCCTCATAAAGTGTGGTGGTGCCGTCATTGTCCAGAACGACGCCTGCTCCGAAAATTCCAGAACCAGCATTTGATAAAGTTGCTCCGAGCAAAAGGACAGATGTGAGGGTTGGGATTAGTTTGTTCATAAAGATGGGTCTCCATAAAGTTTTAGTAGAACGTTTGAAATTTACCTCATGTGGTAAGTTATTGGCAAGAGGAAAGATTAAAAAAGATTGAACAAACTTTTTGAGTCCAGTTCTTGACCTTTGCGTTGCTTTCCTGCATTTGCAGGGGAGTCTAACCCCTTTACCCTTATGAACTTTCCACGAAAATCCGGCATTCTTCTTCATCCGACCTCTCTTCCAGGCCCCTATGGCATGGGGGAAATTGGGCCTTCAGCACGTCAATTTATTCAAACGTTACAATCGGCGGGTCAGAGCTATTGGCAGGTTTTGCCTTTGGGACCTACCGGATATGCGGATTCTCCCTATCAGGCGCTGTCCACTTTTGCGGGCAATCCGATGTTGATTTCTTTTGATGACCTGATCGATGACGGATTATTAAAACCCGAAGAATTGCGGGATTTTCCCAAATTCACCACCCACAAAGTGGATTATGGTCCGGTGCTGAGCTTTCGTCAGCAGATTCTGGATAAAGTCTGCGCCTGCTTTTCACGCAGAGCTTCCGCCGAATTAAAATCGGATTTCAAAACTTTTTGTGCAGCCGAATCAGAATGGCTTGAAGACTATGCGTTGTTTGTTTCTTTGAAGGAACACTATCAATTGCGTCCCTGGGTGGAGTGGGATACGGAATATGTTACCCGTGACCCGGCAGCCTTGAAGGCATTTTCGAAAGCGCATGCTTCCCAACTGAAACGGGCCCGTTTGCGTCAATTCCTGTTTGACCGTCAATGGCGGGCTCTCCGCGATTGTGCAAAAGCGCATGGCGTACAGTTTGTTGGCGATATTCCCATCTTTGTGGCGCATGACTCTTCGGATGTATGGGCGAACCAGGAGTTGTTTTATCTGGATGACAAAGGCCAACCCACTGTGGTGGCAGGGGTGCCGCCGGATTACTTTTCCGCCACCGGTCAATTGTGGGGAAACCCTCTCTACAAATGGGAGCTGCATAAAGAAACCGGATACGCCTGGTGGCTGAAGCGGATGAAGCATATGGTCCGCTTGGTGGATATTGTCCGGATCGACCACTTCCGCGGTTTTGAGGCATATTGGGAGGTGCCCGGGAATGAAGAGACTGCGATGAACGGTAAATGGGTGCAGGGGCCGGGGCATGATTTCTTTGCCGCCATGAAAAACACCTTCGGGGATATCCCGGTCATCGCAGAAGATTTGGGGGTTATAACGCCCGGCGTCGATAAACTGCGGGATGACTTTGAGTTGCCGGGCATGCGGATTTTACAATTTTCTTTTGCCGACGATTTGGAACCGCTGATGCAGCCGGAGGGCTTTCCCGAAAACTGCGTGGTCTACACAGGTACCCACGACAACGATACCACCTGGGGATGGTATCATCGTAAGGCAGGGGTGAACAATACCGAGGACGTAGACGTGATCGAAGGGGAGAAGCACAGGGTTCGCGTCATGGTCGGTACAGATGGTTCACAAATTCATTGGGATCTTATTGCATTGGCGATGCGCTTGGCGCCGCATACCGCGATCGTGCCTTTGCAGGATGTCATGGGGCTGGGAACTGAAGCCCGGATGAATGTGCCCGGCCGCATGGATGGGAATTGGGCCTGGCGGTTTGAAGCTGCTGATTTACGTCCCGAAGACCTGCAGCGTCTGCGCGATATTACGGAGTGGGCGGGGCGCATATAAGAGAAGTCGAACATTGAACCACGCCTTCGTCGTGGCCTTCGGCTTCCAGGGTCGAACACAATACCCAACCGTTACTCTTCCTTCCATGTTCGATGTTCAACGTTGGACGTTCAACGTTCGCCTTCTTCTTCTTCCCGTTATACGCCCTGCCGCTTTAACAGCATTTTGCTGATGCTGCGTTTGGCGTTTCTCAGGTCGAATATTCCGACCGGATTTTGGGTTTCCGGGTCGCGGAGAATGGTTTCTTCGGCTTCCATTTGATGCATGGTTTCCATGGCTTCGGCCAAGGGCATTTCCGGGGTGACCACTTCTTTGATGGGGACCATGACATCACCTGCCAGCATCCAGGCCCAGATTTCCTGTTCGACAAAGAGAGATTTCAGGGAATCAATGGAGATGACCCCAACACAGGCACCGGTGGTGTTCACCACGGGAAAACAAAGTTGATCGTGGCTGGAAAATTTATCGAAAACCTGGCTGAGCAGTTCGCCTTCCTGCAGGCTTACCGGTTCCGCATTCATCACATCTTTCACGTAAAGTTCGGCAATCACATCTTCTTCAGTTACATTGCGTCCGATTTCCCCGGTTTTGGTGATGGCCCATTTTACGCTGGCAGGACCTATCAACTGAACGATCAGGGTGGTTGCGGTAACGGCTGAAACCACTACCGTACCCAGGTCCAGCCCGTTCATGACTTCCACACCGGAGAGATGTTGTCCGGCCATCATGGAGAGACCGACGGCGACGCCTCCCTGTGCGAACAGGCCCATGCCCAAATATTTTTGTAACAGGGGAGGGCTGTTGCTTATTTTCGCGCCAATCCAGGTGCCGGCATATTTACCCGCGGTTCGACCGATAACATAAAACGCGACCAGGCCCCACAGCCAAATCGGTTGGGCGCCGAGTTGCAGGCGTGCACCCACCATTACGAAGAACATCACATAAATGGGAGAGGCAAATGCACGCAGCGTTTCCAGTAAAGGTTTGCTTCGATGCGGGGCGTGATTGATCAAAGTGGCCCCGGCGGCCATGGCGCAGAGAATGACATCCAGATGGAAAGTAATGGAGACGCCGGCAATCAGGAGGAGGACCCCCACGAGCAGGGTGAGGGAACGGTCTGAACTTTTGCTGTGTTTTAGTAAGCTGCTCACCCCCCATCCGGCGGCAACGCCCAACAGGGCACTCCCGACCAATTCAATGCCCAGACTTCGAAAGAGTTCGAGGAAATTCACTTCACCGCCCACCAGCAAACCGGCGACCGTGGTGCCGAGGGCATAGAGGGTCAGTGCAAGGGCGTCGTCGAGAGCCACCACTGAGACCAGACCGGTGGTTAAAAGCCCTTTGGAGCGGTATTCCCAAAGCACATCCACCGTGGATGCGGGATCCGTGGCGGAAGAAATGGCTCCGAAGACGAGTCCGCCCGCCAGAGATGCAGGAATATTGCCGGTAATAAACCAGAGGATGATGCCGCTGCCGACACCTACAACCACAAAGGCACCGAGGCCTTCACCCAGCATAATGCCGGTAAACTGTTTCCCGTATTGTCTGAAAATTTTCCCTTCCAGCTCTCCGCCCACCAGAAAGCCGATAAATGCGAGGGCCAAATAACTGAAGGGCCGCAGGTTGGGGATGTCCATTTCCCCGATGATTCCCAGTCCGCTTTGTCCGATGATCAGTCCAATGGCAATGTAGCCAATGACCTGAGGAATACGAAGTTTTTGAAAAAACCAGGCGCCCAGGATTCCCCCGAAAACGCCGATCCCCAAAATTAATAAAATCCCGAATTCCATTTTAGATCCTGATTAAAGTGCTTGTCGGATGGTCTGATAAATTTCTTCGGGAGAGGATGCCGAGAGGATGGCTTTCCGGTTGGATTCCTGTTTGACCACATGGCTGAGTACCGCCAGCAGTCTTACGTAATTGGATTGTTGGTCGGGTCTGCCTGCGACCATAAAAACGATTTGAACGGGTAAATTGTCGATGGCTTCGTAGTCATCGAGGGGCTGATTGTTTACGGCCACCGCCAGAATCATGCGTCGTACGGATGAAATACGGGCATGGGGAACCCCGATGCCCAGTCCGATTCCGGTACTCATCAGACTTTCCCGGGTAAAGATGGCGGTATGCAGGGCCTGGACATCATCCACTTCGCCGCACTGTCCTAATTCATTCACCAAAAACTGAAGTATATTTTCTTTTGAAGATTCCCGGGTGAGGAAAACCCGTTGAGGAGAAAGCGCAGCGTCGAGAAGATGGGTGCCGGTTTCAACCATGGATCACTCCTCCACTTGTTTGAGAGCAAGTTTCCATTCCGTTTCGGCCAGCAAGGCGATCACCTGTTCACTGCTCCGGCATTTGATCAGTCGGTCTATCACCTTGGGCTTGGACAGAAGTTTGGAGATTTTTGCGAGCAGGCGCAAATGCACCATGTCATCTTCCGAACAGATCAGAATAAAGACATTGGTTTCTTTTTGGTCGCTGGCGCCAAAATCACTTCCTTCCGGACAAATACCCACGACCAAAGCCGAGTTCTTCAGTCCGGTACTTGCCGGGCTGCGCGCATGGGGAATGGCCACATGGGGCGCAATCGCGGTGGAGTGAAGATTTTCCCGATCGATCAATTTCTGTAAGTACGCTTTGCTGTCATCCACCAAATTGTGGGATTCCAGCGGAGCGGTCAATTGCTCCAGTACTTCAGATACGCTTCCGGGTTTAATATCAAAAATCATGAGTTCCGGAGAAACCAGGCGGGAGACGGGAACCACTTCCGGGGCCATTTTCAGCAGTTCGAATAAATTGGTGGGATTGACAGGCTGCATACGGTTTTCCAGCCATTGGTCGACCATACTGCGCATGAAGCGCCACTGACTTGCAACTTTGGTGCCGGGGATTTTACCGTCACGCGCCATGCGGACAACGGTTTTTTCGGCCACTTTCAGGTAATTGGCTAATTCTGCCAAGGTCATGATTTCTTGTTCTGATTGATTCATAATGGTTCTTAAAGATAAGTTTTGTCCTGTATAGTCCTGTATACGTCCACGTATAGACGATATGGAAGAGGGTTTTGCAAGTCAAAATCCAAACTTCCTTATCTCATTCAGGGTTTGCGCTCTGCGATTTTATTGATATACAGCTCATTCCCGCACACTATTATATATTTCACGTCCCCCCTTATGGAAATACCACTCCCTTTTTTAGATCAACCCTTCGTTTTGACCTGGTGGAAAGTCTGGGGCATTTCCGGTAGCCTGATGTTCACCGGCAGATGGTTTGTTCAGATGCACTATTCGCGGAAGGCAGGCCGGGCGGTCATTCCCATTGCCTATTGGTTTATGAGTTTGGTGGGGAGTTTTATGTTGCTCACTTATTTTGTGTTCGGCAAAAATGATTCAGTGGGAATCCTGAACAATTTATTTCCGCCCGTGGTTGCGGGCTATAATTTGTGGCTGGAGCTTCGGCACCGTAAAAGAAACCGGGTGCAGGCATCATGAAGGAATCTTCAGAAATCCCGGAAGAAGAAATTCCGGACAGCCAGTGGGTGCAGGAAGCGCGGCAAGGGGATTTGCAGGCTTTTGATTATCTGATGAGTAAATACCAGAGCCGAATTTATGCCCTGCTGTATAATATGACCAGTAACAAAGAGGATGCGGAAGATTTGTTACAGGATGTTTTTCTTAAAGCTTACAAAGCCCTGCCCAAGTTTAAGGCCCAGTCTTCTTTTTATACCTGGATCTACCGCATTGGGGTCAATACCGCGATTACCTATGTGAAAAAGCGAAAGCGGAAACAGGGTTTGAGTCTGGATCATCTGGATTTGGGCCTGGAGCGGGATCCCGCATTGGTGCAAATGGCAAGCCAGGAAACCCCGGACCGGAATTTGGGATTAAAAGAATTACAAATAAAATTGAACAAGGCCTTACAAACCTTGTCAGAGAAACACAGAACGGTTGTCGTGTTGCATGACATTCAAGGTTTGCCCCATCATGAAATCGGGAAAATCTTAGGTGTTTCTTCCGGAACCGTACGCTCAAGGCTTTATTACGCCCGGCAACAATTACAGTCAATACTAACAGATCTTCCCAAACCTTCATGAAAACAAAAGAGATTTTGATGTCCCAGGCGGGGATCCCGCTGAATGAGCTTCCGGAAAAGCTCAGGAAGCAAATAGAATCGAATCCGGCAATGCTTCAATCCTTTCAGGATCAAGCCCGGATTGCTTCATTGATGAAGCTGAAGAATTATGAACACCCGGCCCCTGAAATGGAAGGGCGGGTCTTGTATCAGGTCGGTATCCGCATTCGAAATGGGGAGCACCTCCGGGGGAGCTCCCGTATGGATATGTTCCCCGACTGGGCCCGCATGGTGGCGGTGGTGATGGTGATGTTGGGGCTGAGTGTCTTTACCCATCGTGAAATGCTTCAGAATTCTGATCCGGGAACTCCCGCTTTCACCACGGCCGCAGGTCAGGCTGCCGTGATTCCTCTCGAAGAGGATTTGGAAGCGCCCCGCCTGTCAGATCCTTTTTCTCCGGTCTATGTGACTTTTGACGGTGATGAGTCTCCGAATTTGCTGACCCCTGAATTTTCGCGTCAGCTCGAAACTTCTTTTGCTGAACTGGGGTTGGATTTGACCAACCGGGTAGAGAACGTATCGTTTTTGCCGGTATCTTACTTTCCGGCGCCGTAGTTTGACAATCTCCGGCCGGGTATTGAATCCGGTTTAGGATGCGGATACGGGGTGGGTTCCTGAACGGGGCTGAATCTTTTTCGATTCCGATATCGATTTCGATTTCGATATCGCTTAGTTTGGAATTTCGGACCTCCGAGCCCTCCCCATGATTGCACCTTTTATTCCCGACGAAGATTTTGATTCTATTGATGACGCCCCGTTTTACCCGGATACGTCTCATCAAGTGCGCCATCTCTTAGGTCCTGACGGACAAATGGCCGCCGTGTTTGAGGCGATGAACAAGGACTATGAATCCCGGGAAGTTCAACTCGAAATGGCGGAGACCATCGCCAAAAGATTGCACGAAGGCGGGCACCTGGTTGCCGAGGCCGGCACCGGAGTGGGGAAATCTTTTGCCTACCTTGCCCCGGCCTTGCTGGCCGCATTGGCCACCAGTCAAAAAGTAGTGGTAAGTACCTACACCATCAGTTTGCAGGAGCAGATTCTGAATTCTGATTTACCCAAACTTTCGCAAGCGCTGGGACGGGAGATAAATGCGGTGCTGGTGAAGGGCCGCAGCAATTATCTCTGTTTACGCCGCTTACAGTTGGCACGGCGCATGGGCGGGGATTTGTTCCGGGCCGATCAGCAACAGTGGTTGGACAAAATTGCGGACTGGGCAAACCACACCGAAGATGGATCCCGTCAGTCAATGCCCGAAGAGCCGCCGATGGAAGTGTGGTCTCAAGTCTGTGCGGAGGAGGGGACCTGTGTGTATCCTTCGCAGCGGGAACATCAAAATTGTTTTCTGACCCGGGCCCGTGCCAAAATGCAGGAAGCGGATATTCTGATTGTAAACCATGCTTTGTTCTTTGCGGATTTGGCCATGCGGGGACAGGGAGGCAGCGGGTTGCTGCCTGAATTTGACGTGGTGGTTATGGACGAGGCGCATCAGATGGAGGAGGCCGCGGGTCAAGCCCTGGGGATTCGGTTGACCACCTGGAGTTTTGTCCGCTGGGTGCGGTCCCTGTATCATTCCGATACCAACAAGGGATTGCTGACGGTGCTGAAGAAAGGCACCTTGGCGCATGAAGTGAGCCAGGTCCAGCGGCATGTGGACCGCCTGTTTGAGCAAATGCAACTTTGGTGTTTTCAGCGTTCAGATGGAAAGGGCTGTGTGCGGGTGAAAGAGCCGCCGGATATCTCGACCCCGTTACCGTCCATGTTGATGAATTTGAGTATAAAACTCAAAGAAGTGGAACTGGAAGTGGAGAATCCGGAAGTCCGGGCCGAGGTGGCGCTGGCACGCCGTCGGGCGGGCGAATTGGCTTCGGGCTTGTCCAGTTTTCTTGAACTGCGTCAGGAAGGCTTTGTCTACTGGGTGGAGGAAGACAGCCGGGGCGGAAAAAAACGGGTGGTGCTTTGCGGCTCTCCGGTCAATGTCGGCCCCTTGCTGAAAGAAGTATTGTTTGACCGCCTGCACAGCGTGGTGATGACCAGTGCGACGCTTGCGGTAAGTGGCGGAATGGATTATTTCCGCAGGCGGGTCGGGGCCGTGAATGCGGCGGAGCTGCAGGTGGGAAGTCCCTTTAATTATGAACGTCAGATGCGGGTGTATGTTCCCGGGGGCATTCCCGAACCCAATCAGCCCGGTTTCCCCGATGCTCTGGCGGAAAATATTTTAATCCAGGTGCATCAAACCCGCGGCGGAGCTTTTGTGCTGTTTACTTCAATTGCCATGATGAATGAGGTATTGAAGCGGGTGGAAAAGGAACTCTTTCGGGAAGGGTATCCGGTGTGGGTGCAGGGGCGGGGAACCAGTCGGAGTCAACTTTTGCAATCCTTTAAATCCGATGAACGCAGTGTACTTTTCGGATTGAGCAGTTTTTGGACCGGAGTCGATGTTCCCGGCAATGCGTTAAGGTCCGTAATGATCACCCGGCTGCCGTTTGCGGTTCCGGATCATCCGCTGGTGGAAGCGCGGATGGAAGAAATCAAAGCGGGCGGGGGAAATGCCTTTAAGGACTATTCACTCCCGGATGCGGTTCTGCGCTTTAAACAGGGGGTGGGGCGATTGATCCGTTCCCAGTCAGATGAAGGACGCATCGTCATTCTGGATCCCCGCATTCAGAGCAAATGGTATGGCCGATGGTTTGTAAAGGCCGTCCCTGAATGTCCATGGATCGGCGCAGAGGAAGAATCGGGGTTTTAATCCGGATAAAAACCTGCGGAAATGTTCCGATTTTGTTTGACCAACCCTACTGTTCTTTGAAATAAAGCCCTTCTCAGATTAATTACCCAGGAGTTTTGCATGAAGAGTTTTTATCGTTCTATTGTACCCGTTGCCACATTGGCCGGAATGTTGTTGTTTACAGGCTGTGATTGGTCCAGTGGATCACAAAACGATTATAATACGAGTGGATCTGACGGATCGAATGTCAGTGGATTTTACGAAGGGATTTTGTCCGGGGGACTGGCGGTTAACAGATCTGACTGGGGAATCACTCATCTTACGATTAATCAGTCCGGGAATGCACTCAATGTAACGGACAACAAAGGTTCCACATACACCGGATTGATCGGGAACGCACATAGCTCCGCAGACAATACACCTGATGATTCTGATGCCGACAGCGCAACCGAAGGTACCGTTTATTTCACTTACCAAATTAGTTTCACGGGTGTGAATTATGTCACCGGGCAGGAAGTTAACTTCACTGGCTTTGTTGAAGTGAAACAGGAGAGTGTCATTGTTTCTTTTGATGAAGATGATGAAGGAAACATAACCAATATCGTGAGTGAGGAGCAGACGACTTCCACCCTGAAAGGAACCTGGATTGAGTCGAACGGTGTCACCACCACAGCCTTTGCGCAGAACGATCCTCCCACAGTCGTTACCACGGTAACCCCCTGATCAACTTCTGATCTAATCATTCCTCAGCCCAAAGTGTTTGCACACTTTGGGCTGATTTGTTTTCTGCCCGGGTTAGCGCATTTTAAATAGAGTCGTCGCCCATAAAATTCTTTGCGAAGGCATTTTGCCACCGGCCGTCTCCGAGCGACAGCTCGGGCAGGCAAAAAGGCACAAAAAATCTACCACCCCTATAACCCCGCTCTGAAACAATTTTAGCCTGAAAAGCACAGGAATTACAAATAAGTCGGGATGGGTTTTAATAACCAACTTCCCAAATATTCTGCAGAACGGGGTTAT
>CAKZLZ010000009.1 GCA_937127435.1 uncultured Verrucomicrobiota bacterium | reverse complement strand
TTGTTGTTGTTTTACACAAGGAGAGATCCACCGCAAATCTAACTTACCCTCTGGCTCCGCTAGCCAGCACCGCTACTCCTCTTTGCATTCATGAGGTAGTATTCATGGTATTACGTAGCACCGCCTACCTTGTTTTAAAAATCCAGATCGGAGTATCGGAAATGACCCAAACAAAACCCACCTTCTGTACCTTCGTCCTGCTTTCGATTTTTGCCTGCGCATTCTCCCTAACCCCATTGCAGGCAGCCACCTTAACCAACACGACGACTTCTGCGGTATCGACACTTCCGACCCCCAATGTTGACCTCTCAGCAATCGGAACATTAAATTGGGCGGCATGGGACACGGACAGCGGAAGCACAACATCCATCGCTCCCACACAAGTGAAAGCTGCAGGAGTCGGAACCGTCAGCAGTATCACAGAAAGCGGAACCGCTAGCAGTACAGTCCGCGGCTCAACGAATAGAACTTCTTCCGTCGACACCTTCACTTGGACAACGAGCGACGAATCCAGTAATACTGCCGCACCGGTTGATGGTATTTTAATTGGAGCCTTTAACACAAACTTGGATCATTCCGATGCAGGTGTACAATTCAACATCACCGATCTCGCGGCACTCACAGGTGGACAATATTACGAGATTAACATCTTCACCTCCGCCTTTAGAGCTCAGGGTATACTCAATGCAAGCATCGTAGGTGACCCGGGAAGCCTTATTTCTCAGAATGGTATCTATCACGGTGCAAGTAAATATACCGAATATCACACCATCGCGTATAACCCTGACAGCATCAGTGACAGTTTAAACATTGCGTATGACGTCCTGGTTGAGGGCACCTCGGGAGGAGAAACCAGCAGTCACATCTCCATTCAAGCCGTCGCTTACAGCATCGTGCCTGAACCCAGCACCTTTGCATTGCTTCTGATCTTCGGACTAGGATCTCTGGGGCTCCGTCGCAGAAAAGCTTAATCAGTTTAAACAGTCTAAATTCAGAATTGGCCATAAAAACGTCAACTTATCATTTTACGGATCACACGCAAAGTTTGGCCGTCGAATGCGCCCTAAAAGATTTACGGCGTGACCTGGAGAAAGTTTGGGGGGAAGCTTTCAGAGAGTTTTCTTCAAACAAAGCTTGGTTGACGGTATCCCTTAATCCCGTTCTTCCATCAGAGACCTTTATTTTGGAGGTCGACTCAGATGCCTGCATCCAAATTGAGGGAGCGGACGCCTTGGGTGCAGTGTATGGTGTTTATGAAGTTTCTCAGCGATTTTTAGGTGTGGATCCTTTGTGGTTTTGGAAAGATCTTGAACCGGAGCCCCTCCCCGACCTTCAGCTCAACCCCATGCGCATGCAGTCGGAGTCGCCACGCTTTCGCT
Source organism: uncultured Verrucomicrobiota bacterium (assembly GCA_937127435.1). Classification (GTDB taxonomy): domain Bacteria; phylum Verrucomicrobiota; class Kiritimatiellia; order SS1-B-03-39; family UBA6053; genus UBA6053. The sequence continues at coordinate 70,699 of CAKZLZ010000009.1, read as the reverse complement.
ACCGGGGCTGGTTTATAAACGATGAGGATTTGTTGGCTCAGTGGCGAGAGCCTGCAGGCGAACGGTTTCGCCACTGGTCAGCCCACCCCGGCAAATGGAATTCCACACCCGGGGCTCCCCCGCCTACATACGAAGAGCGGCTGGTAGAGTATTACACGCCGGTAACTGCTCTCGAAACCATGGAGGCTATTTTCGAAGCCCTCTTGAGGATGCGTGGCAATTTCATCATTCCGGCTTCATTTATCGATGTGATGGAACCTTGCGAGACGGCCATCATTCGCGCAGCCGTTCGTCGAGGCCTTTATGTTTCTCAACACCATGTAGAACCCCTCGGGGTTTCTCATTTTGCCTTTGAAACGTGGTGGGCGGCCCAGGGGAAACAACCGTCTTTTAGTTATCGTGAATCTGCGGAAGAGATGCGCAAATGTTGGCGGGCCTATGCGACGGCTTGGGCCGATTTGGCTGGGGATCAGTTGGTTTGGCAACTGGGGCTTCGAGGTAGAGGAGATCATCCACTCTGGGCACATGATCCTCAAGCCAAAAATATGGCAGGAAGATTGATTTCTGAGGCCCTGAAAGATCAGATGGAAATTATCCGGGAGGTTGATTCCCGCCCCGTGGCTCCTGCGACCCTAACCCTCTGGTTCGAAGGAGCCCAACTTATTGCCGAGGAACAACTACAGGTGCCGAAGGGCGTAACGCTTGTTTTTGCCGATGATCCCAGTACCCAGCATCTACAGGAAGATTTTGAAACGATACCCCGTCAGTCTGATTGCAGTTATGGATTATATTTTCATACCGCCGTCTGGACGATGGGACCGCATTTGGTGCAAGGACCTATGCTGGGGAAAATCACGAATGCGGTGATGAAGGTTGCTCAAAAAGGAGATACGGAGATTGCGGTGTTGAATGTGGCCAATCTGCGGGAACATGTGCTGGGTGTCGCTTGCTGGCACCATCAGCTCAGGAATCCCGAACGGTCTAAAGAAGTCGCTTTCCCTCCCAATGCTTTACCAGAAGATTGGATTCCTTTTTATAAACAATTTTTTGATGCGGTTCCAGAACTGCGCCCCCATTGCTATTTATACGACGGGGCGGCTCGGACCTACCTAAATGTTCATCTATATGCTTTAGAGTTAGGCCTCGCTATTCCTGAATATTTACGTGTGGCCATTGAAGATGATGTCGTGCAAACGCGCCGTAAACTCACCAAAGCCATTAAAGTATTTAACGATTTGATTGCCCAAACCGATGCCTACCAACCGCCTCCAAATCTACAGAAGTTTTTTGATGCGAATTTCAGGGCACAGCTCCGTCTGTTGTGTGGCCTGTACGGCGCATTTCTGGGGATGTTGTCCAGCCCTCCTGATTATGATCGGGCCCTCAGCTCCCTTGAAATGTGTAAGGAAGGAAAAACGTTGGCAACCAAAGGGAAATGGGGCGAGTGGTACCGAGGAGATTGTAAGGTCGGGGTCAACCGGCTTATGGCACGTATTCAACGTTTATCTGAGAGCACGGTATGAAGCTCCCATTCATGCCTTAACTCTTCTCTTTCCTAAGTTAAAAACATCATTGCTTTCATCACCCCGTCCTTACGCCCCGCAACGGTTTCGAAGGCTTTCTGACATGGGTGAGGTGGAAACCGGGGGAAGCACAGCCAAACCTCCACTCTGGCCGAACTTTCCCGAAACATTAAATCCATTGATAAAATAACTTTCGAAGAAACCCTTATCCTTTAAAGGATAAATTATTTCCAAAAAGAGGTTGCACCACTTTGACTCTACGTAGTAGCATAAGGTGCAATTATATACTACTGAACCCAATTTAGAGGATACCCCTAAATGAAACAGACACACCAAACTCCGAAAACCACCACCCAATCCAGGGTGAATACCCTCACCCGTATCGGGGGCATGATTGCATTATTCGCATTCGCACTTCCTGCCCAAGCGCAACTGACTTGGGATGGGGGAGGAAATAACGTGAACTGGTTGGATGCTGACAACTGGGTAGGCGATGATGCACCTGACACCGCAGGTGAAGATGTTCTACTGGATGGAAATATTACAGTTCTTTTAGATCCTGCCAATGGCACCACTTTGGATATTGGTTCATTAACGATTGAGAACGGAAGTACCTTTAATAACCGTTTTGACAGTGGCACTTTGAATGTAACCGGTGGGCTTTCCAACAGCGGCATCCTTTCCCATACGTCGAGTCCCAGTAATAATGCACGAACTGTATATTTTAATATTAGCGGTACCGGGCAAACCTTTAATACGTCCACCGGGGTTATAAACCTGGGGTCAAACAGTGGGCGTAACCGTATAAACAGTATTATGACGCTGGACGCCAATAACCAGAATGACGGGGCAATTAATGCATCGCAAACCTCCAGTGTGGACCGTGACACGATACGATTCCGTTTGGAAAACTCCGGAACTTTCACCAATAACGGGACCATTTTTATTCAGGACACCCAACCCAGCACCTCCAGTTACACCCAATTCCAAGTATTCACCGCATCATCCGCAGTCACCCTGGGCGGAACAGGTTCGGTGACATTAGATCTGGGAACTGGCGCCGACACTGCCCGAGCCCGGATCGTCGGTAATGGAACCACCAGTACTCTGACTAACGGCAGCAATCACACCATTGACGGGGAAGGCCTTGTCGGCGGAGGGTCGCTGAATGTAGTGAACGACGGACTGATGCACGCCACTGGAGACACCGGGGTACTGGATCTGAATACCGATACCTTTTTCACAAACAATGCAGGTGGACGGCTTGTCGCAAGCGGAGTTGCCGGTATGAATATTGGGGCCGCAAGTGAAACGTTCCTCAACAACGGACTGATGGAATCCCGTTCCGGCAGCAGCATTAATATTCTCACCTCCAACTCCACCATCAACGGCACCATCGCCGGGGGTGGCAGCTTTACCGCCACCACCTTCTCCCTGAGCGGATCGGCCACTTTGGAAGCCGGAGATCTGTCAAATGCCGATGGTACAGGAACTTCCACCGTGGGAAGTTTAGACTTCACCGGCGACTTGGCTTTGGCCGACACCACCATTCTGAACTTCCAACTCGGCGACAACAGCGCCGCCGGGATCAGCTTTGACACCATCAATGCTTCAGGTGCTTTAACTTTGGACGGGGTTTTAAATGTGCAAGACCTTGCCGGCTTCGGCGCAGGTACCTACCGCCTCTTTACCTTTAGCTCCGGCAACCTGACCGACAACGGCATGACCCTCGGCACCACTCCCGGCGCCTATACTTACAGTATCGATGCGAACGATGCCGGAGGCTTTGTTGACCTCACCGTTATCCCCGAACCCTCCACCTTCGTATTGATTCTGGGTTCTTTCGGCCTCCTCTACTGGAGCCGCAAACGCCGTTAATCCCCCATCATAAACGTCTGCAAAATCCCCGGAAAAATCCGGGGATTTTTTTTAAGGGTTCAATACCACGATCCCACTCTTTTCCCCCACAAAAGAACATCGTGAAGATCCGCCTAAAATCACGATAATTCACATTAAAAACTTAACATTCAGGTAATTTTCCCTTGCCTCCCCTCGAGGCTACTTAGTAGATTTGAAAAAGAAAACATCCCCCGCCTGCACCAGCATTGTTGACCGCTCCGCCCAAAAATCTTGTACGATTTGTAACAACTGTAAATGAGACGCTTATGAAACCTATACAACTTTTTTGCCTTGCATCCCTCGTCGGCACCGGCTCGCTGCTCCCGGCAGCAACCTTGGGCTATTACCGTTTTGAAGACGGGGCTTTTCTCGATAACAGTGAGGGTGCCGGCTCCTCACTTACTGTAGGAGGAACCCCCGCCCAAGTGGAACTTACAGATCCTCCGGATCGCGGAAGCGCCTTTCCCAAAACGATCCCCCAAACCGGGGCGACAAATGAGTACACCGCTTCAATTTTCGGTGAAGACCGTTTCGGTGAAGTGACCAATGGTTCGTTGCAAGTCACCTCCGACTTTACCACCGAAGCCTTTATTAACATGGCCACCACCACAAGCGGCACCCAGTACATCGCTAGTGACTGGGAATACGGTATCGATGAGCGTGGATTCGCCTTAGGCGTTGCCGGATCCAGTGGCGTGAGTGGCGGAAGTGCTGGGGCTCTTTTCGTTCTGCTCAGCGATGCAGGAAACGACTCAATAGTGTATCAAACCGGGATCACCATCGCTGAAGATGTGGATTATTACGTCGGGGTTAGTTTTGACGAAAGTGATACAACCAATGGCATTACGTTTTACGCACAGGATCTGACCAACAATGGGGCCCTCTTAAGCGCGAGCCTAGGTCATACGGTATCAAGTCTTCATGACGCATCCGCCCTCTTCCGTATTGGTTCTATGAATGGAAACACCAGTCCTTTTCAGGGTTTTATTGACGAAGTCCGGGTTTCAGACACCGTCTTGTCTGAATCTGAATTGCTTGTCATCCCCGAACCTTCCACCTGGGCCCTGATCACCGGCGCATTCGGATTGCTGTACCTGCTCCGCCACCGGCGCAGTTAAAAACATTTTACCCTCTAAAATCCCCGGATCTTTCCGGGGATTTTTTTTTGGAAGTACTTCCCTTTTTATCAAAAAATTATGAAATAAAAATCCATCCCTTTCCGCCCTGGCCTCTTCCTTTCTCTGATCACACAACTTCTCTCCGCCGAAGCGTTTTTTATGTCGCTAAAAGGCGACGGGGGAAATGTGGATATTCAAAAAGGCTCCCCGGATGAAAGTTACAGATTTGACAATGTCGCGGACCCGGCCAACCCTCCCCGGAATGTTCAACCGGTCGAAACCTGGCGCCCCTGGGCGGAATCACAAACGGCGAATGCCTTCGATAGCCTTCAATTTGGGAAAGAAAAAGGGTACCATTCCGCCCGCACTCCTAGCCCCCTCCCCACCTGGGCCGCCCTCATCAATAAAGCGGACCATGAACGCCAGCCACTTCAGCCGTGACGGTCTATGTGCGCTAGGTTTTCTATCACCTACGGATCCTTGTTTAGGACTTCCGTAGTTTACGGAATCTTGACAAGCAAACCGCAATGCCGGCAGTGGTCAACAGCAACAGCGAACTCGGTTCCGGGACCATTGCAAACCCCACATCATCCATACCAATACTAGAACTACCGCTTCCCATATTCACAAGAAGTGAAACTTTACCGATACTGGAACCCGAGTCGGCAACCAGGGCAAACAAACCATCTGTTCCCGCTCCTCCTCCTACGTCCGGATCGGTATCATTGCCAATCATACTTTGTACAGACAACACATTGTCGTCATTATCATAAAATGTGGCGGTAGCTGAATGGCCAGTATCCAGTGAAACCAAGGTAAATGCGAAAGCAGCCACGCTATTTGCCGTCGCATCAAAAGTCGTCGAACCCGTATCATAAGAGCCGAAGTCAATCAAATATCCCCAGCTCCTAGCACCACCACTGTTATTTCGGGTATAAATATGACTACTACCCGAAGTAGAACGACCCGTCGAAGATGCGACATCCCCATTGTTACTGGTCGCAGTCTGTGTGGTTGTTTCAAATGCGATGTCAGCCAGACCCGCATCGGTGAAATTAATAATATTGTCCCAAGTGGCACCGCTCTTGTCATCAAAGCCACTAAAACTCTGAATCGCCTGAAATCCACTGACCCCTTCCACCTCGGTCTGTGTCGCGGCGGTTTTACCCGAGTCAGTAGTGGGTAAAGTATCAATTAGCTCAGAACCACTGGGATCTATCGCGTCGCTACCACCTACCAGTGTCGGATCTGTGATAATTGCGCCATGAACGAAACAGGAGAATGCTGAGACGGATGCGAGGGAAACCAATACCCCCAGTTTTTTTCGAGTAATAGAATGCATGGAAACTCCTTTGATGGGATAAATGACTAATTAACTTCTTAAAGTTTAACATGGCAAAATACTCGAGTTCAAGGGATTTAAAGGGGATTCTATAGAAATATGCAGTTCGATTGAACGTATCCAGGGAACACAATTTGACCCTATTTAAATAGAACAATAAATAGGCCTCAATCGCACAAAGAGAATTACCTTGTGCCCCCACCTGCGACAGCTAAACCAATTTTGATTGCGAAGCGCACCTGCCGGTTTTACCCTACGTGGCCTTCAAGCAGGTTTGACTCCAACGAACAGTGTTGCATTTTCCCAAGTGGGAACCGCCACATTCTATGCGGATGATGATACCACGGTGCTTTCGACCCAAAGCTTTGACGGTGTCGGAATCGGTGCCGGCGCAAACGGGCTCTTTGGCCATATTGCGACGGATGGAGATACCATCGGTAAAATCAAATTGAATGTCACCTTTCCCGGGGATGACTATCAAATTACCGTCGGGATGGATGACCTCGGCTTCGCCGCCATTCCGGAGCCCTCCACTTGGACTTTGGTTGTGGGTGCCTTCGGGTTGCTCTTTCTTTTCCGCCGCCGGCGATAACCTTTCGATGAAGTCTCCCCGGGTTTTCTCCCGGGGATTTTTTTTGCCGCATCATAAAACGATTGATTACAGAAACCATACCGATTAGGATGCAGGAATGAAACACTCTATCTCTCCCTTCCGACTGCAAATATTTCTTAGTATTCTCTGTAGCTCCCTCTTCGTATCCGCCCAAACTTCCTATGAAGATTTTGGTAAAGATGCTTCCGTAATCGCTTTGTGGGCCACCCCACAACATGCAGTGATGAAAGGTTCTGAAGCCCATGTCGGACTCGTGGCCTACCATCAAAACGGCCTCAAGGGTGTGCGCTTCCTCTTAAACGGCAATGCAATCAATGTGATGAGAGAAAGCATGAACCCCGATACCGGGGAACTGGAATTTGTGGCCACTTTCGATACCGCCCCTTTCGCCCCCGGTGAAATCATTCGTTTGGAAGCAGAAGTGTTCTCTACCCAGCCCAATGGCGTGGACCTGGGCCCTTCCCTGAAACTCCCTCCCCGCGAATTTGTCATTTTCGACCCCGCCTGGAAGACGCTGCATGTGGATGCTGAAGACGGGAATGATGCAAATGACGGATCTGAAAATTCGCCTTTAAAAAGCTACCGGGCCGCCCACGACCTCGCCGAAGCGGGAGACAGCATTCTCTTGTACGATGGTGAGTATTTTCTGGATTTAGGCGACTCTAAAAAATGGCCTTTCTTTGTGGAAGTCAAAGCGGCCGAGGGACAGCAACCGGTCTTTACAGATGCCAATATGGCCCGGGCCGGGCATGTGAAATTTACCGGCATCACCTTCGACTGGACAGAAAACGACAACCGGGAAATCATCGCCAGTTATTCCGGAGAAGGGAATTTTTGGTTTAAGGATTGTACCTTTTTGGAAAAACAAGGCGCGTTTGATGTCTATACCCTGGCTATCAAAGTCTGGGGGAAGTTTGATCACCTCACGGTTGAAAACTGCTTTTTTCAATATTTAAACGTAGCTATTGCCGGCCCCAGTGGGAATGCGATCATCCGGGGAAACCGTTGCGAAAATCTCACCTCGGATGCCTTTGATGTTTTCTCCGGCTCCCTGGTCACCGGCAACACCGTAACCGGTATTCGCGCCCCGCGTCTGTTTGCGGTCACCACCCTTCCCGGCCCCTATGATTTGAAAGGGAAAGAGCTGACCTTTTATCATCAGGAAACCAAAAATGTAATCAAAAATCCCGTGGACCTCAGCGCCTTTGCCGATCCCTCCAGCGTCAGTGCGGATGAATTGATCGAGGCCCTCAACACCGCCTTCACTCAACACAAAGAACGATTCGGACTGCGCGCGGAAAAAGAAGAAGACCGCATCAAAATTTCTTCGCTGCGCACCAACTACAAACAGCATCTCTATGCCGAAGGCAACGGCGCGGAGGCCATCGGCTTCCCTCACATTGGCAAAGAAAATGAAATCACTGGTTCCGGTCAGCATGCCGATGTGTTTCAATACTGGCTCGGGAAAGGGGAAACCGTGGTAGAGAACATGATTATCCGCAACAACATTGCCCACAGCAACGTGGCCCAGGGCTGGTTGCCCCAGGCCCCTTCCCGCAACATTGCCTTCTTTAATAATCTGCTGGATTATTGGTACGAAGCCGGGTGGCTGATTTTCTTTGAAAAATCTTACGACAATATCTGTGTGGAATATAATACCATCTGGAACACCAAATCCACATTGATATTCAGGGATGAAGCCAGGGAGACGAGTAAGAACTTTGTGATCCGCAATAACATTCTGGGCATGGGAACCGGGGAAGGAGACCGGCCCGACGATCCGAATTATTTCACCTCCCACAATTTCTACGATTTTTACCTGCCTATCCGGTTCAATTTAGGGGAAGGCAGCCTGCTGACCAACCCCGGTCAAAGCCGTCCCACCGAATCCCGTCTGTTTGAATTTGTCAAAATCATCGGACCCGAGGCCACCGATGAAGATGTGCAGGGCGTGGATTATTTTCATCCCCAGGGAGACTTCACCCCTTCCGCCACTTCCCCTGCAGTCAACGCAGCTCTTAAACGCTCCAACATCTGGTACGATGTGAATTGGAAGGACCGGGGAAACCAGCCGGACATCGGCGCGTTTGAACGTCCCTAAAACGGCGATCACCCGCTTGGATTTCTCAGGTCCGTATTTTCAGCTACGACACTTCATTGCTTTACCATCCAATCATCCGCTTGCCTTCCATACGTTTTCATTTGCGTAACAAGCTACAAATCAACAGGTTTCAATTGGATAAACCCCGGGATTCGTGTAAGTGTTCGGGATATGGAAACTGCAAAAAATGAAGGACATGAAAAAAATTGGGAAAGCGGACTGATGATTCTTTGCGGCCTCTCTCTGGTCGCGGGGTTCACCCTTGAGCACTTTTTTGCTCTTCCTCCAGTCTACCATCATACCGCTTGGACCCTGGCCTATTTATCGGGTGGATATTTCGGGGTGGTGGAAAGCTTCGCATCCCTGCGGAAAGGTCAAGTGGATGTGGATCTGCTCATGGTGTTGGCGGCATTGGGTGCCGCTTATGTCGACCACCCCTTGGAAGGCGCCATGCTGCTGTTCCTGTTTTCCCTGTCGAATGTGCTGCAGAATTACGCCATGGAACGCTCCCGCAACGCCATTCAGTCGCTCATGAAATTGCGTCCGGAAAACGTAAGCTGTCAGGTGGACGGCAAATGGGAATTACAAGCGGTGGCGGATGTGCAACCCGGCACCCTCATCCTCGTAAGACCCGGGGAGAGCATTGCTCTCGATGGAAAAATTCTGAGGGGTCAAAGTGCCGTGGATGAATCGTCCCTCACCGGAGAGTCTATTCCGGTTGCCAAACAAATCGGCGATAAACTCTATGCCGGCACGCTGAATCAAAGAGGCAGCCTCGAATACGAAGTGACCAAAACCGAAGCTGAATCCACCCTTTCCAAAATCATTTCCATGGTGGAAAATGCCCAGTCTCAGAAAGCAAAAAGTCAGCGCTTTCTGGAAACCGCGGAACAGTTTTATGCGGCGGGTGTCATCCTGTTTACCCTGGGGCTGATTTTTATTCCCTGGAAAATTTTTGATGAACCTTTCGACCGTTCTTTTTACCGGGCCATGACCGTGATGGTGGTGGCCTCTCCCTGTGCGCTGATCATCAGCACCCCGGCCGCATTTCTTTCTGCCATCGGCGGGGCTGCCCGGAAAGGGGTTTTATTCAAGGGGGGCGTACATTTGGAACGCATGGCCCAAGTGAAAGTACTGGCCTTTGATAAAACCGGTACCTTGACCGTGGGCAAACCGAGCGTGACAGAAATCATCCCTCTCTCGGGAGAAGACGAAGAAAACCGGAAACAACTTCTCCGGAAACTGGCCATCGTGGAATCACATTCAGAGCATCCCCTTGCACAAGCGGTGTTACGGAAAGCGAAAGCCGAAAATTTAGAGGTACCGGAACCCCGTGATTTCCATTCCATTCCCGGAAAAGGAGCGACCGCAACCGTGGAAGGAAGCTTTCTGGTCGCCGGAAGTTTACGCTACTTCGAAGAGGAGAACGTTTCGATACCCGATGACCTGCTTGCCCGTTGCCAGACATTGCAGGACGAAGGGCGTTCGCTCATTCTGTTGGCCGAGCAGACAGATTCACTGAACCTGCTGGGCGTAGTGGCCGTGGCGGATGAAATCCGTGAGGATGCCGCACAAATGATTGCCGGGCTTCGCAAACGGGGCATCGAAAGAATTGCCATGCTCACGGGAGATCACCCGCGGGTGGCCGCACATATCGCAGCTCAGCTCGGGATCGATGATGTGTACGCGGGTCTACTTCCCGAGGACAAAGTCGAGGTCATCCGGAAACTTCAGGCAGAAGGTGCCGTGGCCATGGTGGGTGACGGGGTGAACGATGCCCCCGCCCTCGCCACCGCTCATTTGGGTATCGCCATGGGAGCCGCTGGAACCGACGTGGCGATGGAAACCGCCGATGTGGTTTTAATGAGCGATAATCTTTGTCATTTGGTGAATGCCTTTGCTCTCGCCAAACGCAGCCGGCGCATCGTGGCCCAGAATCTGATTTTCTCCATGGCGGTGATTCTGGTTTTGGTCATCAGCACCCTGACCATCGGCATCCCGCTTCCTCTCGGGGTCATTGGACACGAGGGCTCCACCGTACTGGTCTGCCTGAATGGACTGCGGTTACTTTCGTTCAAAGTGTAAAGGTTTTCAACTATGCCCGAAGCGTCCCCCTCGCGTGAACGCTTCGGGTGAACCATCTAAAGATGGAACTCGGAACTTTCCCTCCGGTTTAGTGCGGAGTACGAGATCAAAGTCCCGACTTCAGAAGCCGTAGTTCCATCGCCCCGATGGTAAACGAATGCTTTGTGTTTTCCGCGGAGGCCGCGGAACTACGCCTTGAAACCGAACCATCTAAAGATGGAACTCCGAACATTCCCTCCGGTTTAGCGCGGGTTTCGGGTTCGAAGTCCCGACTTCAGGCGGTTCGGCGGAATGCCTTCAGGCTTCCGGTTTCAGAACCCGGATTCCATCACCACCAGTTGCGGAAGATTCTCCACCACCCGGTTCATATAAATCCGCTGACCGTCATGCGACCACACCGGATGGGCATGGCACAATTGACGCGGAGGATGCGAAGTTTGCCAATCGAATTTAGGATCCGGAGAACGTGAAATTTCCGACACCCGGCCCGAAGGAAAATCATATCCGTACACCAGGGTTTCATCGTTCACATAGGCATCCGTCAACATGACCGTTCCCTGTGGATGCAGAGAGGGATGTCCTTCATCCGGAAAAGTACAAAGTACCCGTGGGCCCCCTCCCCGTGGATCCCAGGCATGAACTTCCCCGTGCAAACCGGAAAAAGCAAAAATCATTTTTCCGTCGGGTGACCAGTTGGGATGATGATGAAAGGCACCAATAAACCGCGCGTCTTCCCCCTGGTCATTGGCGGCAATCAGCACCTTCACTGTTTTTAAACCCGGATGGGCTTTACGACTTTCCTCATTGGTAAAAACTACAAACCATTGTTTGCCGTCCGGTGACCATTTGGTGTGCTTAAAGTTCATCAGCGACTTGTCGACGCCTTCGAGATCAATTCGTCCCTGACAAAGTTCCCAGGCCCTTTCCACATCCAACAATTCATGCAGGGATCCCTCATCGATATCAATCCGGAAACAGGCCTTCTCTTTTGGAGGCCGGATGTCCCCCCGCCAATTTTTACTGGGGGCGAGTCCCCGACGGGTTTGCTGATGAATGGTGTCAATCGCTCCCGGAAAGCTTTGAACAATTTCACCTGACAAGGTGGCGATTTGCACCTGTTCATTGGCCGTGAAATAAATGTGTTCAGAATCGAGCCATCCCTGCTGCGCCGCACCATGGGTACTTCCCGGACAGTGGAGGACTTCCGTCACCCGGTCTCCTTGCCGCTCGCGGATGCAAATGGTCCCTTGCGTCAAGGGCTTGCCGTCAAAACGAAAGTAAACAATCTGTTTTCCGTCAGGGCTTTCCGGAACCACATCAAAGTAGGTGTGGATCGAAGGCGCTTCCGCCACCGTTTGGAAAGGGAGATGTCCGCTCATGTCAATGGCGTCTTTAACCTGTGAACCGTGAGGTTCGCATACTCCGCAATCAGCGGGGTCATCTGACGAAATCCGATTTGACCGCCTCCGAGAATCGGACCCGTGGATTGGCCGTCATCCGTCCATCGGAAACATTCCAATCCGTCGATGGCGAAGCGAACATGGGGACCGGACTTCAACAAAGAGATCCGGTAAGACTCCCGCATATCCGCCACCCCCGGGAGCGGATCCGCCCCCTGGGCCACCAGATGAAACCCATGGCTTTTACGAAGATTACAGGTGGTGAACGCGCGCTCCACCGGATGCTTGCGACGGAAATAACTCACGTGCAGTGCATTGATGTCTCCTGAATGATATTGTTTGTAGGGCCCGCTACGTTTTTCCAGTGAAGGATCCAACACATCTTCGCCCTGCCGGCCGCTGGCCGCAAAAAACAAAATACTCAAACCCGGTTCCTGGATCGCCCGATAATCCCAGCGAATGCACACATGGTCAGGGAAAACTTCCGGACACCAGGCCACCAGATTGGCCGCCTGTCCTTCACCCGGATCTTTGGTCCCTTCCAAACGCCAGCGACCGCGTGGAAAACTACAGGCGGCTTCACCTTCTAACCGGAAATCTTTCAGGTCTCCAGCGGAAGCCAGGGGATTTTCATAAATCAATTCATCTAATAGGTCATGGGTTTTCATGCCTTAGGATCTAAAACAGATTTGGGATCGAGGCAAGCCAGCAAAATTTAATTCAGCAATTCACCGCGAAGTGCACCGCCAACCAAATGGTTTCAGGATCCTTGCTGGTTGAGAGCACCCGGTGCCGGGTGTGTGCGGGTATAAGGATGTAGTCTCCCGCCCGCAACCTCCGCTCTTCCTCCCCTTCAAACTGCAAACGCGCTTCGCCCTGCAGAACCATCACCCATTCGTGTCCGGCCTGGTCAAACCATCCCTCTTCAGGGGCGGATTGACCGGCGGACACAATCCGTTCGATCCGGGTCCCGCCCCCTTGAGCCAAAACCTCAAACACCTCCTGACTCAGGTCTTTCGGAATTTTTTCAAATAGATTTTCACATTTCATAAGTCGCATTTACATAGAAAATTTCAGTCACAAAAAATAGTAACCGGAAGGGTCTATTTATTTTACCCGTCCATAAAGTTCCAAAATTTTCTCCAACTGAACGGAGCTTATATTTTCAGTCAACTCATTCGAAATGTGATCAAAACCGACAGAAGCCTCCGAGTAAAGTCTTTGCCCGGTTTCGGAAATTTTCACCAGACTCTGTCGGGCATCCCGGGGATTGGATTCTTTCGAAACCAAGCCGATTTTTTCCATGGGAGCAACCAAACGGGTAATACCCGAAGCACTCATACCGAGCAACTCCGCCAGTTCAATCCGTGACAACGCCTTTCTGGGTGCACCCTCTAATGAATGCAGCACCAAAAACTCCGTCATACTCATCCCGTGCACACTGAGACAGTGCCCGACTCTTTTAGAGAGCCTGGAGGACAACAATGCATTTTTGATAATAAAGTTGGAACTATCCGATAAATCAGTCATATACTTTTCCTTGTTTAATAGTTGATTACTCAATCATATATCAAGTTAATGTTGGGAGCAATTCAAATTCTGAAATATTTCTCAATCCTTTTAAATTACCGGAAAAGCCCCTCTTATTGCGCCCGAACCCGGACTTGACTATGTCACGAAGAGCTGTCAGGGTGCCGTCATGAGACCCCTTTCTTTTCTTCCTATTATTTTAAGCGTCACCGGGATTCTTTCCCTGTCCGCATCCGACGCGGATCTTCGATTCTACACCCGTGAAATCGTAATCCGAAATGCGGATACCGAAGGTGAACTCCGCCCCTGCGCTTTATTCGATAACAAAGATTTTGCGTTTTCCGCCCGTTGGGATGACAGCCATCGCAGTCATTACCGCATGCAGGAATTGATGACCAAGTACGGATTTAAGGGAACCTTCTTTCTGAATCATAAACCGGACCAAGCTCCCATGAATTTTCAGAAGCTGAAAGATTTGAATACCGATTTGGGTGCGCATTCCATGACCCACGCCCGCATTGCCTCTGAAATCAACATCAACCGTATGTTCTGGGAAGTGGCTGAAATCCGGGCGGTGGTTGAAGCGGAGGGCGACCGCCCCGTCAACAGCTACTGCTTTTCCGACGGCAATTACCGAAATGAAATCCGGAAGCATATGCAAGGACTCATCGCCGAGTCTCTCCAACGTGTAGGATATATTCACAACGTCTCTCCTGAATTCGCCAGAAAACTTCCCGAGGGTCTCGATCCGGTGAGCAGCACCCACTACTGTACCGCCGGTGACAACCGGAACCCTTCTCCGGAAACTTTTGATAAACAGTTGCAGGACCGCATGGCCAACCCTGAATGGATGGAGGAAGAACCCTGCCTCAGCATTGGGGTGCATGTCTGGATGAGCAATGATCGCACCTGGAATGCCATGGAGGAGGTTTATCGGAAACACGCCGGAATGGAAAACTGGTGGTATTGCACTCAAAGCGAGTACGCCGCCTACCGGAAAATTTTACGGCAATATAAGATATCGCCTCCGCAACCGCGGGGGAAAGATATCGTTTACACTCTGCACATGCCCTACGCTGCGGATATAGGCTCCGATGTCGCATTGACCCTGCGCTATTCAGGGACCGGAAACGCCATCGAAATCGATGGGGAACCTGTGAAAACCCGGACCGACAATTCCGGCACACTCTTTCACGTCTCCCCTCCGGATTTTGCGAAGACGCCGAAGGTGATCAGTTATCAACCGATGTCCAAAGAGGATGCCCCGCAACTCACCCAGCCCCCCTTGGAAACAGCCGTACAAGCTTCACTCACCCTGTCCAATGACCACAATCTGACCCTGACGCTGGATGCCGGCGCAGACAGTAAAATTGAAAATCTCCGTGTGCGTTATATCCTGCCACCCAAATATGAAATGCCCCGGGCCCTCTCTCCGGCAGCCCCTGCGCCGGGCGAATCTCTTCAGCTCTCCCAAAAACTCACCGTTGCGGAATCCGGAGAATTTCTATGGGGAAAACCCTTCCTGTTGTGCCAGATCGATTATCTCAATCACGGCCGGCCCGAACGTGTTTTCAGTTCGATGTTCGAAGCGACGGTACTCCCACCCAAAAATGATAAATACCGCGACAACTCCTATGCATCCTCCTTTTTCACGGATCGAAGTATTTGGGAGAAAGCCCTCCCCATGTCGCAACCGGGAACCGAAAAACTGCCGTCGCTCCAATGGTTTGCGGCCAGTGATGCCGAACGAAGTATTTTTAACGAAAACATTTCCGATATGGGCACACGTTTAAACGAGGAATTGAAAAACCGGACAGAAGAGACCACCTACTTCATGATCGTTACCGACATCAAGTGTGATAAAGCCGGACGGTTGATGACCCGAAGTTTTAAAAATACCCGGGAACTCTATTTGAACGGTCAAAAGCTCAGCCCCAAAAACGGGGATCAGCTGATGGTAAAAGAAGGCCTGAATCGATTGGTGTTTTTAAGTGAAGTAAACAAGTTTACCGGGCGAATGCATCATGCTTTCACTTATTATGTCCGGGCGCAATAAGCACAGGGCTTCGGCTTAAAAGGAATCCAAATTGTAGGTCACCACCAAAGGACGGTGATCCCGAAACCCCGGAACTTTCGCAAAGCGAACCGGCAAATCCACCATTCCCGACCCTTTTTCCACGACCTTTAATTCTTTGGGAAAATGAAACATATGATCAATGCGGGTGCGGGCATAATAGGTCTCACCCAAGGCCAGAGTTCCGTCCCCGAAGGTCTGCATAATTTCGCTGTAAAATTCCCCTTCTGATCCCGGATCGAAATTATAATTCAGATCTCCGGTGATGATACGGACGTCTTCCGTTTTCGAAGCGGCATGCGCGAGGGCACAACGGATATTTTCAGCATTCTCTTCTATCCCCCGGGCGGGATGTGGCGAATGAACGCCCACGACATATACCGGCCGGTGATTACCAGCGTACAACGAAACCCCTAAGGTCGTGCGCCCTCCACATTCGAAGCTTTCCGCGGAGCGGAATTCACGCGGACTCAGAATCGCCATCACCTGATTTCCATGGCCGGTCTCCTCTTCATACACATTCCATCCCTCCCCCAAAAGATCCGCAATTTGTCCCGCCTGCCCCACCTGGCCCAACTCCTGTAAAACCACCACATCCGCAGAAAGTCCGGAGAGTAATTCCGCAACGGATTCCAGATCAACATCTCTTAAGTTTTTATCGGATACCGGCGCAAAATACCCCACATTCCAAGTAACCACCCGAAAATCATGGGGACCCGGCACCACATACTCAAACCGGGTTGCAAAACGATGCCGGACCCATGCGCTTAAAAGCAAGACAAAGACAATCCCCGTCATAGAAATGAATAATTTTTTCTTACGTATTTTCATAACACACAAACACCCTGCACACCGAAAAAAAAGAGGAAGTGATTGGAGAAAGATGTCATAACCTAACGGGGATTCAACTCAAATCTAACTGAAGTCAAATTCGAAGAATATCAAAATCCTCCTTCCACACAACAGAGCTCTTTAAATTCATTTAATATCTGACATCCACTCCCCTATTCCAAAATTTTGGGTACTGACAACACATTTAGTCAAACGTTATATCACAAGTATGAAATTATTCACATTAGCTATTAGATCATTACGACTCCTATCAAAATCAGGTAGGTTTCCGGTTAAATCCGGAACACCCGCAAGCCATCAAAAGATACTTGTGGTCCTCGCCACATTTTTCATCAGTTTCAATGGTTTGCAAGCAGTGTCTCCCAATACCAAAGGAGATGGGGAACTCGATATTCTCTTTCCTGAATTCGTGTTACGAAGAGAAGGAAAGCTCGTTTACGATGCCGCACGGGATCGAACGGTTCGTTTTGGCGGTACAGGATATCGGGAAGGATTCCCGATTACATCCGAATGGGATGGTTCAACCTGGATTCCGGTGGAAACCGAACATACGCCCCCTGTCCAAGAAGGCTTCGCCATGGCCTATGACGCCGAACGCGCGCAAGTGGTATTGTTTGGCGGCTATCCTGAAAATGGGGAAACCTGGTTGTATGATGGAACGGATTGGACCCAGGTCTTTCCGGCCACCTCTCCTTCCGCCCGTGCTTACCATGCCATGGTCTATGACAGTGCCCGGAAAAAAGTTGTGCTCTTCGGAGGAGCCCAGGAAGATCAAACCCATTTAAACGACACCTGGGAATGGAACGGGAGCAATTGGACCCAAATCACTCCCATCACATTTCCGACTCCACGGAGAGATCATCAAATGGCTTATGATGCCAACCGAAATGTAACCGTGCTGTTCAGAGGAAAAGAATACTTCACTTCTATATTCGGAACCACGCTGCGAACGTTGACCGAAATGTGGGAATACAATGGCACCACCTGGACGGAGGTGACTCCTGCAAGCATGCCGGCCACCAATCAGACAGGCCATTTACTCTACAACCCCTCCTTAAATATGATCGAATTTTTCACCGGGTTCGGCGGTGGAAATTTTGACCTTTGGTCATACGCAGGAAGTACGTGGACAACCGCCTCCGTGTCTTCAGGCTATAGTATTAATTCTGACAACGGCAGCATGGCGTACCGCGGAAGTACCGGTGTGGCGATGATCTCGGATTTACGAAATATGTTTCAATGGAACGGTTCTCAACTTCTCGGATTATCTCCTTTTTCGAGAACCACTCTCTCAAAATTTGTGGATGTAAACGGTGACGGTTATGAAGACCGTTTGGCCGTCGGCTGGCTGGTAAATTCTTCAAGCGGCTCCTCAAGCCGGGGCAAGGCCCTCTATTTGAACAGTGCCCAGGGACTTGCCATGAATCCGGTTTGGACTCTGGGGGATGGTGTCGAAATCAACAGCATTGCTGTGGGAGATCTCACCGGAGACGGTCTCCCCGATGCCGCATTCGGCTCCACCGGCTCCAAAAAAATTCAGGTTTTTGCCAATACCGGCAGTGGATTTGGCAGCAGCCCCGTCTGGGAAAGCAACAGCTCCTACGCAATTAATGAAGTGGTACTGGCGGATGTGGATGGGGATGGAGACCTCGACCTCACCGCCATCATTACCAAATTCGACGGCGAGTTGTTGGTTTTCTTAAATAACGATGGAACTCTTTCATCCGCTCCTTCCATCCGCTTTTTAATGCCAGCAGCCCCCGATGCCGAATCGGGGTTTATCAACCATAATGTTTACAAGGGATCCATTTCCTGGGCAGATGTGGATTACGACGGACAACTTGAATGCGCAGTGGGTTACTACTACGTATATGGCGGAGGGGAATTCGTGATTATGCTCGATCTGAATGAGGATTTGACCGGCATGACCGAACTCTTCCGTCTATCCGGCATCACGGCACCCTTGGCATTAACAGATGTGAATGGTGATGTGTATCCAGATTTGATAGGCACCCGGCCGGGAAAGGGAATTTCTCTTCACCGCAATGTGGCTGGCACCCTTGAAAACAATCCGGTTTGGACCGCGCTTCCATATGGAGAGGACCCTCTTGATATCGATGTGGCAGACTTCGATGGCGACGGGGACCCGGATATCGTATTGGGATATAGTGCAAGCGGTTCTTTCGGTATCGGGCAAACCCTATACCGGAATGATGGCGGAAGCTTTTCAGATTACCCCCAGTGGCGTTCCAAATTAGTGATCAGCAGTGAAGGAAACTATTTTGGTCCCGCGGAATGGGTCGATTTTGATAAAGACGGCGTAAAAGATATCGCTCTTACCAGCGGCATATTCCTCATGAGTTCCCCCCTGAGGGATGTGATGCCCCCGCTTCCACCCCGCTTCGTGACCGCGCATACCCCGGCAGCCGGATCGACTGATGTTACGGTTAGCTGGCAAGCCAGCGACAGCGATGATGTGGCTATTTATGAAATCAGCCGAGGCATTGGTTCTTCCGTAACTTCACGATATTTAATTGAAACCGTGCCGGCAACCCAAACCTCATTCACCTATTCCCATGCCGGGGGCGGTATCACAAATTATTTTGTGCGCGCCATCGATACCTCTGGAAATATCGGCTACTGGTCCCAAGCGGAAAGAATCGCAATTCCGACCGCCCAACGTACTGTCGGGGATGCCGCTCCTGATTTTTCAATTTCAGGAAATTTACTTACCGGCGACATAAATGGCGACGGGCGCACAGACCTCTTTACGTACCGAAACCACACTTCGGGAATTTGGACAGATCGCTCCATGGCCATCTACAGCGTTTCCCCGACGGGGGTTTTCACCTTACAATGGGAGGCCTTTACCGAAAATGAATCCGTCTATGATCACCTTCCCATCACTTTGGCCGATGCCACCGGAAACGGAAAAGCCGATCTGATGATCTCCAAAATTAAAGAAGTGGACGTCGGCGGAGGCACTTTAGAATCCCGTACCGTTCTCGAGATCTATCCCGCGCTTCCTTCCGGCTTCGGGTTCTCAACATCCCCGGGCGGCAGCATCATCCTCCCCTCGGATATGAACAGCATTGAAAATGCATCCTGGGGGGATGCAAACGGGGATACTGTACCCGATCTGGCCCTTGCCGGCTACGGAACCAACAAAACAGCAGCCCTGTTTCTCTCAGCTGGGAGCGGCACACACACCGCGCCATCCTGGACATCCTCTCAACAAAACATTACCGCATTGTCTTTTGGAAACCTGACTGATGACGGTAAAGATGACCTGCTGATCGCTGAAGATGTGAACGGCGGAGCTAACGCCACTTCATCAAAACTTTATCTCTACCACGGAACGGTTTCCGGGCCCGGCGCAACCCCGAATTGGGAAGACCTCAGCCCCGGAGAAAGTGCAAATGGAAAACCCCTGCATGTCTCCTGGGCCGATTTTAATCAGAACGGAAAAAGCGATGTAACTGTATTTACCCAATCGGCCTGTTTTGCATACCGAAGTACATTAGAAACCCTCCCTGATTCAGCGACCCTCTTCGTATTCGAGTCGGATATTAATGAGCCAGCTCACGAAATGTTAGGTTGGGCAAATATCGACGGTTGGGGTACGCTGGATCTTTATGGAAGTGACACGATCATACGGAATGCAGGCGGAAAAACCGGCACCCTGAACAGCAGCAATTACAGCAGTACCTGGGAGAGCGATACCACCCATGTTTACCGGGACCTTGCGGTAAACCCTCCATGGAACCGCCTCGGATCCAGTTATACAGATTTAGGGTTGGCTCTGGATCTTGCCGGTGACGATACAGCAGAACTGATCACCAGCAATAACGGCAACATGATCTTTTTGAATGACTCAGGCGACTTCCCTCCCACCCTTCAGGAAACGCCTACGGAATTGCTGGTTTCCCCTGGCACTCTCGTTCTCCCGTATCCGGGTGCCACCCAAATGCTGACGATTACCGCAGTGTATGAGGATGAATCCACAGAAGTGGTCTCTACCGACGTCACATTCAACCCCGGCAAAATGGAGGATGGAACGGCCATCATTCGTATGAATGGAAATCAGGTTGAAGCGATCCAGGCCACAGTCAATGGTGCCATACAGTTGGAAATCGAATGGCGGGGCGTTTCGAAAAACATCACCGTCCATGTTGCAGAACGTACCCCTCAACCCATCGCCTTGCGGATTGTACCGAATGGCACCACCTTTACGCGTGCCGGAGAATTTTTGGCCCTGAGTGCAATCGCCACTTTGGAAGGAGGACAAGAGATTGATGTGACCCCTGAAACCGTCTTCACCAGCCAAAATCCTTCAGTCATACAAATCCAGGATGCGGTGGCGGTTGCCGGACAGAACGGCTCCTCCACCCTCACCGCTACTTATGGATCCCTGACCGCGAATGCCACCCTCGACACCTCGATTGCCGTGGGTCTTCAGAGCTTGCAAATCAAGCCTGCAACCGCCAACCTTCCGGAGGGGGGCACCCAGGCTTTTGAGGTCATTGCGCATTATGCAGATGATAGCAGTCTCTCGGTCACAGATCTGGCGACCCTTACCTCAGACGCCCCGGCCATCGCTTCAATGAACAAACAATGGGCCACCGCCAATTCCCCGGGGGTAACGGGTATCCGGGCGTCATTTAGCAACATGACAGCACTGGGAACCCTCGCGGTAAATGAGCTGGATATTGCCGGTGAAGTCCTTGAATCCATTCGAATCCTCTCTCTGGAAAGAACAGGATCCAATCCCAACGTCTTACAATGGCAGGCCACCCCCATCATCGGAACCACCAGAGACTTTGTGGTATATACCCGTACGGATCTCACGCAGGGAACCTGGACACCTGTCACTTCCGGTTTACGGGGCAACCCTACCGGTTTTATGAGCTGGGAAGATGAAGTCTCCACCGAGGAACCCGTCCGGTTTTACGTCATCGAAACCCAGACGAGATAAGTTCAGCGATCCACTCAAAACCTGTTGTCAAATCTCCGGTCCTCTTCCCGACCTTGCACAAAAGATCATTCCTCATTATAGCGATAATCAAATCCACACCCGGACCCCAAACGACAGGTGGACATGCGGATGTTGCCTTCCGTCACTTCAAATATTTTATATTCAAAGGGCGCTTCAATAATGGAGCTGACCGTAACAAACTCAACGCCCTGATGCTCCACCCGCATATTCAAATGCGTATGCGCCCCCAGCACACAACATAAATTGGGATGCATTTCAGCCAAGGATAAAATTTGCCGGGTAAAAGATTCAACCGGTACATGGATGGGTTCTTTCAATCCACTTTGCACCACCGGAATTCCAAAAACGGGACTGTGGGTGGAGAGAAAATGCGGCAGCTGCGGCCGTGAATTTAACTTCAGGGAAAGCGCAGCCATCTGCGCTTCAGAAAAGCGGGCATCCTGACACGTTTCCCAGTGGAAATCTTTTTCGCCCCAGTGATTCGGGGCGACATGCAGGATGAAGTCCGGCGTTTCAATACTGTATACCGGCAACCCGTCTTTAAAAAACTGAGGGGCCAATTCCATCCACCGCTCCAGAGCCTCCGGGCTTGTAAGATCATGATTGCCCAAGCAAAGATAAACCGGCACCTCCCAGTCAAACATCTTCGAGATCGCGAGAATATCGGCATCCGAAGCCGTATGAATCATATCCCCGCCATGCAAAATGAAATCAATGTCGCCCCGTCGATCCACTTCATGTTTTAACGCCCCCAAAATTTCGGGCAGTCTTTCAGGATAGCTTTGTTGCTGCTGAAAACCGTTCGGCTCTTTACCAAAATGGGTATCCGACAAATATAAGAACTTTGTCATCTACAAGATTTCTATTCTTGGCGTTGATTCCAGGCCACGCAATCCGTGTAGGAGACTTCTCCGCCGAACAAATCCAGTGCGGAGCCAATGGTAAGATCCACCTTTCCTCCACTCAGCGCGTCCACCCGTGCCAGATCTTCAAATTCTTTTGCGCCACCGGCATAAGTCACCGGCAAAGGAGATTCTTTTCCCAAGAAACGAATCAGATCTTCATCCATTCCCCCGCGCAACCCTTCCACATCCGCGGCATGAATTAAAAATTCAGAGCAGTAGGGTGCGAAGAGTTTTAAGGTCTCGGGGATGATCCGCATATCGGTCACCGTTTGCCAACGGTTGGTGGCCACCCACCATTCCCCGTCCACCCTTCGGCAACTGAGATCTATCACCAGCTTTTCGGGCCCCACCAGTTTTGACAGGGCCTTTAGTCTGGATAAGTCAAAGCGGTTGCGTTCATCGAACAGCCAGGAGGTGACAATCACCTTTCCCGCCCCCGCCGCAATCCAGGATTCGGCATTCATCGCCGTCACCCCGCCACCCAACTGCAATCCTTCCGGCCACGCATTCAGGGCGGAGATCGCCGCCGGACGGTTACCCGGTCCCAACTGAATCACATGCGCACCGGTCAATCCGTCACGCATGTATTTGGCCGCATAATAATCCGCGCCCTGTGCACTGACATAGTTGGTATCCGGACCCGCGCCTCCGTCCGAGAGCGTGCCCCCGACAATTTGTTTTACCTGACCTTGATGCAGATCAATACATGGACGAAAACGGGTCATCGGAAATCAGGTAAGGCCGTTGCCGCGGGTCATGACCACTTTACCGGTCCGAACCAATTCAATGATCCCGAACTTCTGCATCATGCCGACCATCGCGTCCAGCTTGCCACTGTCGCCGGTCACCATAAACACCAAACTTTCCGGTGCGAGGTCCAAAGTTTTGCAACCAAAGTGTTCGGCAATCTGCAGGGCTTCACCCCGATCCGAGGCACCCACAGAAATTTTAACCAAAGCCAATTCTTTTGCGACCACAGCTTCGTCCGTGTGATCGTAGCAACTGAGTACATCAATCAGCTTGTTGCACTGCGCCTTGATCTGATCCAAACCGGATTCTTCCCCCCGGGCACCAATGGTCATACGGGAAAAGCTTTCATGAGCGCCCGGACTGACCACCAGCGATTCGATATTGTAGCCCCGGCGGGAAAACACCTGGGAAATACGGGCAAGCACACCCGGCTTGTTGTTCACCAATACACTTAAGGTGTGCAGTGGATATTCGGGAGTTGGAATGACGATGGTGGCCGGTTGGTCCGTAGTTTCGATTTCAGTTTTCATAGTTTGTTTTTATAAAGAAGTTAGAGGAAAGGAGCGCCGGCGATCTGCCGGCATTACTCATAGCGTTCCACATCAAGTAGAGCCGGTAGGCTTCTCCATTTTATGACGAGGTTTCTCAATGATCATATCTTCCAGGGCGGCCCCGGCAGGAATCATGGGGAATACATTGTCTTCTTTCACCACTTCGCAGTTAATCAGGCAGGGGCCGTCATTGTATTCCAATGCACGGGTCAATACTTTCTCAATATCAGCCGGACGTTTGATTTGGAATCCTTTGGCACCATACGATTCCGCAAGTTTCACAAAGTCAGGGTTCCCTTCCAGGTCCACGCCGGAGAAGCGGTTGTCAAAGAACAATTCCTGCCACTGACGAACCATTCCCAGGAAATGATTGTTCAAAACCAGAATTTTGACCGGGAGTTTTTGTAAAACCGCCGTAGCGAGTTCGAACAGGGTCATTTGAAAACCACCGTCCCCGACGACTGCCACCACGATATCATCCGGACGTCCCATTTGGGCGCCAATCGCGGCCGGAAATCCAAAGCCCATGGTACCGGCACCGCCGGAGGAAACCCAATTCCAGGGCGCTTTGGTTTTGTTAAACTGGGCGGACCACATTTGGTGCTGCCCCACGTCGGTACAAATCACAGCATTGCTTTCGGTCAGACGGTCCAATACATCCAACACATGTTGCATTTTTAATCCACCCTGGATTCTATAATGCAGCGGAAAGCGTTTTTTATATCCTTCCAAGGTCGCCAACCAACTTTCGGTGGGCAGCGCTTTGATTTTCTTGTTCAACTCCGCCAATACCACTTTGGCATCCCCCACAATCTTGATGTCGGGCTTAATCATTTTCCCCATCTCGGAGGGATCAATGTCCACATGAATAATGGTGGCGTTTTTGCAGAACTTGTCGGGCTGACCAATAATCCGGTCATCAAAACGGGAACCGATATTAATCAGCAAATCCGTTTCACAAACCGCTTTGTTCGCATAGGCCGTTCCGTGCATTCCCAACATGCCCAAAGCAAGTTCGTGGGTTTCGTCGAAAATCCCTTTACCTAACAAGGTGTTACAAACAGGAATACGGGCCGTTTCAGCCAGTTCTTTCAATTCGGGCCCGGCGTGGGCGAGCATCGCCCCGTGTCCGGCCAAAATCAACGGACGTTCGGCTTTGGCAATCGCCGCCGCAACCGTTTCGATATCTTTGGGGTCAATTTCATAAGCGGATTCCGGATTGTAACCCGGCAGATCAATCTCCGCATCCAAAGGAGCGGTGCAAGGTCCCTGGCTAATATCTTTCGGCATATCGATCAGAACCGGTCCCGGACGGCCGGAGGTCGCCAGATAAATCGCTTCTTTGGTGACCCGGGGAATGTCCGCCGAATCTTTCACCAAATAACTGTGTTTCACAACCGGCATGGTGATGCCGAAAATATCCGCTTCCTGGAAAGCGTCTTTGCCCAACATCCAGGTCACCTGTTGACCGGAAATGATGACCATCGGAACGGAATCCATATGTGCAGTCATAATGCCGGTAATGGTATTGCCGGCACCGGGTCCGGAGGTAACCAAAACCGCAGCCGGCTTGCCGGTCGCACGGGCATAACCATCCGCCATATGCGTGGCACCCTGCTCGTGGCGGGCCAACACAAATTTAATTTTGGTGCCCGCAGTTTCCAAGGCATCAAAAATCGGCAAGGCCGCGCCTCCCGAATATCCAAACATTATTTCAATCCCGCCCGCCTCCAGGCATTTCAGCAAGGTTTGCGCACCGTCTCTAGGTTCTGCACTCATGGTTGTGTTCTCCGTTTATAGTCAAAAAATTAATGAGGAGGCCCTCATACGCCATAACCGCCTCATTGGCAAACAGAAAATTTGATTAATTTAACCAACAATCGATTACGTTAATTTATTCACAATATAATACCATATTTTCACAACAACCTTGCACGCATCCAGCAGGACTGATCATGGAAATCTTCAATTTTAAGTGGCGAAGTGGATGATAAGACCGGAGTTTTGCTATTTTGAGTGTAATCATAGCGACAAAAGGAAAATTCCCAGACGTCAGATGCCTTTAAAGGAGCCAAACCCAACTTTTCGACCTGAATATGGACACTGACCCGCCATTCCCCCTTTTCCCGGTCAATTTTCACCTCACTTTCCACTACCGGTTCCTTTATGAGCCATTCCGAACAGATCCCCAGCTCCCGTTGCTGATAAAACACCTCCCTGGACGGCAAACGATATTGAAACAGCTGGTTGTTCGGGTTTACATGAAACTCATAATACGGGTCCAGCCCCGCCGGTTTGAAAAACATCTCAAACACATCGCCTTTCAAAAAAGCAGGTTCATTAAACACCGTCACCGGATTAAAGATCTCCCGATCTGACAACACTGCCTCAATTACAAATCCTTCAGGTGCCCAGCCCATCCGCACCTCACCCGGCATAAAATCGGATTCGAGCCCCGTTTTCCAAGCCTGTTGAAACTGCAAGCATTCCCCTTCAATCCCGCAGCCAGAGCCTTCGACATTTTGTAAAGAATCAACCCGGTAACAGGAAAGGGAATGTGAAGTCATCCTTCCTCCCTACCAACTCCATTTGAGATGAAAAGGCTGGAACTGGATGATTTCAATCATTGGAATTTCATTCTTTGTTTAGGAGCGGCTCAGGGTCAATAAACAACGCTTCAAGTCCCTGGCGAAAGATGAGGTTCATCACCGACCCGGGTGTAGTCCCTTCCTCTTCTGCGATTTTACAGAGGCTCAGATAATCCGCCACCGAAATCATAACGTCCGGCCTCACACGTGTCTGCTTCGTTTTCCAGTCCGTCTGAGCCTTTTCGATCTGTTCATCATTCAGTTCAAACGCCTGGAGAATCCCCTTGGCCATCAGCATATTTCCGAGCGGATTCATATGCACACCGTCCCTTGTAAGATAATTCCCCTCGCCGCGGGGCATCGTTGGTGATTCCAATTCTTTCCAAAAGGCAGCGTTCAAGTCAGCCAGCGGCAACTCTCTCTCCGCAGCCAATTCGCGGAGAAATTCATTATAACCGGCCAGTTTTTGGTTCAGCTCGTTGTCCGTTTCTTTAATAGGAGTGGAAGTCAAAATCAGTACTTTCACGCCGGCTTCCGTGCATTGATCGACAATAGCAGTGATATTCGTTTTGTAGTCTTCAAGTGAAACCCCGCGCGCGCCGTGCCAGACATCATTCACCCCGCAACTCAACGTCATCCAGTCGGGGTTCTTATCCAAAACATGCTTTTGCAAGCGGGCCAGCATCTGGTCTGATTTGTGTCCGCTAATTCCTGCCGGGATGACCTTCACTTCGATGCCGTTCACCGCCAGCCCGCTTTCGACCAAGCGGATATACCCGCTGGCCCCGGCACCTTGCTGGGTGATCGAGTCTCCCATGAAAGCAAGCGTTTCTCCCGAGTGAAGTAGAGAGTCCGCCCGGGCAAAGGCTCCACTTAAAATGATGAATGAAACGACGAAACAAGACAGGCTGGATTTACAGGATTTAGATTTCATATTAATAGCTTTATTTGGATGGGAAAACACTTTTACACCGAAGGGCTTCGGTGATGAATTCGAGGGGCTAATGAGAAGAACAATAGGCATGTGTGTGACTCAAACCGGATAGGGAGTCAATGCAAAATCCGCAGCCAGGGGAGCTATGGGCACATCCCTGAATCGGTATAAATGTAGCGGGAGCCTAACAAAAACCAATTCCGGGATGCGCCCGGGAGCTATCGATACATCTCACAATTTGGGTTCTGTACATATCATGGGGGCACGACTACGGTTGTGATTATATCCCCGGGAAAATATTAAATACGAGAGTCGGCCCTGATTACTGCAAATTACACCTTGAAATTAAAGAATCAATTCCGTAATTTCTATGCAGAATGATTGATCGTAAGCAAACAAACGAACTCCAGAAGCGGCTCCGGAACAATCCGGTGGTGGCGTTGTTGGGGTCACGTCAGGTGGGAAAAACGACTTTGGCCCGGGAACTGAGCCTTAATAAGGCCACACATTATTTGGATTTGGAACGTCCCTCGGATCTAGCAAAGTTGGCAGACCCGGAGTTGTATTTGTCGTCGATGGGGGAGCGTCTGGTAATTCTAGATGAGATTCAGCGGGTGCCAAATCTGTTTCCGGTATTGCGTAGTCTGGTGGATGAACGTCGGCGTAACGGAGAAAAGGCAGGGCATTTTCTGTTGTTGGGTTCGGCATCTCCGGACTTGTTTCAGCAGAGTTCCGAAACTTTGGCCGGTCGCATCAGCTATTTGGAGTTACCTCCTTTTCAGTTGCAGGAACTTCCTGCGGCCCCTCAAGATATGAATCGTCATTGGGAACGGGGAGGATATCCGGATAGTTATTTGGCGGAAGACGTTGAGAGCTCCCTTCAGTGGCGGGAAGATTTTATTACCAGCTATGTAGAACGTCATGTGCCTCAGCAGGGTATAGATGCTACTCCGATGTTGTTGCGTCGTTTGTGCAGTATGTTGGGGCATCAGCAGGGCGCGACCTTAAACTTAAGTCGATTGGGGAGTTCGTTGGGGATCGATGGCAAGACGGTTCGTCGCTATCTGGATCTGTTGGAGGGACTGTATCTGTTACGCATGCTTCCGCCTTGGAGCGGGAACACAGGAAAACGTCTAGTGAAGTCGCCAAAAATATACTGGCGGGATAGTGGCGTGCTGCATGCGTTGGTGGGTTTGCGTTCGTTGGAGGAGCTACTGGGGCATCCCTTATGCGGTCCATCCTGGGAAGGGTACTGCGTGGAACAGATCTTGAATCAACTCCCCTCCGGAACGTCATTTAGTCACTACCGGACCCATGCGGGAGCGGAGGTGGATTTGGTTTTGGAATTACCAAAAGGTGAGACGGTGGCGATTGAAATTAAACGGACACTTTCACCCAAACTTACTCCGGGGTTCATCGAGAGTATGAAAACCATTCAAGCCGATCGTGGGATACTCCTGATCCCGAAAGGGGACTCGTTTCCGCTTTCGAAACAGGTCACGGCGATGAGTCTGCCTGAATATCTGCACCACATGGGTTAAGCTGCAGAATGGCTTTCGGAAAGACACCCGGAAAGGCGGAGGAGAGCAACTGGGTAATGTTGAACAAGAAGTCGTAGTGCAACGCGATATCCGCAGCTTCATGGGTTTCGAAATCACTCAGCGCCATTTCGATAAGTTCCCGAATTTCAGCCGGGCTCGCGCTTTGTGTGTCTGAAACCTCCAGTTCTTCCAGAATAGTTAGAAAATCTTCATCATTCCAATAGCCGGGAATTTCATCGAGGGAGAGAACGTCGCGTATTTTAGAGGGTAAACTTCATAAAGGGCTTGGGGGAACAAGGGTACCCTACCCCCTTTTTATAACTTCTGTCTAGCCCTATTGCCGGAGCGCGGACACTCCTGTCCCAGCGAAACCAGAATCTCTTGCTTTATCATCTGAAACTTTTCGCTAGGGCAAAATTACCCGCGCTCCGGCAAAATTTTCGACAAAAATTAAAGTTTCATTTCCCTGTAAGCAGATCTCTTTTCAGACGAAAAACCATATATCTCATTCCAATTTAAATTATGAAATTCTATAGCCAAAAACCATCCCTCATCCAACTTGCCGCATGTTCCCTGTTGATAGGCACTCAAACCTTCGCCCAATCCAGTCCGGCTAAACCTTTAGATATCGTGGTTTCGCCCGTAATCTCCCGGGAAAACTTCGGGGAAACCCTGGAAGCGCTTGGTACCACCCAGGCCAATGAATCGGTGGAGATCACCTCCAACATCACCGAATTCGTGCGCGCCATCCATTTTGAAGATGGGGATACGGTTAAAAAAGGAGATCTTCTGGTCGAACTGGAAAATGCGGAAGAAAGTTCCGCCCTAAAATCAGCCAAAGCCTTAATGAAGGAACGGCGCGCGGCATTTGACCGGGCCACGGAGTTGGTTCAACAACAGGCTTTATCTACCGCCACCCTGGAAGAACGTGAAGCCCTGCTGTTGCAAATTGAAGGACAAATCGAGGGATTGGAAGCGCAGCTGCAGGACAGAATCATCCGTGCTCCTTTTGACGGGGTATTGGGATTGCGTCAAATCAGTCCCGGCGCTTTGGTAACCGCAGGTCAACTGATCACCACTCTGGATGATCTGAGTGAAATCAAAGTGGATTTCGATGTGCCCTCCCTCTTCCTGCCTGTTCTTCGTCCCGGTCTCCCCATCGAAGGCCGGTCGGATGCCTATCCCGACGAAGAATTTAACGGCAGCATCCGTACCCTGAGCTCCCGGATTGATCCGGTCACCCGCACCGTCATGGTTCGGGCCCGCATACCTAATGAGGAACTTCGTCTGCGTCCGGGATTGCTGATGTCGATTCAGTTAACCAAAAATCCGCGAACCAGCCTTATCATTCCGGAAGGCGCAGTGATACAAAGGGCCGACAAAAGTTTTGTATTTGAAATCGTTGAAACCGACGGAAAAACCGTAGCCATAGAGCGGGAAGTGAAATTGGGCACCCGCATCCCCGGAGAAGTGGAACTCCTTTCCGGTCTGGAAGAAGGTGCCCAAGTCGTGGTGCATGGCCTCATGCAGGTTCGCTCCAATCAGCCCGTCAATGTGCTCGGGGTCAAAAAAGGGGATGAATCCCTCGCCTCCTTTTTAAAACCCGCAGCCGAGTAATTCCCGATGCTACTCTCCGACCTCTCCATCAAACGTCCGGTTTTCGCATCGGTACTGTCCCTCTTGCTCATCGCATTGGGCGTCGTCTCTTTTCAAATGCTGCCCCTGCGGGAATACCCCGACATCGATCCCCCCATTGTCTCGATCGACACCACTTACACCGGAGCCGCCGCCAGCGTGGTGGAGACCCGGATCACCCAGCTGATTGAAGATCGCATCGCCGGGGTGGAAGGCATTAACTTCATCAGCTCCAGCAGCCAGGACGGGGAATCCCGCATCTCTGTGGAATTTTCCACCGGTCGGGATATTGATAACGCCGCCAATGACATTCGGGACCGGATTTCAGGTCTTTTAGATCAATTGCCCGAAGAGGCGGATCCGCCGTCCATTGAAAAAACCGACTCCAGCGATGATGTAATCATCTGGATGTCACTGACCAGCGAAAAAATCAACGGGCTGGAACTCACCGATTACGCCAACCGATATTTGGTGGACCGCATGTCGGTATTGCCGGGGGTGGCACGCGTGCGGGTGGGTGGCGGACTGGAGTATTCCATGCGCGTCTGGCTGGACCGCACCAAACTTGCCGCCAGAAATATAACCGTTCAGGATGTGGAAGACGCTTTGCTCCGCCAAAATGTGGAACTTCCTGCCGGGAGCATTGAATCCGAGACCCGTCAGTTCACCGCCCGGATTGAACGGAACTATCAAAGCGAAGAAGATTTCCGGCAACTGGTGATTGCCCGGGGCGAAAACAATTATCTGGTACGCATCGGTGATGTCGCGCGGGTGGAAAAAGCGGCCATCGAAGACCGCACTCTCTTCCGGGGAAACGGAAAACCCCGGGTCGGCATCGGCATCATTAAACAGTCAACCGCAAACACCATTGAGGTCGCCCAAGCCGCCATCGACCAAGCGGAAATCATCAACCAAAACTTACCCGAAGGGATGACTCTGGTCCCCGCCTTCGACACTTCGGTTTTCATCCGGAATGCCAGCCATGAAGTTTATCTCACCCTCGCCATGGCCATTTTCCTGGTGGTGGTGGTAATTTGGTTCTTTCTCGGAAACGTCCGGGCCATGCTCATCCCCGCCGTTACCATTCCGGTGGCGCTGGTCGCGACCTTCACCGTCCTCCTGCTGATGGGCTTCACCATCAACCTGCTCACCCTGTTGGCGATGGTGCTGGCCATTGGCTTGGTGGTCGACGACGCCATTGTGGTCCTCGAAAACGTGAGCCGTCGAGTTGAAGAAGGCGAAACCCCGCTGGTGGCGGCTTATCACGGATCCCGTCAGGTTGGATTTGCGGTCATCGCAACGTCCGTGGTGCTGATTGCGGTCTTCACCCCCATTGCCTTTTTGGAAGGTGACCTGGGACGTCTGTTTTCCGAGTTTGCGTTAACCATGGCCGCGGCCGTATTTTTCTCCACCGTGGTGGCCCTCACCCTCTCGCCCATGCTGGCCTCCAAGTTACTGACCAAAACCAAGAAGAACCGCCTCTCAAATAAAATCGACCGGGATTTCGAAAAACTCCGGCAGGGATATCTGCGGGTTCTGAGATTCGGCCTGAAACTCCCCTTCATCAGCATCGCACTGTTTATCGCTCTGCTGGCCGGCGCTTATTTTTTCTTTAAGGCCGTTCCATCCGAATACGCGCCCAGCGAAGACCGCGGGGCCTTTTTCGTCCTGGTCAATGGTCCGGAAGGCGCCTCCTTCAGTTACACCAAAGAATACATGGATATTGTGGAAGAGCGCATGCTCAAACATATGGATTCCGGCGAAGTGCATACCGCCATTACCCGCGCCCCCCGTTCCAATGCCAGCTTCAATGACGGCATAATGATTGCGGTTCTCTCCCCCTGGGAAGAACGCCGTTCCGCCTGGGACATCATGGATGAAGTCCGTGGCGAACTCTCCGATCTCACCGGGGTGCGGGCTTTCCCCGTTATGCGTCAGGGCTTCGGTGGCGGCATTCAAAAACCCGTACAGTTCGTGATTGGCGGCGGGACCTATGAGGAGCTCACCGAATGGCGGAATATTCTGCTGGAAAAAATCCAGGAGGAGAATCCCGGATTTGTAGGTTTGGATTCCGACTACAAAGAAACCAAACCACAAATCAACATTGCCATCAATCAGGACCGGGCCGCGGTGTTGGGGGTGAGTGTCACCGCCATTGGCCGCACCCTCGAATCCATGCTGGGCGGACGGCGGGTGACCACCTTTATCGATGACGGCGAAGAGTATGACGTCATCGTCGAAGGCGAACGGGATGCCCAAAGCACCCCCACCAACCTCGAGAATATTTACGTCCGTTCAAACACCGGACGCCTCATTCCTCTTTCCAATTTGGTGACCCTCACCGAATTTGCCGATTCCAGTTCGCTGAATCGCTACAACCGCATCCGCTCCATTACTCTGGAAAGCAGTTTGGTTGACGGATTCGCTTTGGGCGATGCACTGAACTACCTCGAAGATCTGGCCAAGGAACATTTGCCTGAAACTGTGGTAATCGATTACAAGGGTCAATCTCTCGATTTCAAGAAAAGCGGCAGCTCGATTGTGTTCGTTTTCCTACTCGGGATCTTTATCGTCTTTCTGGTTTTGGCCGCACAGTTTGAAAGCTACATTCATCCTTTTGTGATTATGTTGACAGTGCCACTGGCCATCACCGGCGCCCTCGCGGGAATGTTTTTCTTTGGTGCCACCCTCAATATTTACACCCAGGTGGGATTGATTATGCTGGTGGGACTGGCCGCGAAAAACGGTATTTTGATCGTCGAATTTATCAATCAGTTACGCGATGAAGGTATGGACTTTACCCAGGCTGTGCTGGAAGCTTCCTCGGTCCGGCTGCGCCCCATCATTATGACGGGTATCACCACCGCCGCCGGATCTCTGCCATTGATTTTCACCTCGGGTGCGGGTGCCGAAACCCGGTCAGCCATCGGTATCGTGATTTTCGCCGGCGTGCTTTCCGCCACGGTGTTTACAGTTTTCATCGTGCCTGTGGCTTATCATCTGCTCGCAAAGAACACCGGCTCCCCCGGGGATGTCACAAGGAAATTGAAAGAAGAAGAATCCAGCTTTAAACTTGAGGAGAGCTCTTCATGAATCCTTCAATCAAAATATTGCTCCCGGCCAGTCTGCTCTTGTTCAGCGCCTGTACCATGGGACCGGATTACAAAAATCCGGAAACGCATCTGGAAACTCCCTGGGCAGAAGCACCGGCAGGAAGGGTCAGCCAAGAGCTCATCGAGCAAAAGTGGTGGGAGCGCTTTGACGATCCCCTGCTCGAAGGTTACATAGAACAAGCGATGCGGGAAAACCGGAATCTGCGCGCCGCCGAAGCACGCATTCAAAGAGCACGGGCGCTTCGCCGGGAAACCAATGCCGACTTTTATCCGACCCTGGATGCTGAGGGCGGCCATACGCGTCAGCGCAACAGTGCATCCTCGACAACCAATGGTTCCACTTCCACCTCCACCTACCAGGCGGGGCTCAATGCGTCCTGGGAAATCGATCTTTTCGGCGGCACCCGTCGTGCAGACGAAGCGTCGGAAGCCCGGTTGCAAATGACCGTGGAAGAAAAACGCGGACTTCAAATTATGGTATTGGCGGAAGTGGCCCGCAATTATTACGATGTGCGGGGAATCCAAAAACGGATTGATATCACCAAACAGAACATCGCCCTGCAAAGCCAGACCTTTAAATTGGTCGACCAACTTCTCCAACTGGGAGAAGCCAGTGAATTTGATCTTGTCCGGGCCAAAGGACAACTTCAGACCACTGCATCCCTCTTACCTGAGCTCGATGCGGAACTCAAAGCCGGCATTTACCGCTTGTCCATACTCCTCGGACAAGCGCCCGGAACTCTCTTGGCGGAAATGACCACGGTTGCCCCTCTCCCCTCTCCACCGGAATTGGTCCCCGTCGGACAATTGTCTGACATCCTCCGCCGCCGGCCGGACATCCGGGTTGCCGAACGCGAACTGGCCGCGGCCACCGCCGATGTAGGCGTAGCCACGGCGGATCTTTTTCCCAGCTTTGTCCTTTTAGGCAGCGTCGGACGCACCAGCAACAGTATCGATGGACTGCGTGACTCCCCCAACAACCGTTGGGGCTTCAGTCAGTTCATACAGTGGCCTCTGTTTCAAGGTGGCGAAATCCGTGCGCAAATCGAAGCGGAAAAAGCAGAGGTGACGGAGGCATTGGCCCTCTATGAGCAAACCATTTTAGAGGCCTTGGCGGATGTGGAAATTTCCCTGATCCAGTACCTCCGCGAACTGGACAAAAAGCTGGTCTTACAAGACGCCAGACAAAGCCGTCAGCGCTCGGTTGAACTGGCGCGGGTACGCTTCAACCTGGGTGAAGAAAACTTCCTCTCTGTCTTGGATGCCGAACGCGAATTGACCCAGGCGGAAGATGATTTGGTCGACAGTGAAATTCAATCCATGCTCCGTCTCATCACCCTCTACACCGCCCTCGGCGGAGGATGGGAAGCTCTGGAAGAATAAGGAGAAATACGGAGCGCGGACACTCCTGTCCCAGCGAAACCAGAACCTCCTCTTTCGAGCATTTTAAATATAGTCGTAGCCCATAAAATCCTTTGCGAAGGCATTTTGCCACAAAAGGCACAAAAAAACGCCTCCCCTATAACCCCGTTCCGCAGAAGAATTGGAAGGTTGGTTATTAAAACCCGTCCCTAATCTTTTGTGACTTCTGTTTTTTGAAGTTAAATTTGTTTCAGAGCGGGGTTATAGGGGAGGCGTTTTTTTGTGCCTTTTTGTGGCTATATGATTTCTTAAAATACTCTAAGGACCTGAAACTTTCCGCTAGGGCAAGAGTGCCCGCGCTCCGTGATTCACTCCCCCGCCAGCTCCTTAGAACGGGCGGCCGCTGCCAGCGTGCCCGCAGTAAGCCCGGCCCCCACACCCATGGCATCAAAACATTCCGTTGCGGCAAAAGTCGTGCCCCCTTTCGAGGTTACCCGGTTCCGCAATTCATCCGCAGCCAATCCGGTTTCTTCCATGAGTTTTCCCGCGCCGATCACAGTTTGAAGCACCAGCTCTCTGGACACTTCAGGGTCCATCCCCATTTTTTCTCCTGCCGCCATCATGGATTCAATCAGATAAAAAACGTAAGCCGGCCCGCTTCCGGACAGGGCGGTCACCGCATGCAGATCCGGCTCTTCCACCACCACCGCTTTGCCCACACACTCTAAAGCGGTTTTGACCGACTGTACATCTTCAGCATTCGCACGGCTTCCCGCCGCCACGCCTGCGACGCCGCATTTCACCAAGGCAGGCGTATTCGGCATCACCCGCACCACCCGCACTTCCCCGCCTAAAGCGGCTTCCAAAGTCGAAGCGGTCACCCCGGCCGCAATACTTACCCAACGGGCCGAATCTGCCAGTCCTTTGAGGGGAGAAAGCACGTCCGCCATCTGTTGAGGCTTTACGCAAAGCCAGATCTCAGTCGCCCCGGCCACCGCTTCCGTATTATTCGTCGAGGTTTGAATACCGTATGCTTCACGGAGTTCAGACAAACGTTCTTCACGGATATCCGTGACCACCACCGCATCCGCTTCCACCACCCCGGCCGAAAGCATACCGCTGAGCAAAGCTTCGGCCATATTTCCGCCACCTATAAAGACTGTTTTTTTTGACATATTATATTTCCTCGTTTCAGAACATTCCCGTCCACAACTTGCGGACACCTTGATCTGGTTCATCTTCCATATCATCTGTCATGCCCATGCACAAAAAAGAAAACGAAAATCAGATTTTTATAAAACGATCGGTTTTAGCGCGATGCTTGACAGCTTACGGGTACGAAGCTTAGGTAATCCGTATGACCACTCAAAACTTCTCCACCAGTTATAGGCTCCGGCAAACGGGGAGAGGACAATGAGGATGGGTGGCGGATTGCGAAATCCCATGGGCACAGTGGGAGGGATTCCGCGGACCTTCGGACTTCACCGGCAGTTTGGTAAAGACGACAGCGCGCCCCCCACCCGTATCGACCGGGACACTTTCCGGCGTATTGTCGCATATTTTAAACCGTACTGGGTCAAATGGCTGATTGTAGTGGCCTGCATCATTCTGTCCGCCAGTCTGGCCGTGCTGCCCCCCTTTTGTGTTGCGGGAATTGTAGACGTGGCCCTTCCACAACAGCGGGCGGATCTTCTGTTATGGCTCTGTCTGGCCATGGTCGGGTTGGCCGTAACCACCGGCCTGATCGGCGTACTCCAACAAACCACGACCGCAAAAGTGGGACAGGGCATTCTTTACGACCTTCGCCTCGAACTCTACCAACACTTGCAGACCATGTCCCTGCATTTTTTTATGTCCAACCGCTCGGGAGAAATCATCTCCCGGATCAACAACGATGTCAACGCCGCCCAGGGTGTCGCCACCGGAACCCTGGTGGGCATACTCAGCAATGTGGCGACTCTCACCGCCACCTCTTTCGCTCTTTTTTCGATGAACTGGAAGTTGACCCTGCTGGCGGTTGCCGTGGTCCCCGCCTTTTATATTCCCTCTAAATATGTAGGACGCATCCGCCGGCGCCTTTCCACCCAAACCCAGGAAACCCACGCCGAGCTTTTGGGATTTATGGGCGAACGCCTCCACACCGCCGGAGTGCTGCTGATGCAGGTGTTCGGTCAACGGAAGGCCGATGCAGTCATCTTCTCCGAACACAGTGCCAAGGTCTCGGAATTACATGTCAGGCAAACCATTGTGGGGCGCTGGCTGTTTATGATCCTCAGCGTGTTCAGCGCACTGGGTCCGGCCCTGATTTTTTGGTACGGCGGACTGCAGGTGATGAAGGGGGGATTATCGGTCGGACAACTCATCGCCTTTGCGGCCCTATTAACTTTACTCTATAGACCCTTAATGCAACTGGCCACGGTCTATGTGGATATTCAGGGGGCGTTTGCGGTATTTGACCGAATTTTTGACTATCTGGATATCTCCCCCGACCAGCAAAATCCCGCACAGCCCCTTCCTCTGCCGGAAACCAAAGGACATGTAGAGTTTGACCGGGTCAGCTTCAGTTATCCCACCGCCGACCCTGCGCGGTCCGGAACGGATGCACCGCAAGACCCGGACACCCCGGTGATCCGGCCCGCCCTGCAGGATGTCAGTTTCGAAATTCTCCCCGGCCAACGCGTGGCCCTCGTGGGACTCAGCGGAGCAGGCAAAAGCACCATTACCTATTTACTTCCCCGCTTTTACGATCCGAACCAAGGACGGATCACCCTGGATGGGCACGATCTTAGAGAACTCGATCAGGATGAAGTACGCAGCCACATCGGCATGGTCACCCAG
The DNA here is from genome assembly GCA_937127435.1 of uncultured Verrucomicrobiota bacterium. Classification (GTDB taxonomy): domain Bacteria; phylum Verrucomicrobiota; class Kiritimatiellia; order SS1-B-03-39; family UBA6053; genus UBA6053. Next base: position 32,949 of record CAKZLZ010000009.1, on the reverse strand, counting down.
GAAACTTTTCTCTTTCACGACACCTTGCGGACGAACTTGCTTTATGCCCGGCCCGACGCCAGCGAAGCCGAAATGATAGAAGCCTGCAGGGCGGCAAACATTCATGATTTCATTACCGGGCTCCCCGACGGATACGACACCCTGGTCGGCGAGCGCGGATTCAGGCTTTCCGGCGGAGAGAAGCAGCGCGTTTCCATTGCCCGTGCCCTCTTAAAAGATCCGGCTATTCTTATACTGGATGAAGCCACCAGCAGTCTGGATGCCACCAGCGAATACCTCATCCAAAACGCACTGGAAACCCTGTTGAAGGGCAGAACCTCGCTGGTGATCGCCCATCGACTCTCCACCATCCTCAGCGCCGACACCATCCTGGTCATGGAGGGCGGACACATCGTCGATACCGGCCGTCACGAAGAACTCGTCAGCCGCGAAGGGCTCTACAACACCCTGTTTGAGCAACAGTTCCGCCACGTTCTGGATGCAGAAAAGGCACCCTGACCGTCAGATCAAATCCAATTTATTTAGCGCGGGCTCCAAATATATCTGTTCCCACGCGGACCATGGTGGCCCCTTCCCTGATCGCCACTTCCATGTCATGGGACATACCCATGGATAAAGATTCTAAGGCGAAACCCGTTTCCAGAGCCGCTTGGTCCCGCAGTTCCCGCAACTGTTTAAAATAGGGTCCGGCTTTTTCAGGATTTTCCGAAACGGGAGGGATGGTCATCAACCCTTCTACATTCAAGTGCATACATCCGGCCGCCTCCTCCAGAAGCGGAAACAATTCATCCGGCGCTATTCCAAACTTACTGCCCTCACCGCTCACGTTCACTTGTAACAAAATATTTTGCACGATTCCCTGCTCACCCGCTTCTTTATTGAGAGCATGCATCAATTTTACCGAGTCCACGGAGTGAATACACTCAAAGCGGCAATGAATGGCATGTTTCACCTTATTGGACTGTAAATGGCCGATCAAATGCCAGCGGATAGCAGAAGGAAGTTCAGGTTGTTTGATCAGCACTTCCTGAATCCGGTTCTCTCCAAGTAACAGCTGTCCGGCCTGAACCACTTCCCGCACCGTATCCACATCTTTCTTTTTGCTCACGGCCATCAGTTCCACGTCTGCGGCCTCACGGCCACACGCCTCGCAAGCTTTTGCCAGGCGTGCCTGAACTCTTTCTAAATTTTCTGCAATCTCTGTCATAAATGATATCCTATTGACGCCATACATACGCGCTCTTCCCCTCCAAATCAATGCCCATTCGGTTCGTCATCCTCGACCTGACGCAAACACATGCAATCCCCCGCCAAGCCCTTCACCCGTCTGGCGGCTTTTTTCCGCTTCGGTCCAAAACAACTCCGATACTCCCGCATCAACTCTTCTAGAAACTCCGATCTCCCCAACGCCACCCCTCGGGAGTACGCCCGCTTTCGCACCAACAACCGCTCCCGGAGAGGAACCGTTCCCCATTTCTCATATTCCGCAATCACCTGCACCGGATCTAAGCCTTTTCGCTGTCGAAACTTCTCTTTAGCATCCACAACCGTCAGCTTCGACTCCCCCTTGTTTACCAACCAAATCCGGTAAGCCGCCTGCACCTCTTTCCAATTTCGCGGCCCCGCCCGCTGCGACTGCTCCGCCGACATTTCCTGAGCGATTTCCCGCCAATCCGACATATTGGACGCCAGTTGCCTTTTTCGGACCCGTAACGCAGCCTGAGGTAAAAACCCCCGCGCCAAGTGAACCAATACGTTCAAACCCCGACGGGCATGTTTATCCCCCCCCATTGCCGCACCATATCCGCTCCAGGCATACTCCAAAGGATTTTCCACCATCCCCGCCCGCAAAGGATTCAGATCAATATATGACGCGACCGACATCAGCGCCAATGGTGAATCCTCCACCACCACCGATCGATACCGCATATCCCACAACACCCCCTTCCGGCCATGTGTCCGATTATACCAACAGGTAAAAGACTGCTTCAAAACCCGCATAAACTCGGGCAAATCAGCCATCCGCTCCACCACCACGGCATCCATCGATGCACGAGTATCCGCTCCCTGGGCCTGATAATACTTCTCCCAGGCCACCACCTTCTCCTCCGGCCATACACGCTCCAAACTCTCCAAAATACCCCTATGATCTATCTCCACCCTGGCCGGCACCCACAACATCATATGAAAATGATTATCCATCAAACAATGCGTAATCACCGAGAGCCCCGAAAAATCAGCCCATTGCCTCATCATTTTAACAAACACCCGCTTCTCCACCTCACCAAACAAGAACACTTGCCCCACCGTGCGACTGGTCACATGCACAAAAAAGCCTCTCCCTTTCGGCAATATTCTCAATCCCCGCTTCCGCTTCACCCCTGCACCCGCCCACACCGTTCCCATCGACTCCCAATGCCGAATCGACCGCCCTTTCTGGAATTTTCCATCCGATTTCATACCCCAAGCTATCCAGACAGCCCAATAAAATCAAGTATTATCCAGTATATTTCACCTGTTGCATTATGAGTTCTGAAGCTGAATGGATGCGAAACACTTTCCGTATCACTTTTCCCATAAAAAAACTGGACAGCTGACAAGGAAGTCCGTATAGATTCCCGCCCTTGTCCCAGATAAAGGACACCTATTTTAACAACCTAACCCTTTTCGTCATGGCTAAATCAGCAAAAACCAGAAAATCCGTCGCTAAAAAATTCAAAAGAACCGGCACGGGCAAACTCGTGTTCCGCTCACCCGGTGGACGCCACTTGTTGACCAGCAAATCCCGCAAACGCAAACGGAACCTTAATCAAGACAAGGTCATGTTTGACGGCGACGCAAAACGTTATACATCCATTTGATTTTATTTTTTTAAGGAGAAACTCTCATGCCACGCTCTACCAATGCCCCCGCTTCCCGTAAACGCCGCAGCAACCGCCTGAAAAAGGCCCGCGGTTTCCGCGGTGGACGCAGCAAACTTTTTCGTACCGCTACTGAAGCGGTTGACCGCGCCGAATGTATGGCCACTGACCACCGCCGGACCCGCAAACGGGATTTCCGCCGTCTGTGGATTGCCCGTATTTCTGCAGCGGTTAAACCATTCGACCTGAACTACAGCACTTTCATGAACGGTTTGAACAAAGCCGGAATTGAATTGAACCGTAAAATGCTGTCAGAAATCGCCATTCACGATCCAGCCGGATTTGAAGGCATCGTTAACCAGGCCAAAGCGGCACTTAACTAAATCTCTCAAAGTTATGGTTTCTTTCACACCCTGCTTCGGCAGGGTGTTTTTTTTGTAAAACCGATATCGCATATATTCAAAGGGGTTAAATTACTCGAACGTTCAACACCCAACGTTCAACGGTTTGGGATTATTCAAGGTTGGACGTTCGGCGTTGGACGTTGAGCGTTCAATGCCGAAGGCCACAACGCAGGCGTGGCTCGAAGCTCCCCTTTAAATCGTAAGCTCTAATCCATCCCAGGCCATTTCCACCCCCGGAGGCAGCTTGGCATTGTGCACATTGTAATCAATCGGGCAGCCCATGTGGGTTAAATAGGATTGAGGAGCCCCGACCCTCTCCAGCCATTCCAGACTTTGTGCCAGGCTCAGATGCGAAGGATGCGGCTCGATTCGTAAGGCATTCAGAATCATCACATCCACCCCCTCCAAAACCGAAAGCGCCGCCTCAGGAAGCCCCGAACAGTCCGGTACATATCCGAAGCTGCCCGCTTCGCCATCAATTCTTATGCCCACACAGGGAATATTTCCGTGCGGAACCTGAAAAGATGTAAACGTCATGCTGCCCAATTTCACTGGCGAGAGCCAGTCACAGAATTTCAAAAGGGGAACGGCCGTTCCCGGTTTTCTTTTTTGCGTGACATAGGGGTATAACTCCGCCAGCCGATCCAAAACCGACGCTTCCCCCCATATCGGTAATGCTTCCCCCTGCATCCAACTGAAACGCCTCACATCGTCCAAACCCATCACGTGGTCGGCATGTTGATGGGTAATAAACACCGCATCAATGCGTTTTAATTCCGCGCGCAACGCCTGAAACCGGAAATCAGGTCCCACATCCACCACCACGGAAACCTGGTCATCCCGGAGAGTAATACTGGATCGGCACCTGCAGTTTTTTGGATCCCCACCCCTGCAAACCGGACAGTCACAACCCAGAGTAGGCACCCCGTGTGACCATCCTGTTCCCAGAAACCGAAGATTCATCAGTCTAATAATGAAGTAGCCTGCAGCGCCAAAGTGCAGCGGTCACGTTGAATGAGATAGCTGACAACCACCTCAAGGTTTACCTGCATTTGCTGAACGATAAGCAACGCATTGCCAATGGCCTGCTCGGCTTCCGCATAATCCCCATTCTCAAAATGAATCTGGGAAAGGGTACTCCAAAGGTGGTGACTGCGGGGTTGAACCACTTTCGCAACTTCAGCCAAACGGGCGGCACTTTCCAGATCCCTCAACCCGGGTTCGTTCGTGGTGGCATACAACCAGGCCAAATTGTTCAGACACTGAAAATGCAAAGGCACTTTCTCCAGAACCGCCTGATATTCCCGAATCGCCGCCTGATGGCTCCCCATGGCATACAGGGAGTCAGCCAGTGCCACCCGAATTCCCAATTCATTGGGCCATTTCTCCAAAGTTTCCGTAAAAATCATGACCGCTTTTTCAGGCTGCCCTTCTAACAAATACTCATTTGCTTCCCGGGACTTTTGCATCAAATGCCGGCCCAGATCGGTAAGAATAAATTCATTCGGGAGCTGCTGGGGGATTTCAAAATCCGGCAACGGCTCCAGCGATTGCAGGATCTCAGGTACATTCAACAGCGCAACCGGTGCTTTACCTTTCAACTCTTCGACATAAGGCACCTGGGCAATTAAACTGGTCGGGGCCTGTTGCGCCTGCAAGTGACTGACAACAAACAATGCAAGTAGGGATAGAGAATATTTCATAACACGAAGAAGGGTCATTTTTCAGGATCGGATGGAGCCGGGGCCGTCTCGGGGGCAGCTGTGGGAGTAGCTGTGGGAGCCGGAGGAGGAACCGGCGTCGCAGTCGGTTGAGGGACAGGTGTCGCAGTCGGCATCGGGGTTGGGGTGGGCGGAGGCAGGATACGCACATTTACAACTTCAGGCTGGGTAGCCAAAACCTCTATACCCGCCGGAACCAACACCAGAACCTTTCTTTCATTTTTACCGCTTTTCCCCAAAGGGTCTGCGGAAACGAATGCTTGGATACGGCGGGGATCCAGTGAATCCAATAATTGCGGGCTGCCTTTAAGAAAAACATCCACTTGCCGGGGTTCCACCACTTGCCTCAATGGAGATTCCTGACCTGCAGGGTGGGTCAGCATCAACGGAATTTCGGAAAACTTTTGCTCAACGGTTTGTCCGGCCAGCGTCACCTTTACCAAAACACGTGCAGGCTCCACCCGACCCACCCATTCAGAAGTGGGAAGCAATATATCCAATTTTTGTTCGAAACTCTGACTCTTCTCGGAAAGATTCAAAGCTGCGGTCTGCAAGCCATTGACGCCTGCCAACAAATCAGCCGCCCCCACCAAGGTGGCCAACGAAGGCTCCACCTCCACCGCCTCCACCTTAATTCCTTCAGGAGGTTGACCGATTTCGTTGACTCTGACCAACAATTCTTTTCGCCCTTCCCGCCCGAGTTGAACTTCAATTCTCTCGGGTTGAATTGCGGATATCCGGATATTCCCTCCGGCCACTGTCACATGTTTCGGCAGAATTTGAATGATTTTTATCGGTTCATAATCCTCTTTCCGCAAATCGATATTCACCTCGACGGAATGCCGGTCCAAACTGGCTAAATCTTTACTGGTCCCCAGAAAGCGGACCTGAACTTCACTAAAGTCTTTATCGCGGATCGCCCAGCCATCCGGCAGGGTGAAATTCACCGGGACATTGCTCACCAGAATATCATTGTTGGTGATTTGCTTCACAATCAACCAGGAAAGCACTGCCAAAACCAAGGACATGGCTTTTAACTTATAATTGTGCAGGAGACGTTGCTTTTTCATACGCTTCGGGTCCCGTGTTCTGAATCGTTAAGTCCCAGGGCTTGCATGTTGCCACTGTCGCTTCGGGGGCTGGTTCTCGCCAACACCGCATTAATCATTCGCTCCAGCCGCTCGGCATCCAGCCCCCGGCTCAGGCGCCCTTTAAAGGCCAGTGAAATATTTCCGGTCTCCTCGGAGACCACCACCACCAGCGCATCTGTCTCCTCGGTTATGCCAATGGCCGCCCGGTGACGGGTTCCGAGGGAACGATGTAATTCCTCACGTTGACTTAAAGGAAAAACACAGCCAGCGGCCTGTACCCTGCCTTCGCGGATAATCACGCCGCCATCATGAAGAGGACTTCGGGGAAAAAAGATGCTGGTGATCAATTCAGGCCGAACCTTCCCGTCAATTTCCACCCCGGTTTCCTGAACGGACTTTAGCCCAATCGCCCGTTCCAAGGCGATCAAGGCCCCGATTTTCTGACGGCTTAAGGCACTCACCGCTTTCACCAGAGGAGGCACCATGTCATTGCTTTTGTTCCCGTTTCGACTGGAGGAAGGTCCCAGCATTCCCGGCCGGCCCAACTCTGCGAGTGCAATTCGGATTTCCTGCTGGAAAATAATCACAAAAGCCAAAACCAAATTTACGGAAAAGGTTCGGAAAATCCAGTTCAGGGTATGCAGATTTAAAAAATAGGTCAGCGACAACACCGCCACAAAAGTTAAGGCCAGTCCACTGAGCACTTGCGCACCCCGGGTGCCCCTTAAAAGCTTCAAAAGATGATAAAAGATAATCCAGAGCAACAGAATTTCGAACAACTCTGTGGGAGTCGGGAGACTGATAGCTGTGAAATCAAAATTATTCATGAAGGCAACGAAGGCGGGTTTGATTTACCTTATCAAGAATTTTAGCCAAATCGCAAGATTCGATCACGTCATGTACCCGTAAAATATTCGCGCCGCCGAAAATGCAGGCCGCTGCCCCACCCAAACTGGCTGCCAAACGGTCATCAACCTCCCGCCCCGTGATCTCACCCAACCACCGCTTTCGGGACACCCCAAGTAACAAGGGACGTCCCAATGCCTGAAAGGAATTCAGCCGGGAAAGTATTTCCAGATTATGATCCAGTGTTTTACCGAATCCAATCCCCGGGTCCAGGGCGATTTGTTCCGCCTGCACGCCGGCGGCTTCGGCGGCGCTCATGCGTTCTCTGAAAAAATCAGCGACTTCCTGAATCACATCCTGATACTGAGGGTTTTTCTGCATGGTTTGCGGACGTCCCTGCATATGCATCAAAACCAAACCCGCACCCGAAGACGCCGCCAGAGGGAGCATTCCCTCATCCCCCAACCCCGCAGTCACGTCATTCAAAATATCAGCTCCAGCTTCCAGTGCCGCTTCCGCCACCCGCGCTTTGGAAGTATCAATTGAAATCAACAGTTCAGGAAACTTTTCCCGCAATCCGCGAATCACCGGTACCACCCGGTTGATTTCCTCCTCCGTAGAGACCGCATCCGCACCGGGACGGGTGGATTCTCCCCCTATATCCAGGATATCCGCACCCTGCCCTGCCTGTTGACAGCCATGTGCGATCGCCTTTTCGGTATCCAAAAAGTTTCCCCCGTCAGAAAAAGAGTCGGGGGTCACATTCACCACCCCCATAATCAGGGTGCGCGAAGGCACCGCATTTTGCCGGTTTCCGGTTTTCCAACGAAGAGCACTTTGCTTCATAGAGTCATCAGGCAGATGCAGAAGGATCTTTCGGAGGCTCGGACTCAGCGGAGCTGGAAGAATCGTCTGCCTTGACTTCACTTTCAGAAGCTTCAACTGCCGCTTCCGTCGTGACCTCTTCCGCCCCTTCAGCCGGAGATTCTGCCGGTGTTTCCACTGCGGGAGTAGGTGGAGCCACGGGCGCGTCGCCACGTTCTTCCGGGGTGCGGATCCGATTGTATTCCACGATGTCTTTCACATCCCGGCCGTCAATGGTTTCCTGTGCCACCAAAATCTCCGCCATGGTGTCCAACTCGGTACGTTTTTCCCTAAGAATTCGCAAGGCTTCTTCATGGGAGGACTTCAGGATCTTGGTCACTTCCACGTCAATTTTGCGCGCAGTCTCTTCGCTGAAACTTTGGGTGCGGCTGACTTCACGTCCCATCCACATGGTTTCTTCGTTGTTACCGAAGGCCTGGGGACCCAATTCCTCGTTCATGCCGAATTTGCATACCATCGCCCGGGCGATCTGGGTGGCGCGTTCAATGTCGTTGGAGGCACCGGTACCGATGTCATCCAAAGCCAGTTCTTCCGCCGCACGTCCGCCCATAAAACTGACCAGCATCGCCTGCAGTTTCTTTTTACCGTGGGTGTACGCGTCTTTTTCCGGCAACTGCATGGTGGAGCCCAATGAGTTTCCCCGGGGAATAATGGTCACTTTGTGAACCGGTTCCGCATGTTCGAGTGCCTGCATCACAATTGCATGTCCCGCTTCATGAAAAGCGGTGGCCCGATTTTCTTCATCGTCCATCATCAATCCACGACGTTCACGTCCAAAGCGCACTTTGTCCCGCGCTTCTTCAAAATCTTCGCCCTGCACGGTTTCCCCGCCACGGCGCGCAGCAGTCAAAGCCGCTTCGTTCACCAGGTTGGCCAAATCGGCACCGCTAAATCCGGGGGTACCCTTCGCGACCACCCGCAAATCAACATCCGCATCCAGTTTAATGGTTTTGGTATGGATCTTTAAGACTTCTTCCCGTCCATCCAAACTGGGTAAATCAACCATAATTTGGCGGTCAAAACGACCCGGACGCATCAAGGCGTTGTCCAGCACATCCGGACGGTTGGTCGCAGCCACAATGATCACCCCTTCCTGGGTGTCAAATCCGTCCATTTCCACCAACAAGGCATTCAAGGTCTGTTCACGCTCATCATGTCCGCCACCCATGCCGCTGAAACGGCTGCGGCCCACGGCGTCAATTTCGTCAATAAACAAAATACAAGGTGCATTTTTCCGGCCCTGCTCGAACATATCCCGCACCCGGCTGGCGCCGACTCCGACAAACATTTCCACAAAGTCAGAACCGCTGATACTGAAAAACGGTACGTCCGCTTCGCCGGCAATCGCTTTTGCCAACAGAGTTTTACCTGTTCCGGGAGGTCCGGAAAGCATTACGCCCTTCGGAATCCGTCCGCCCAATTTCTGAAATTTCTTTGGATCGCTCAAAAATTCAATAATCTCTTCCACTTCTTCTTTGGCTTCATCGATACCCGCCACATCTTTAAAGGTGATCTTGTTGGTATCGCGGGTGAGCATTTTCGCCCGGCTTTTGCCAAAGCTCATGGCGCCCTTGCCGGCCGATTTCATTTGGCGCAGGAAGAGGAAATAGATCAAAATCATCACAAAGATGAAGGGACCAATGGTCACCAGGATATCGCGGAGAAAGGTATTTTTCTGTTTAAAGCTGTAGCCCGGCACATTTTCTTCAAGGAAATCGAGCACGTTTTCAGAAAGGGCAACCGGCACCCTATAGGTTTCCGGCTCATTGTCTTCATTGGTCCTATCCAACTGAACCAGTAACTCATCCAGCCCCGCACCATTATCAAAAACCGTAACATTGAGCACCAAGCCCTCATTTACATAACCAACAAACTCAGGTTTATACGTAATCTCCTCCACCGGTTTGTTGCTCATCCCCAACAAATGCAAGAGCATCATGAAAAGCAGTATGAAAATCATAACCGCGGCAAAGTTTTTCGCCGGCATCCTGGGGGCTTGGGGCGAACCTGGCTTTTGCGGAGATTTTTTGGGGGAAGGTGAAGAAGGAGGAGGGGTTTCAGTACTCATAAAGAAAAGTTGGGTAAAAATGGATCACACAACCTAACAGCGCTTTGCCTAAAATCAACCGCAATCAGGCTAAAGTCCCATTCCATGCATAATTCATACCCGAAACCTCTGCCGTCGGGAATTCCCCCCTTCCCTTCGCCCAATCATAAGCGATAGGGAATGATAGACGGTAGACAGACGAATACCGTCTACCGGGAAGACATACGGAACTGATTACAATTTGTTAGGCGCTGTGAGCACCGTGCGATCGTCCTTTGGCCTGGGTGTCCGGAGGCAGTAATTCCTTTTCAGGAATCCCGGCCACCACCTCTTTCCACGCCTTTCCTTGCGAAAATTGCACGGTGTCATCCTTGCCTTTTTGCAACAGATCCAGGGAAAAGAGCCTTGGATCCGCATCGCCCCAGGTGTTTTGCAGGGTGACCCGGATACCTTTTCCTTTGCTGTGCAATGGAATTTCCATCAAGCGTTTCCGGTTTCCTTTGATCTCAGAAACACATTCCCAACTGCCGTCGTCATGCTCCACTTCGATTCTGAGATCTTTCACCAATTCTCCGGGCATCGCATGCGGACGGGATTTTAAGGGATATTCACAGGCCATTTTTTTGGCATTGGACAAGTTACTGTCCAAAACCAGACGCAGCCCCGGGATTTCCCGTTCCACAGACCATTTTAAAGAAAGACTTCCGCCTGCTTCGCATTCCCATGCATGCCCGGCTTCTTTCCGGTCACGCTCCCAGCCATCCAGAATCCGTTCGGCATATTGTCCGTCCGCAGACAAGCGCGCGTCAAACAGAGATACATCCGGCTGACGCAGTTTGCCCGGCAACCAACAATCATCATCCATCAAGGTTTGCTGTAATTCTGCCAGGTGCTTTTCGTAAATCCCGCGCGGGGTACTTCCGTGCTTCACACAAAGCGCTGCCGCGGTTCCGGCCGCCTGCCCCATCACCGCACAGGTCGCCATCACCCGGGTGGAGGACATCGCTGAATGGGTCGCGGAAATATTCCGTCCTGCACACAACAGGTTGGGTACATTTTTCGAGTACAGCGCGCGGTAAGGAATGCCGTAGGGACTGGGTGCGGGGTGGTAAATGGTGGGAGATCCCGGATAGAGCAGGCCCGCAGGGTGATGATCGTCCATCGTCCATCCGCCAAAGGCCACCACATCTTCAAATTCTCCGCCCCCTTCAAGATCGTGCTGGGTCAACATGTGATCCCCGACATACCGCCGGTTTTCCCGTTTCCCGGGCAGGCTGCCCACAAAGTGCAAGGCCCAGTTTGCGGCCTTCTCTTTTTCCGGAGAATAATTTTTAATGTAATCCCAAACGCCATAAGCGGTGCGGTATAAATCATCCCGAATCGCTTCCGCATCTTTGATGGTATCCTGAATGCCTCCTAACTCCAGCCACCAAAAATTCCGACCATTTACTCCGTGGATACGATTGGGCAAATCGTCAGGGCTCCTGATTTTAAACGCCCAATCCGGCGGGGTGAAAAATTGTTCCTCTTCGCTGCGGTGCAACTGTATCAACAGACTGTTGCCCATGGTGCGGTCATCTCCAATCTGAGGAGCCACCCCCTCCCCGAATTCCTCACGCGCTTCGCGTCCAATCCGATGTAAGGCCCCGGTGCTAGCCGCGAGAATACTGTCACCGGAACAGTCGATAAATTGACCGGCCTGAATGACGATACGGGTTTGAGAGGTCAACTGCCAGGCCTCAACCGAGGTGAGCACCCCGTCTTCCATGCGGGCGTTGGTACAGGTGGTATTCAGCAACAAAGTCAGGTTTTTCTGATAGGCGGCGTGGCCCCAAAGCACCGTATCCCATATAGAAAAATCCTTGCCCGCATTGCGGTAGAGATTTTCCAACTGCAGTTCCTCAAGAATACCGGTTTCTTTATTGTGCTCCCCGTGCGCACCGCAAATCCACATCCGTACTTCAGAGGATGCATTGCCTCCCAATACCGGCCGGTCATGAACCAACACCGTTTTTGCGCCGCCCCGGGCCGATGCAATCGCCGCGCAGAGACCGGACATGCCGCCTCCCACCACACACACGTCGGCTTGAAGGTGATCTCCGAATAAATCTGGTTTGCTTATTTCTCTCATGAAAAATCCTATCGTCTTTTGCTGGTTATTTTGTCCATAAGCCCGCCGTCAATGGCGGAATATTGGCCAAGTGTAAACGCAAGCCCCCTTACATGAAAAGCGGAATCATTTATCATTATTCATGAAATAGTTGTCATATTTCCTCATTTTGATTGTGGATACCGAACGCTTTCGCTATCAATTATGGAAGATGAGATACCAAGATTGCACCCAACTTCGCTGTACGCTTTACGCCTGTTATCAAGGACAACCGGGCACCTTGGGCAGAGAGATGAACGTACAATATATGAGTGCCTGGCTGTTGTATGCCGGGAAAGCAGAGCTGAAAAGTAATGGTCATACCGTCTCCGCTTCCGCAGGTCAGTGGCTGATTGGCGGCCAGGGTCCCCGCGTTCAAAAGCTGTCCAAAGATCTTCAAATGCTCTCCGTGCTGTTTCTGGCCAACTGGCCATCAGGCGACGCCCTGTTCACGCAGGGGCTCCCTGTCGTATTCGATCAGCAGGCGCGCCCCGCACTCGAAAAAACGGGCCTGCAAATCAACCGGACCATTGCCCGTCACCTTCCCGAACACAATTACATGAAGCTTTTAAAAAGCAACCTGCCCATCGAAGCCTACCTAAGCATCCAGGAACATCTCCCCGCATTTCTCAGAGAATTAATTGCCGTACTGCGTGAACACCAGGTCGTCATTTCGGGTGAGCGTTCGTTGGATCCACGGATTGCGGATGTATTAAAAATTTTAAGTGAAGCCCCCCTTGACCGCAGGCCGGTTTTTTCCGATTTCGCACAACATACCGGTTTGAGCCCCGCACATCTCGATCGACTCTTTCTCGCCCAGATCGGTCAAACCATGAAGCAGTTTTTTGATCAGAGGAAGCTGCACTATGCCGAAAATGCGTTGCGAATCCCCGATACCCGGGTCAAAGAAGTTGCGAGTGACCTGGGCTACGCCTCCCTCGCAAATTTCACCCGGTGGTTTCGCCGTTTTCACCCCATATCTCCCCGCAACTTCCAGAAGGAGGCCTTCTCTGTCCGGTAAGGTTATCCAACTGTGATCTTGCCAAAGGGATGGGTTTTCAGATACGGGGGTGTCATGTCTATCACAAAAACTTCTTTCGGTACTCATCCTGACGGTTCCACCGTCGAACTTTTCCACCTCGACAACGGTCAGGGCCTTCGTTGCGCCATTATGACTTTGGGCGGTATCATCACCGAACTGCATGTCCCCGGCCGCGACGGCAGCACTGCAGACATCGCCTTGGGCTTACCCACCCTGCAGGGTTATCTGGATGGACATCCCCATTTAGGCGCGCTCACCGGACGGGTGGCCGGACGGATCAACGGCGCATCCTTTACCCTCGACGGAAAAAAAATCACCCTGGCAGCCAACGATGAACCCAATCACCTGCATGGCGGACCGGAGGGCATCGATAAACGCAACTGGCAAGCCACAGCGGACGACAGTGATCCACAAAACCCAACGCTGGTATTAAAATACCACAGTCCCGACGGCGAAATGGGATATCCCGGCAATGTTGATTTTACCGTTACCTACCGCTTGACGGCGGACAACGCGGTGGAAATTCAGTATCAGGCCGTCACCGATGCGGCCACCCCCATCAGCCTCACCAATCATTCTTACTTTAACTTACGCGGTGAAGGCAGCCCCGATCTCTCCGGACACGAACTGCAAGTGCTTACCGACACCATCGTCCCCAAATTGGACTGTGGCACCCTCACAGACACACCCGCGCCGGTGGAAGGCACACCCCATGATTTCCGCAGCCCCAAAAGTTTGAAAGCCTTTGCCGATTTGGGCCAGCACGGTGAGCACTACGTGTTACGGGCGAAAGACATCGCAGAGCCCGAATTGGCGGCCGTGGTCACCGAGCAGGAAAGCGGACGCAAAATGGAAGTGTTCACCACCGCCACCGCGGTTCAACTTTATACCTCCCAGACATTGGCCGAAGCGGAAGTAACCGGCAAAAGCGGAAAAACCTATTCCGACTACTCGGCCTTCTGCCTGGAATGTCAGGGCTACCCCAACGGCGTCAACGCCCCGGAAATTGATGATATCATTCTGAAACCCGGTGAAACCTATCGTCAGACCACCCGCTATAAGTTCAGCACCCTTGCGTAGAATTGTAGTTCCGCGGCCCCCGCGGTAAATCTGAAGCATTCGTTCCCCATCGGGGGACGGAACTCTCCTTCCGTTAAAACAACAAGATCATCCCCGCATCCAGACGGTATTGGGTGGTCCAGTCATTTTCGTCGCTCCACTCCAGTCCCGGCTCTAATTGAATGACCACAAAATCACCGTAAATACATTTTCGGCAGGCAACCGTGCTCCGATATTTGTCCATCACCTCGTCACTTCCAAAAACCGACAAATTGAGTGAGGCGCCATCCAGAATGTCATTCACCCCGACATTCCCCCGCCGACGTTTTTCATCTTTGAGCTTAAAAATATATCCCAAATTGCAGGTCTGCTGCCATTCGTAGCCCTTTGTAGATTCGGAATACTTCCCCGCCGTTAACGACCGGAACAACCATCGATCCTGTTGTCCCAACCAGTGAAAGGCCTGTAGCTGGTTGTAGATACCGAACCCGTCCTCATTTTCCCAAAAGAGCCTGAATTCAAAACCACAATTCCAATCTGAAATCTGCCAATGGGGTTTCCAGGCCGTGCGGGCAAATAATTCAGGGGGCCATTTGGTGTGAATGCCCACATCGGATGAAATGTTCCATTTCTCCATTTGCCGCCGGGCACCAAAACTCCAACCTTTATCATCCCGCTGGTCAATATCGGTACCCGGCAAATCTTCGTCATAAGAGCTCTGAATAAATACACTCAAACTATTTTCAAAGTTGGGAAGTTCCACGCGAATTTTTATATCAGGATCTACCGAAACGGTCGTATCCGGACCCGAAATCGTTTCGACAAACAAGGACAAGCGTAAATTCGTAACCGGAGGCTGTTCTTCCATAATCATCGAAGGATCAGTCAACGTCCAGTCCAAGCTTCGCATTTGCCCCTGCAACAAGAGGGGGACATTGTCCTGCAGGTAGTCAAGCCGGTCGTGGATACGGGAAAAGGTCGGAGGCTTTTCCTCTACGGGAAAAGTTAAGTCGGCAGGGAAAGGACGCAACACCCCACCCCCGGGCAGCGGCGCAGGCTTTTCACTTCGGGGAAAATCATCTCCGGAGGAATCTTTCCCGAACCAGCCGTCAACAAAATCTTTAAACTCCACCAAGGAGACCCCTGCATCCACACCAAAAAACAACAAGTGGGCGGAGGCACCGATTTCGGAAAACTCATAGTGGGGCGGATTGGGCATGTCATCACTGGCATCCAGTCCAAGAATCACCAATCCCTTCTTCTGCTCATACCCCCCGAACGCGGGGAACACCGGCTGTTGGCGGGGTCCTGGCAGCCCTACATAAGTGGTGTACTGCTCACCGGCATAAAATGAAAAGGCATCTGTAAACCGGGCACCCGCCCCCAAGCCCGGCCCCACTTTGACCCGCAAACGAAAAACGTCCAACAAATCCATCACCCGGTTCGGCACATACCACAGGGTCTTCGAAACCCACCCGGGTTCCGTAGCAGACACCGCAGTTTCTAATTGAGGTGACTGAGCGGTCAATGAAAGGTTCAACAGAACAATTGCCGCTAATATGTAAAAGCGAATTCGCATGATTCCCTACATAAATAGATGGAGAACAGATTACCAGCACCCGTGATCTCTATTCTGCAGCTCTTATCAGCAGAACACTATTATGTAATCTGATATTCAGACCTGAAATGAAGACCATCCGAACTTTTTCCCATAAGGCTTGCGAAGCGGATGCTTTCCCTTTAGCGAAGCTAACGTGAATTCCACTCCCCTCCCATTTGAAATCAGCTATCCGGAAGAATTGCCGGTCAGCCAGCGGCGTGACGAAATTTTGGAGGCCATCCGGGAAAATCAGGTGGTGATCATCTGCGGAGACACCGGTTCGGGCAAAACCACCCAACTGCCGAAAATGATGGCCGAAGTGATGGGCGATGCCCCGGGGCGGATCGGGATTACCCAGCCCCGCCGCCTGGCCGCCACCAGCATGGCCGCCCGGGTTGCGGAAGAGTGCAAGGTTTCCCTCGGAGGAGCGGTCGGGGTTCAGGTCCGGTTTGAAAACCGCACGTCCCCGCAAACCAAAATTCAATTCATGACCGACGGGTTGTTGTTGGCACAATTGCCCACCGACCGGGACTGGAAGGCTTATTCGGCTTTCATCATTGACGAAGCCCATGAGCGCAGTCTGAATATCGATTTTATTCTGGGCTGCCTGAAAAACATTTTGCCCAGACGCCCCGATTTAAAAATTGTGATTTCTTCAGCGACCCTGGATGCGGAGCGTTTCTCAGAATTTTTTAACCACGCTCCTGTTCTGCAAGTGGAAGGACGCTTGTACCCCATCCAGGACGAATTCCTCCCCCCCGAACCGGAACGGGATCTCTCTATTCAGGACCGTGTCCTGGAATCCCTGCAACACCTCGAACGGCAGCACGGCGACCTGGACACCTTGATCTTCCTTCCGGGAGAACGGGAAATCAGAGACTGTCACCAAAAACTCAGCGGACGCTATCAGGGAAAGGCCGAAATCCTTCCCCTCTTCGCCCGCTTAGGCGCCAAGGAGCAACAAAAAGTTTTTAAAGGGAGCGACAGAAGAAGGATCATTCTTGCCACCAACGTAGCAGAAACGTCTCTGACCATTCCCGGCATCCGTGCGGTGATCGATACCGGACAAGTGCGAATTCAGCGCTTCCATCCCCAAAGCCGAATTCAGCGTCTGATGACCGAACAGGTATCCCGCGCCTCCGCCCGTCAACGTCGCGGACGCTGTGGCCGAACCGGTCCGGGGGTTTGCTTACGTCTCTACTCCGATGAAGATCTCGACCGGGCCGGAGAATTCCAGGATCCGGAGATCCGCCGCAGCTCTTTGGCGGAAGTCATTTTACGCATGACCGTTTTAGGTCTACCGCCCATTCAGAAATTTCCCTTCATTGATCCCCCGAAAGGCGCTGCCGTTTCCGAGGGGTATCGCACCCTCTTTGATATTGGGGCCATGACCGATAAACGGAAGCTGACCCGGCGGGGCCGGTTGTTGGCCAGTTTCAATTTGGAACCCCGACTCGCGCGGATGCTGGAGGAAGGCCACGAAGAAAAAGTTTTACCCGCAGTTATTGTCTGTGCAGCCTTTCTTTCCATTCAGGATCCCCGGGAACGTCCTGCGGATAAAAGCGAAGCCGCGGACCGTACACATGGACTCTGGAAAGACCCGGAATCGGATTTCTCCGGGGTGCTGAATATGTGGAACGCGGTCTGTGAAGCTTCCGTAAGTCGTAGCCGCCGAACCAAATTCTGCCGCCAGCATTTTTTACATCCCCGGCGAACAGAGGAATGGCTCAACCTGGTGGATGACCTGCGGGAAACCTGTCACAAACATCACTGGCCCGTTCCCAAATCGATCGGTGAACTGGAATTGTTGGACACCGAAGGCCTCCACCGTTCGGTCCTCGCCGGCATCCCCCGCTCGGTGGGTGAGCGGGAAGAGAATCAACAGTTCAGAAGCCCCGGGGGGCAAATATTCCGTGTTTTCCCGGCCAGCGCTACCGCAAAGAAACCGCCACGCTGGATCATGACCTTCACCTTAATGGAGACCTCCCAGTTGTGGGCCCGCGAATGCGCGCAACTGGACCCGCAATGGATCGAGGATGTTGCCAGCCACCTTTGCAAATATAATTACGAACGGCCGGTGTGGAACGCGAAACGCGGTTTCGTGGAAGCGGAAGAACGGGTAAGCCTGGGTCAACTCACTTTACGTGCCGGCAAACGAATACACTATGGCCGGATCGATCCCGCCGCCGCACGGGAAATCTTTATTCGGGATGCATTGGTGCCCGGGAAGTTACATGTCCGGCACCCGTCATTTAAAAAATATTTAAAGCTCCTGGGTTCTTTGGAAAGCTGGGAGAAAAAACTTCGGCGACCGGGCATCTTTTTGGGGACCGAAACTTTTTTCAATTATTTTAACCGGATCCTCCCTGAAACAATTTATACGCAAAAAGATTTTCAGGACTGGGCGGCCGGGGAAAGATGGGTACCCGATGTGAGCGATTTACTGGAAGGTGAATCATTGGACTCGCAAGCTTATCCTGATCAGATTGTGGTTCATGGTTGCAAAATCAAACTCGACTACCACTACTGTCCGGAAGATCCCGACCGGGATGGCATCCACCTCATTGTTCGGGAACATGACCTCTCCACCCTGCCCGATGAACTGTTGGAATGGACCATTCCCGCATGGCTCCCGGAAAAAGTAATGGCTTTAATCCGCAGTCTGGAAAAACCCCTTCGGATAAAATGCAATCCGGTTAAAAATTGTAGCGAGGATGCGATCACCTGGTTCCATCAAAATGAATTTGTGTATAGCCACTCACTCCACCAAGCCCTGGCATCGTTCCTGGCAGCCAGGTTGAATTGTATATTGGCCGCCCCGGATTTGCATCCCGAATCTCTACCCCCCCACCTCAAGGGCACATTGGTGGTGCTGAATGAGGATGGGAAAAAAGTGTATCAGGGGAAACGCTTTCCCGGCCAAAAGGATCTCACACCCAAACGTGGTCCGGTACATTCCAAAGCCACGGATGCGTGGATGGTGACTGCATGCACGGCCTGGCCTGAAATCCCGATCCCGAAGTCCCATGAGATAAAAGGGCGCAAATTCTGGCCCGCACTTTGTGATCAGGGAGAGTCCTGTGCGGTCAAACTTTACCCGAATGCGGACGAAGCATCTGCAGCCTGGTGCGATGCGGTCTTGCGGCTTTATAAAATTCAGGAAAAGGATCGTATCCGCTACCTGCAAAAACAACTTCCCCTGTCGACCCATCTTCAACTTGAGTTATCTCTCCTCCCCTCCGTGGGCAAAAACGCACTGGAAGATTTGGTGGATGCGGTTTGCCGTGAAGCGCTCCGGTTAAATACATCCTGTCCACAAGACGCACAGGGATTTTCGGACAGAAGTGAAAAAGCGCGCGGAGAACTTTTTGAAATTGCGGGCCGGATCACCGGGCAGCTCCAGGATATTCTTCAGGAAAAGAGCAAGGTCCAGGAAGAGATTGACCGGCTTCCCGATGGACACTTGCGTTCAGATTTAGAATTGCAGGCGGTGACCCTGTGGTCACCCGGCTGGTGTGCGGACCCCGTCTGTCTGGAGCGGTATCCGAAGTACCTGAAAGGAATAGAGCTCCGCATCGAACGGGCAAATCTGGCCCCCGACAAGGACAGAAAAAAGCAGGAGAGTTTGGAACCTGTCCTCGAACAGTTCGCCAAAACTTCTCCCGCTTTAAGTCCCGGTCAAGTACGTCAGGCTTTTCTTAAACTTGAAGAGCTCCGGCTTTCTTTATTCGCACCCGAATGCAGGCCTCACGAAAAGATGAGTCCGCAACGCTTCGAGCGCTGGTTAGAAAGCACGGGCTCCTTAAAATAGATAAACCTTTGAAGGTACTTTCGGACGGGTAACCGAGGGCATTACCACGGGAGGTCTTTCCGGCTCGGGCGCCGGTTCAACCACAACCACGGGAGCAGGCTCTGCGACTTCTTCCGCAGAGGATTCCGCGGCCGCATCCGTAGAGGAAACCGTAGCTGGATCAAGTGCAACTTCCGCCTCTCCGGTCTTCGGATTTACCTCCACCACTTTTGTCACGCTGGGTGCAGGGGGCTGGGGCATACTTTCCAAAACAGGAATAATGGGTTTCTCCATCTTGGAGAAATTCACCATTTCAAATTCTTTGGTTTCCCGTTTACCTGCGGTGAGGCTCAAGATACTCCCCAATTCACGCACTTCAGCGATGTTGTCATGGGAGTCCACACGAATCACCAAGAGTCCGATCCCGGTCCCGACCAGCTCATCCTCCATTTTGGCAAACCACTCTTCATCCGGCATTCTGGCAAAATCGAGAGTGAAGCCTTCCACTTTGTTCGCTTCCGCCAATTGAACCAACTGCTCCACTTTAAGAGAGTTCGTAGAGCTCGAGCGGATTAAGGGGTAAAGGCGGATTTTATAGTAACGTGTTAACAACCGGACTCCGGGTAAATCGAAATCGATTTCAGAACGGAGGTCGCCTTTAACATCCTGGAAAAACCAGTTTGGGGAAAAGACCGTAAGTTGGGTGCTGTTTCCTTTAAGTTTGTCGACCAGCACTTCATCCACATCTTCATCCATAAAGCCACGGTACATTCCGATGTTGACCGGCAAGGGGCCGCCCGCAACTTCACGTACCAAAGCCTGTGCCATTCCAAATTGAGGGGACCAGGGTGCGAGACCCCACCAACCCAAATTCATATCTTTCGGGATAAGAATCGGTGCGCCGAAGGCCGGGCGTCCATCGAGGTAACCAAAGACAGCTTCCCCCCGGACTTCCAACCGCAGCCGTACACGTTCCAAAGGACGTTCCCATTTCCGGGTTTCATTCGTCACCACAACATTGTTATGCCAGATCTGCAAATACAACTGGCCATCCGGCTCAAACCCGAAGCGAATCATATTCCCTTCAGAACGGCGGGCATACAGCCAGAAAAATCCACGGGCCTGCTCCAGCTCGACTTCCATGAATCCGCTACCCATGGTATCCGACCCTTTGAGAATCAGTGCGGCTTCGGTACTGGTCGGGCTGGCACCCAGGAACAATGAACCGGGCTCTTCGTCACGTAGCGGCCCGGTGGCGTTCCACCAGTTATCAGAGGCACTCCCGCGTTTAAAGTTTTCGCGGACGACGGTGACCCGGGGAGTTAATGAGCTGTACAAATCCACATCAGGACTTTCTTCCAAAGCCCGCTCTGTGATCAGATCCATCAAATACCAGGATTCCGGCCATTTCAAAAGATCATACGATTTAATGGTCCGGGCAAAATGCTCGTACATCCCCAGACGCCGGCCTAAACGATTAATCGTATGGATATTATCCATTCGTTCCCGGGACGTCGGAAGTAGCGGGTGCATCAACGCCAAGGCTGTGAGGTCATCCGGATTTTGGGTGGCCACTTCCTGAATACGTTCTCCCGCAGCCTTCGATTTTCCTTGGCGCAGGAACAATCCAGCCTGTGCGAGGGAAATATCGGAATTGTCCGGGAACAATCGGTGGTAGAGACCTAACAACTGGGCGGCTTCATCCTGTTTGTTCAGAAATTTCTCCTGCACAATTGCCGTATTCAATACCAAGTCCACTTGACCGGGGTCCAACTCTAAACTTTTCTTGTAGTAGCTGACGGCGGTAAAGTATTCCTGATTTCGTAAATATACGTCTCCCACCAGCCGCAAGGGTTTTTCGTTGTAAGGCTCGACTTCGCTCCACCGGGTCCACACGGCAATCGCATCTTCAAACTTACCGGCGTTATATGCATCGAATCCTTCTTCCCATAAAATGCGGCTGCGGACTTCAGTACTCCAAACTTCCTGACTGGCATCCCCACCGCTTAATTGAAAGTAAAGGGGGTACTCTCCACGCCGGAAACTGGTGGCATCCCATGCAACCAAACGTTTGTTCGTTTCTTCCATATCCGGGAGGCTGTTTATAATGTCATCCGGAGAAGCGATTTTCAGATTGGTCATCCCCTGAAGCAGAGAGTTGATGGAGTTTGTACTGGCCAATCCGCGGGGCAGGGAAACAATTAATTCCAGGCCCTGGCGTTCCAGTGCTTTACTGGTGTTTTGAATCCAAGTCGTGATACGTGAAAGATTCCCGGCGCCCTTCAGCAGGGACAGGTTACAGTGCACGCCGTCTACGCCCGCGCTTTTAGCACGCAGTGCCAATTTTTCAGCCGTGGCCATGTCCGTAGAATCAATGCGTTCCACAATGACTTCCGGCATAAACTGCATATTGTAAACATTGGCAAGCTCACGGTAAAAATTCGGATTCCAGGCCGTCTGTTCCGCCCGGCCCTGATCTCCAAGATGTATCCAGGGAGGGGACAAATGCGTATACCGGTATCCGTTCTGTCCCAACCACGCAGCCAAATCAGGTAAACGTGAAGGAATCGGTACCCAGGTAAGCATGCGGTTATAGAAAGGCTTCACATCCAGCTCGAGCAGGTCAAAGGATGCATCTCCCAATTCAGGATCCCACACACTGAGACCCAGAATACCCGGACTGACCTCTCCCCGGGTCATGATGATTTCATCAAAAACCGGTTCACCGCCGGTTGTGGCAAAAAATTGATTTCCACGAAGGTAGACTTCCAGGTTAATCGAACCATCCGGTTCCTGACGATACCGGGACGTTCCCAGAGTGAAAGGTTCAAGACCTTCATGTTTTTGCCGCAACCACACTTCCCCCTGGTCTCCCAGACCCAAATAGAGAAACGATTCACCATCTTTGGAAGCACGAAGCAGTAATCCTACCTGCCCTTTCTCAATTTTGAGCCGGAATTTACCCCGGAAATCACGGTATAAATCCGTACCGTTCAACCAAACTTTTGAACCGGTGTTGTCTGCGAAAGCATGGAGGGTTGCCGTCTCTCCGTTTAATTCAAATCCACCCCAGTCTACCTGCCAGGCCAAAGGATCTGACATCGCTTCGGTATTGGTTACACCCGCTTCACGGGGCCACGCAGAATCTAGCTGTCTCAGCAATTCTTCTGCCGTCCACTCCGGGTTCACCAGGAGACGGTTCAGACGCATGGGATCGGATTCATGGGTGTTCAACGCAGCGTTACCGTGAATGAAAGCCATGTCGTAAAATTCATTTACCAAGGACATGTTCAGTCGACGGGTCAACTGGGCCCGTTCGTCATACTGACCGAAATCACCATAAGGAAACGCGAACGCAATAGGAGCCTCTTTGGTTTCTTTTAAAATTTGCTCGTAAACAAATTCATGGTCGTCGTGAAGACGGGCCTGATATTCCAATGGCGTTTCATAGCGGTCTTCCGCGGTAATCCAGCGGGGAGAGGTCAAATAGTTCTTCAGCTGACCTTCACGGTCTGCCACAATACGCTCAAATCCGAGATGACTTTGTGCACCGGCCTCCCAAGCGCCCGTACCGATCATGGCACGGATATACGGCCAACGGAGTGCCGAGGGATCTTCATCCAAAATCGGCTTTGTCCACACGAACATCACCGCATGCCAACCTAGTTTTTGCAGTACCCGCCGGGCATCAAAATAAGATGATTTACGGGAATGGTCAAACGTAAGCAGAATAGCATTTTCAGGTAAAGGTGTGCCTTCATTGTAGAAGGCTTTAATCTCTTCCAGCGTAATCGCATTATACCCCCTTTCCTTTAAGAGCTCCATCTGTTCCCTAAAGCGTTCAGGAGAAACTTCACTGGGAATATCAGAAATACCTTCATAAGAAATGGCCACAAATTCCACGGCCGTCCGTTCACCGGCATCCGCAGGCCGGAAAGCCAGCATTCGGATCAGGGCATAACGAATCGGGATTCCCCAGGCCACGATCAAACAGACCACCAACAGAAAGTACAACCAGGCTTGTTTGTAATTGGCCTTCATCACCGCTACACGTTCCGGCACCACCGGAGGTTCGCGACGGAAGGAACCACGACTGCGACTATCCTGCTCGTGGTCCCGTTTCGGGTCCTCGAATGAAGATGAATACGTTTTTGGATCTTTTTCTGAACTCATGATGATTGTACTCCCCGGGTACCCCAGCTACGGGTGGCCAATGTAATTAGCGCGTAATAAATCTGCCAACTGAAGAAAAGAATGTAAGTGGCGGTAAATACAAATCCTGCCCACCAATGGGTACGGCCGGTTTTTTGCAAATGATAAAGGGACCAAATCAAGGTGACCGCAAATACACCGAAAATATAGGAGCCGGTAATTGCACCCTGTTTAATCGGATTCACAATCAACGCCTGAATCATAATCAATGGTTCCACAATCGGAAGAATCATCATCAGATACCAGGAAAGTGCGGGAACCGGATGTTTCTTCCAAAGAAATTTAG
The DNA here is from genome assembly GCA_937127435.1 of uncultured Verrucomicrobiota bacterium. Classification (GTDB taxonomy): domain Bacteria; phylum Verrucomicrobiota; class Kiritimatiellia; order SS1-B-03-39; family UBA6053; genus UBA6053. The sequence continues at coordinate 8,956 of CAKZLZ010000009.1, read as the reverse complement.
AACCGGCAATAATTCCGCGAATCGAAGAACGCATCCAACGGGCCTGTTGACTGATATATACCCGCCAGCTTTCAGGGGCGATCGTCGTGGCGAGGGCTTCATCATCATATAAAATCTGATAATCCTGCAACACCAAGTTGGTTAAACTCCGGTCATCCCCGTAGTTTCCTTCCTGCCCGAAAACTTTTTCATGCATCCATTCATTCAACACATGCAATACACAGGCGCGGCGGTAAGCGGAGAAACAGCCCGGCAAACAACTCACGGTACCATGCACGCTTTCCGCAGCTTTCATAATCTTGTACGAGAAGAAATATCGAACGTCCTGCATTTTCGTCAGGACATTCGCTTTGGCGTTGTCCACGTCCGTATGACCGGCGATGCCGCCCACAGTCGGATCCACAAACCCCTGAACCAGTTTTTCCACCGCACCCGGCATGAGGAAGGTATCGGAATCCACAAACACCATGATTTCACCGTGCGCCAACAGAGAGGAAACCGCCATCCCATAACAGAGACCACGGTTCTCTTCGAAGTCGACAACCACGAGTCGGGGAAATGCCGCCTGGGCACGGTACATTTCCAGTAGCGTATTGTCAGTTGACCCGTCGTTCACACAAATCACTTCACGTAAATGGTCCGGATATCCTTCCGCATAAATTCGGGCAATGGACCGGGCAATCGATTCCTCTTCGTTCATGCAGGGAACCAATACACTGACCTGGGGGGTGAATCCAACCCGTGGAGGGGGGGTGTAAAAGGAAGCCAGAATAAAACGGGAAACAATAAACAAACCTACAATGAAAGAGTAGATATTCACCACCGGTGAATAATAATAATGTTCAATATTGATGATCTGAAAGTATACCGCAAATGCGAGAATCAGGGTTCCGATCAAACCCAAACCTAAAACCAACCACCGGGGGGGGCGACGGTATAACGCTTGAATATGCGCTTCCACATCCTCTTCCACTTCCACCTTTTCAGGCTCGGGCATTTGAATCGGTGTATGCCGCAGGGCATCGTGGCAGAACGGGCATACCACCGGGGATGAAGATTCTAAAACCTGTACACTAATTTTACATTTGGCACAGCGTGAACGTGTACCGGTCTTGGGGGGTGAGGAAGTCATCGCTTGTCCATTTCCGGGGTGTTATCAAGGTAAATCACAGTGTCGGGCCCTGTGTCTTCAAAAATATTTCGGGAGAGGCTGTTGGCATACTCCAAGGATAAAGTTCTTACCCGCCGGGGTCCGGCAAACACCCCGATATTTCCACAAAGTTCACGGAATGATGCTTTTCCGGTTTTAGGGTCCAGTAAGATGAAATGCAGGGTGATCCCGGATTTCATTACCATCATTTGCGCCTGTTCCAGCCATTCAGGTTCGGGCATTCGTTCCACCAACAGCGTGAAACCGTCCACGCGTTGCTCCAACGCAACTTTTCCCAACTCGCTCAAATCCAAGGCCCGATAGGAGCGGACCCGAAGCATCGGCAAAAGACGCATACGGTAATAGCGGGACATCAACCGTAACTCTTCGTCTTCTTCGAAGACAAGCCGACTTAAATCTCCCCGGTCATCCTGCGTGTACCATTCAGGTGCGAGGGTGGAAAGCTCCGAGGCCACGCTCGTAAATCTCTCTGATAATGCACCCACTTTATCCGCAGAAGGTTTGTTTAATTCCTGTTGCGGAATGAGTCCCAACCGAACGGGCAAGGGCCCTCCCGAAACTTTGCTGACGGTCACACTCGCCGTTCCCAACTTGGCGGACCAAGGGGCAATCCCCCACCATCCCAAGCCCATATTTTCAGGAATGGTTACCGGAGAACTGAATGCTTTTTCGCCATTGATATAGCCCATGGCGCCATCCCCCTGTAACTCCAGCCGAAGCACAGCATCCCCCGGTAAGCGGGACCAAATACGGGTCTGATTATTTATCAGGCGGTCATTCATCCATACTTGCAAATACAACTGTCCATTGTCCGCAAAACCGAAACGAACCATATTCCCCTGTCCGCGGCGGGCATACATCCAAAAATATCCCTGGGAATCATCAATCCACGCCTCTACAAATCCATTGTGCATCGCATCAGACCGTTTTAAGCGCAGGAACGCTTCTGCCTGCGTCGCATCCGCACTCAGGATCATACTCCCTCCTTCCTCGAAAACTTCCTGATGCGAAGAGATCCAATTACTCGACAAACGGCCTATGCGGAAATCTTCCGCCGTAATGGTATCACGAGGCAACAGATTTTCAAATAAGACCCGTTGCTCGGCCGAAGGAGATTCTCCTGCCATACGGTAAATAAAATCCATCAACACCCAGGATTCCGGACGGGTCAATAATCCATCATCCTTGATCGTGTACCCTAAATTGGCTTCCCGCCCCGGCAACTGCCCGATTTCGAGCATTTTGAGCATATTCTCATAGCGCTCATCCTGACTGCGCAGCAGCGGATGTATAATACTCATTGCTTTCAAATTTTCTGGATCTTCATCCACCACCGCCCCAATAATTTCCACCGCTTCTTCGTAACGGTTTCGGCGAATCAGCCATTCCGCTTGCGTCAGCGCCACGCCGCTTGAAGTCGGAAAGAGCCGCGCAAAATGGTTCAGCATTTGTTTTGCCGCTTCGGGATCTTCCATCTTTTCATCCAACAGACGGGCGAGACGGGACATCAATCCAATTTGACCGGGTTGTAGTTCCAAACTTTTTTGATAATAAGAAACCGCATTCTCCAAATCTTCGGAGCGCAAATAAAGGTCACCGACCAAAGCCACGGGCCGGGGGTTTTTCGGCTCCAAATTAATCCACTGCGTCCAGGCCTCCAGCGCTTCGTTATAGTGCCCGGCATCAAAGGCATCCCGTCCTTGTTTATTCAGCAGCTGACTTTGCAATGCGGTGTTCCGCACCTGGTTGGTTGTTTGCTGCAGTGACAACTCGTAATAAAGCGCCAACTCAATATCCTGATCCGGCGTAAAGTCCTTGCTGACGACTTCCTCCCTCGATTCCACACAGTTTAAAGCAATCGAAACCCCACTGAATGCCCGGTAAGCATGGACCATCAAAAACCAACGCCCCGCCTCAGGATCTTCCAGATAAATATCCTCTATGTTCCCATTCACATAAGGACGGTACTGATAAGAATGCAATCCGGGAACTTCTCCCCGGCTCAGATACATATCCGCATCCCCCTGTCCCCCGGACATGGAAAGCCCCATTCGAATCAATTTCTCCCCCACTTCCAGAGGAATGACAATACGGGCACCTGCAGGTGCAGACAGGTTTTCCAATTTCTGGCCACATTCAAGAATATCCGGATAGGTGAAAATCTCTGTCCCTTGGATTTGAAACTGGCGGGCCTCTTGTTGGTCCATCCAATTACTGACTTTAACCGGCTCGGGAGGATCCTCAATAATCCGACCCGTATCCCGCGCTCCAGGAGGAGGGGATTGCGCCAATAGAAAAGTTCCCGTTGCGATCAACAGGCCTGCAGACATCCGTTGTACATATTTGTTCATTTCTTTTCCCGGGGGCTGTATGCCTTACTTAAAACTGGAGCCAACTCACTCACAAAGGACGGGTTCAACTGAAAGAGGACAAAACCGTTTGCCCCCAGATCCGACGCCGTAACCATCTGAGCCAAAACCTGTCGGGGATTCAACCGACTTTCCGAAGAATCCACGCCAATGCCAACCATCAGCTTTGCGGAACGGCCAACAAGTTTTCGTTGCGCCACAATCCATTTTTTAAAATTATGCATGCTTTCGGTATAGTTCATAACTACAATAAAGTCGAGTAAACCTTTTTCATTCCAATGTGTCCAATTTTGTCCAATACGTTTTTGTGACACCTCGGGGGAGGGCCAGACAGCTGCCGACAGCAGAATTTCAGGGTACACATCCTTCATTACTAAAGATACCTTTTTCACAAATAGCTCAATTTGCAAGGCCCGCCACGTTAAAAATTCAGGGTGTTGAGGCCCTTCACGAAGGGCGGCAGGCCAATCGGCCTTTTTCCCCAAGCTCTTTTGAAAGGACTTCTTGCATGCCTCGCAGGCACAGGGATGATTGTCCTGCCAGCGGACATAATCCAAATGAACCCCCCGAATCCCCTTGCTCCCGGCCAGCTCTTGAATTCTCCGTATTTCGGATTCAACATTGTCCGGACGCGATGGACAAAGCCAAGGCATGGGCTCCCCTGCTTCGGAAATTTGCAAGCGGTTTTCACGCTCATATCGGCGCAATGTAGCCGGCGATTGCTCGGGAAGCGCCCAGCAAATATGCCAGGCGTGCACCGCGACCCGCCCTTCAGCCGCGCGAATTGCACGGATGGGATTTCCGCTATTCCGCGGCACATACACAAAGAGATCTGTAATCCCGGCATCTTCCAAAACTTCCAGGGTTGCCTCCCAATTTCCAGGTTCCAGCCCTTGACCGGTCGCATCCCATATGCCCCGCATTTCAAATGCCGGTGCTTGCAAATGTTCGGCAACGGCAACATTCATCTGCCGGTCTATTTCATTCAAGAGGTTCCAGGCCGGAAATGGCTGCTCCGCGGTTAAATACCTTTCAACTTCGGAAAGCTGCCGGACCGTTTCTTCCGGCAGTTCTGTCCGGGGGAAATCAAAACTAAAATTTACCATACGGTGACTTACCGCAGTTGAAGCCGCTTGTATTTCAGGCACCAACCGGTCCAGCAAGCCCGCAAGCATTTGCCGTTGAGCGGACCCGTCATCATCCGGCAGGACTGCCGAAACCCAAACGGCCCGATCGGAGAGCACAATTGCCGGTTCTTTTTGCCGGCGGCCGGAACGGTCCACCCATTCAGCCAACACCTCCGCAGCTTCCCCGGGTGACACCGGTAACAAATTCCGGGCAGGCATCACCACCAGCCCCGGCCCGCGCCAGCCCTCCTCAGTAAATTGAACGGCATTCCATTTCTGCACCGAATCCGCCCTTAAATACCGTTGAAGAGAAAACCCGCAACTTTCGGCAAGCTCCGGCGAGGCGGAATAAAACACCATCACCTTGCCTCCCTCTTCCATATAAGAGGCCAGAGAGTTCAGCAACGCCGAAGAAGGGTACGCATTATAAGGAAGGATAACACAATCAAAATTCCGAAGATTGACAGAAGAAGCCGTCGCATCAGTCAATCGGCAGGAAGGAATTCCCATTTCGCCGAATTGCCGGGCCAGCCAAGCGGAGCGTTCAACCCCAAAGGTTTGTTCAGACGCATTCAATGAACTTGCCGCATCCGGATCAACCAATAAAATCCGACTCTTCACGGTCTTAAGCCCGTAGAGCCTTACCGCCCCTTTCCCTCCCTCCCCTTTCCAGGGGGAAAGACGTATCCCGTCCACCCCGTCCCATCCTTGGGGTTCATCCATTTTTTCAAAATTTTTCAACGGGAGAAATACGGATTGCAGTCCCTCTTTTATCGGAAGATAATTCGTATACCAACCCTCTCCGCTTTTTATGTACAAGGTTATTGCACGTACCGAAGGCACATTCTCCAAACGGAACGTAACCCACAAACCATCCTTCCCGCTCCAGTTTTCCGATAGAGAAAGATCCCAATAAACGCGATCCGCGTTCCCTGAAAATTCACAAGGAAAAAGAAGGGCGCTCTCCTCCTGTTCTGCCGGCGGCGTTTCGGGAGAGGCTTGCCAGACACTGACATCAAGGGTCACTGCCTCGGCATAGAGAAAAAACCCCAGAAAAAATGTCAGGAAAACGGTCGGAAAAAAATCGACCCGTCTATTCCCACATGTATTTTTCTTTATCTTCATCCGAAGATGTATCCACCTGCTGATCCAAACCATCGGGTCTCACTTTCCGGAAGAGAACCGGTTTATCAGATTTCTTCGGATTCGCAACCTGCTCAGGAGGAGTAGAAGATTTTGCAACCGGAGCCGGACGTGGCGTCGAACTGCGTCTGCTGGAACTCTTAGGAGATGTGGAGGCCCGAGGAGAGGAGGCTCTGGGTGAAGTAGACTTGTGAGGCGGAACCGTCGACCGGGACGGATGCGATGAACGCCCGGGACGATGAGACTTTGCCGGGCGGAACTGCATGGCCTGATCCTGGCGCTGGGATTTTTCCAGTTCCTGCATGTGCCGCTTCCGCGTACGCGAATTGGTGTAGGCACCCAAACCGAAAATTAAAGCAAGCACAGTGGCAATGACACCGGTTACACCAAGCAAGTCCGTATTAATTATTTGTGCGATTGTTAAATGCATGGTCCCTTCAATAAGTTAAAATGTTTTAAAAGTTTAAATCGAAATCATAAATCAGCTTGCATTACATATAGTACGAGCGGTACAAATGATTCAAACAAAATCTATGTTTATCATTGCCTAGCCAATGAGTAACAGTAGTACTTATAAGTATTCTCACAAGCTAAAAACAAATAACATCCATGAAAAAAATTCTAGTTATCGATGATGAAGAACCCATCCTTCGCCACTTCCGCGATTTACTTCGCCTCCTTCAATACGAGCCCGTAACGGCAAACAACAGTGATGAAGGGTGTAAGATTGCAAAAGAAATGGATATCTCTTTAATAATATCCGACCTGTGTATGCCCGGTAAGCTGAGCGACATTGAGCACATTGAAGAACTGCGCAAGATTGCACCGGAACTTCCTATCGTGGTGATTTCGGGTTACCCCACTCCGGACGCACTGCAAAAATGTGAAGAACTGGGTGTTGCGGATTTTCTTACCAAACCTTTTGAACTCTCATTTGTTTCTTCCGTACTGGAGAAGCTTCTACCCAACGACCCCGAGGATGTGCCGGTATGATTGCAAAAACCTTAAGTGGCTTCCCCATCATTGATGATTCTTTTGGAGGCATTTTCAGCAACCGCAGCTTTCTCGTCTGTGGTCCCTCTTCCTCAGGGAAGACTGTATTCGGTTTGCGCTTTACCCAGCAGGGCTTACAGCAAAACGAACGTTGCCTCTATCTATCCACAATTATTGCCAATGACTTAAGCATTTGTGCAGAGTCTTTGGGTATCGATTTGGGCCCCTCGATTGATTCAGGAGATCTCACCCTGCTTGAATACGAATCCTTTATTCATGGCAATGGCGCCCCCGGTTTGGACATGCTTCCTCCGGAAGGTTTTGACCAGTTGCGGGATATCATTCATGCCAACTCCATTGAACGTGTGGTTCTCGATACCGTATTGCCATGGGTCTCCGTCAAACAACCGGACCGGATGGCGGAACAGATTTTTTCTTTCACGCGTTCTTTTGACCGCCTGGGTGTGACCACCATGTTGACCCTGCCCAAACCGGTTTCGAATATGTCATTCCGATTAAAGAAATCGATCGAGGATGTCGTTCCCATTTCTGTTCTGCTTGGAGCGGAAGGCCCCGGCCATCCCGCAACCATACAAGTCGTCAAATACTTGGGAGAGAAAAAACTCGGCGGCAAAACCGGGTATAACATCGGAAACGGAAAAGAAATCGACGATGCAGAATTAGCGGAAATTGAAAAGGCCGAGAACGACAACGATAACGTTGATAGTGGTAAGGAGAACCTTTCTTCTTCAAAAGGTAAACATCGGGCACGACCCAGCTTCTCTCCCATCCAACGGGAGGCGGCAAGAGCAGGAAATTCCCCCGCGAACGTTCCCTCTTCCACCCCTATACCCGCTCAAGCCGTAGACAACAGGCAGTATGAAGACTACAACGGGGAAGTGAAAAGATCTCCGCAACGTTTTTCTACCCGGGTACCTGAGCCGGAAGAAACTCCGGTAACCAGCTCTCCGAAAGGAGCCCGTCTTTCTTCCATCTGGAAGCCTAATCCTTCTAAAGAAGATCCCGGATCTTCAAACGACTAAACCATTTGCCCGGAAAAAACTCATGTATCTTGATTATTGGAATTTAAGGGAGGCACCGTTTCAAAACGTTGCCGATGCCCGCTACGCATATCTTTGCTCACAGCACCACGAAGGCCTCGCCCGCTTGGTCTACCTCGTTCAAAACCGTAAACTCGGTGGCATACTTACCGGCCCTTATGGCGTAGGTAAAACCATGGTATTGGAATTGCTTGACCAGGAAATGCAAAAAGACCGGACCACGCGCTACATCCATGTAGACTATCATCCGGGATCCCCCTTGGGGCTGGCCAGACAAATTGCAACCCAGATGGGCATTCGGGACCGCATTACGCCTCTCGAAGAACCGGGGGATCTATTGACCTTCCTCAAAATGGAAGGCGGAAAACTTGGCCACACCACTCTGGTCATCGATGAAGCCCAAATTATTGAAAGCAGTGATGTTTATCACTTCCTGCATTTGCTCATGAACCTTACCATTAAAAACAAAATGGGCTTTAAGGTTGAGCCGGCTTTCACGCTGATCCTTGCGGGCTTTACCGATATGACCCTGTTGTTAAAGAAGGATGAATCCATGTGCCAACGCCTGCAAATGGTCTGGAACCTGGATCCGCTGGATGACCAACAAATTCTTGAATATATTCAACACCGCATTCGGGTCGCCGGAGGGGACATTTGGATCTTTGAACGCGATGCGGTTTATGAGCTGGCCAAACACCATCACATTCCACGACGCATCAATAATATCTGTGACGTCGCGCTTATGCTCGGCTACGCTTCCAATCAGAAAAGCATTAACGTGGATCTGATCAACCAGGCGATCGAAGAGGCCGATTCTCTACGAACCCATATTGAGGAAGTTGAAGAGTAGAAAATCTTCAACTTAAGAAAAAAGGCAGCTCAAATGAGCTGTCTTTTTTGTGTCCTGACTTGGAGCGTCTTCAGGCACTTTCGAACCGGAGAAGGTTTCTTCCTCACTAGAGCATTTTCGGTTTAATTTGACTTATTGCGGCTGTAAGTCGCACTCTGCAAAACCCGGTCCGTCAGGGCCGGGTGTAAATAGTAAAATACATTTGAGCCCTGTATGGGCGGCCCTCTATCTGCAGGACCTAC
>CAKZLZ010000008.1 GCA_937127435.1 uncultured Verrucomicrobiota bacterium | reverse complement strand
CTTTTCTTCCCAGCCTTGGGTATCTTTGCCTGCATTCGGGGTTGGAGGCTTCACGCTAAGTTTTTGCCGGTCTGCATTCATAAATTCCATGAGGATGCGCACGTCAAACCAGCTGTTTTCTCCGCGTTCCAATCCGGTCACCCGTTGTTTCCAGGAAAGCTCGAGGGCTTCAGTTCCCGCCGGGATGTTTACTTCCCGGTATAGCATGATGAGCTCTTCGGGTGTGGTGCTTTGAATTTGCAGATAACTGTTTCCGTTTTCAGTTTGCAGGCTGCTCTGGTCGATTTTGGGCCAGCCGGCAGGCCAGGATTCGCTAGCGGCCAATTCAAAGTCGGAATCGATCAAGGCGGGGGATTCTGCGAATGCGGTATTTGCATGCAGCAAAGCGGTTAAGAGCAGGGCGGTCACAGAGATGTTTTTTTGGATATTTTTCATAGGTTTCCTGATTGGGTTGTATATCAATACTAAAGCAATATAATCCGTAGTTGCAATTGGAAATCTACAAAAAAATCCGGCTCCTTTAAAAAGAGCCGGATGTATGATTTCTTGAAGGAGTTTGCTTAGCTCCGTTTGCGGAGCGTCAAGAATGCCAGACCTGCAAAACCCAGAATCAAAGACAGGGTGGAGGGTTCCGGAATGACGGTCAATGCACCAGAAGTTTGGCTGAAAATCAGGTCGCTATTGCTGTTGTTGGTCCAAACGCCACTATCATTGGTAAAATCCACCACGCTGAAAGTTGCGCCATAAATCGAAGAGATCGATCCGATATCAACAATTTGCCAACTGTTTCCTGCGGTTAAATCTGCGCTGGTCAGATTAAAGTTGAAGTCTCCGTTCAGGTTCATCGCGCCTGTTCCGGAAAGGGAGTTGTTTATACCGTCTCCGTCTATCGTAAACTCCATTGAACTGGTATCACTCAAGGTCAGTGTTCCGGTTGTATTCAGGTTCAATTCCCCGGAAATATCCCCGTTGAATGTGCGTGTTCCTCCCACAGTTAAGGCCGAGCCCGTGTTTCCGATAATAGAGCCTGCACCGGATAAACTACCGATAGTTTGGGAAACCCCGGCACCCATTTCAAAAGTACCACCGGTATTTACAGCCACTGACCGCCCCGTCCCGTCAAAAGTGTTCCCCGTTATCTCAAAAGTTGCACCGGAGTTAATGGTTGCGCTTTTAATTTTCGCTCCATTCAAGCCTGTATAGATGACCTTACCATCATTTATAGTAAGGTATGCGTCCATGCGGTCAAAAGTTGCGGTTCCGGCACCGGATTTTGCCATAGTTGAACCACCACGGATTGTATTTGCGTAGAAAGTTCCTTCAATGTTGAAGTCGGCATTGTACGGCCCGTCATTGTTCAGGCTGAGAGATGCGCCGCTCGCGACCGAAATAAGAATGTTAGAGCCGATGTCATCGATCGCAGAGCCTGAAATGGCAATCGATCCTTCTTCGACCGTTACCGAGGAAACGGTTTGCGTACCGGAAACCGTGATATTCGCAGTCGTGACATCCGAACCGGCAGAAAACACCACATCACTCCCCGCTGTGTAGGCGGAAGTTGCGGAGGTTCCCGCACTATCGGTGGTCCAGTTGGTTGTTGTAGCGGCATCCCAGATACCGTCGGCGTTACCTGCGGTCCCGCCGCCTGCGGTTGCTCCGTTGATATCCCAATATAAAGATTGTCCCTGTGCTATGGCGGCAACGATCATGGTTGTGCCCAATGTTGCGAATAGTTTGAAGTGGTTCATAATTTTACCTTGGTAGTGGATTGCTATACAAAACATATATAAAACTATCGCATATTTATGTGCAAGGTTTTTTTTTATAAATTTTCAGAAATCGAACCTGGGAATTTTAACCTCGGTTATGAAAGCGGGTGGTGATGCTTAAATTGGAGTGCTGTAGGTCAAGGAGTGTGAAGGGGACCTTGGTGATCTTGGGCGAGGGGGGGGCAGGATGATTCTGGTTTGGGAAAAATTCCGACTGTTTTCCTTGCGCCTGTATCGTTCAGAACTGTCTTCGTAGTATGGCGAATCCGGAAGAACGTCTCTCTTGTGAAAGAATTCATTTCATATCGTTAAAAACATAACGGTTGACGGATAGGCGTGGTAGGTATTTAATGTAATAAGTGCACAATCCCTACCGTTGGTGAATCATGAAATATTCTATGTCGTTTATCTTTCGTATGAGTCTGTTGTTGATGACAACAGCCGGACTTTCCTCACAAGTCCATGCACAATCCTGAATCAAACCTGATTTCGCAGTCACTGCCATAGAGCTATTTCCATCACCGACGCTGACCGGAGAAAGCTTCGATGCCAAAATGACGGTTCGAAACAATGGACTTATTTTATCCGATGCCGAGGTCTTAAGGGTTTGGGTCAGTCAGCCGACGGTGGTAACTGCGGGAACGGACGGACAATCTTACGCAGTCAGGTCCCGCCCGCATCGTAGTCCCGGAAGCCATTTGAATGGCGAACCTGAAAAATTAACTCCAACTCATACGGTGAAAACGGAATTGCAGCATGTGGTCTACACCCGCAATGCGGTCGGAGAAGAATCGATTTATGTGGATGGGATGGAAGTCGCTTCCGGAATTCGAACCGGGACTTGTTCCTTTTTGGGGGTATGTTTTCGGCTTAGGGAATGAAATCCCTCTAGACCGCGTTTGGATGGGGGACATGTTTTTGGTGGCACTCTGTGAACGCGCACTAAGCGGAGAGGAAATGGAGTAGAACGATGATGCAGGATTGTCAGATCCTGTTTATAGTTGTGTTCCCCAGTCGGATGACTTTACCACCGTGCCCGGTTGAGGGGGCACCGCGGCATTCTTGGCGTTCGGTAACTCAGCGGTATGAATTCCGACGGGAACCGGATTCAGCATTCGCGGAAAATTCCGGTTGTAACCAATGGGACAGAAAGAACTTCTTTTCGGAGGTGAAGACGTCATCCGAGCTTCCGAGGATGGGGCGGAGGGTGGTGCTCATTTGCATCAGCACCAAACTGAAAATAAAGATCCAGAGGGCGCTGTATCCGGAAGGGCTTCCCCGCAGGTAACGAAAAGAGGTGAGGAGAAATCGACTTCCCGCGATCCCGGCAATTATCCAAATGATGATATGCATGAACCCCATAAATTTCAGGGATTCCGTCGACATGGTGAAGATAAACAAGACCGGCATAAATCCGACGAGGAGAATGGAGACCAAACATATGGCAGCGCAGGTGTGGGCGATCATTTCCCAAATTTTCATCTCCACTTGTGATAGGCAGGTGAAAATATACAGGCTGGGCAGGCAGATCAGACCGCTTAACATGACCATGGCGACAATTTTGACCGGTGCCCATATCCATTGACTTCCCCCGCTGAACAGACCGGTAACGATCCCGTATCCGGAGAGAAATACGGCGATGAGCAACATCAAACTTAAAGCAACTTTTCGGGCTTGTCCGGCTTGAATTTCGCTAAACAGGCTCTTCGGTGTTTTTAAAAGCGCTTCGAGAAATTCCAAGAGCCCCGGCTTGCCATCCAAAGGAGTGAAATCATCTTTGACCAGACGGGGAGGGGGCAAATCATTTTCGGGGAGAGGGGGTGGCTCCGGAAGTTTGGGCATGGGGACTTCATTGTTCATGGTGGGTTTCCCTTGGGGGGTTGGGGTTGATTAAATGTTGGACATGCAGATCTACAGCTTCGAAAAAATTCCGTTCAAATGCATTGGGACGGAAAAATTGTACCGGAAGTTCGGGTGAGCCGAAGAAAGGCCGAAGGTTCCATGAGAGTTGTGAACCGAGAAGCAGGTTGCCGGAAAGCCAGAGGATGAGCACCCAGCGTGCCCGTTGTGCATCCCCACAGAGGTGGGTGGTGAGTTGAAACAGTCGTAGATGGGCCGCGCATCCGGCAAAGGCAATGAGGCAGACGTGAAACAGTAGAAAGGCACTGTAGGTTATGGTGTTGTCCGGTGAAGAAAGGTCCGGAAGGTTCCAGGTGAAAAAGAGAAAGACGGGTGAGAGGGCCGCCAGTATGAGGGTGAAGAGGGCAAAGCACATGCTCATCACCTGTAGCGTTTGCCGGAACTGAAGGGGAATATTCAGCAAGCTGGCAATGAGAGCGTTCAGCAGGGCATTGCCATAAATGATCCCGGTAAGGATCATCGGAAATTTTATCGCGGTGTATCCGGCTTGCAGGGGGCTGCGGCCGATACCAATGGTAAAACCATAGATGCCCCCGGCGATCCATATTAAGGTCAACCAAAACCAAAAACTCCCGCCGCCACTTAAGAGGGTTTGCCGTAATTCTTCACTGCGTCCGCGGCAGAGTTGGGTGGCTTTTGAAAGAGGGCTGGGTGAGCTCATTCCTCTTTCATAATCCTTTTACTCTGCATTGCAAAGTATAAAATGCATTTAACTTTGCACTGCATAGTTAAAGTGTGATTTCCCCCTGATTATTCAAGTCGCATCCTGAAAATGGCAATGAAAGCTGCGCGAAGTTTTACCGGTCCCAATCGGGATATTCGGTCGGAATAAACAACATCCGCCAGATCTTGGTCTTGGCTCCTTCCTCCTCCTGCCACATATAGATCTCTCTTTCTGCAATTCCGTGGGAGCGGGCTTGTTCAAGGATGCAGTAGTCAAAAACTTTATAGTGGATGAGGACACTGAGGAAGATGATCAGCAATTGCCCATGAAAGACAATGCGGGTAGAAGGGCTGAGTCGTTTTCGTTTTTTTGAAAAGCGGAGTTCTGCAAAAGCATAGATCAGGCAATGGAACATCAACCCGCAGATGATGGTGGTTAAAGGTTTTAATACCAGGGGATTCATGATTTCCGCCCACCAGAACTGAAAGTCAAAAGCATTGACGGTTTGGTATTGCAGTCCGAACCAGATGAGGGTGATACGGGTTCCCACACAACTGGTACAGATCAATCCTGTCAGAGGCAGGAGGGGAAGGGGATCCAGATGACGCGCCCGGAAAAGGAGAACAAATATCACCACCAGGGCAATGGCCAAAATGCCCAGGTAGAGAAAAGCCAATTCCCGGATGATTTGCTGAAAGGTTTCGGGGGTCATGTTCTGAACTTACACCCACATGCTTTCACCGGGCGATAATAAAAACCGCGGGAATTCTAAGCCGCCGTTTTAAACCGCTTCGCCGCCGGATTCTCCGGTACGGATACGGTAAACTTCATCGATGGGGCTGACGATGATTTTTCCGTCGCCGACCATGCCGGTTCGGGCTGCGGACACGATGGCATCGACAGCGGGTTTGACGAAAACGTCATTCACCACGATGTCGATCTTGGTTTTAGCAATAAGATCGGGGGTGATTTTTTTTCCGCGGTAAAGTTCGGTTTCGGAGCTGGCCTGGCCATGGCCGGTGCAGCGGCTGACGGTAATGCGGTCAATGTCAGCCTGTAAAAGTGCTTCCCGTACGACGTCGAGGTGTTCAGGACGGATAATAGCAGTAATGAGTTTCATATGATTTTTCCTTCCTAGTTGAGGTTAAGCAGTCCGTAGCCGTGTTCGCCATGGAGTTCGTGATCCAGTCCGCCTTTTTCCATGTCGACCGGCAAACGGAATCCCACAGTTTTTTCGACGAGAATACAGATCAGGATTGTGGCCACTGCTGAAAGTGAAATGGTGACCCCCATGCCGGTCAGTTGGGTCAGCAGTTGTCCCATGCGGGTCCAGCCTTCGGGTTGTTGAGCAATCCATCCGCTGCGCAGAAAGAACACCAGTACAAGTACCCCCATGCCACTGCCCACCCCGTGAATACCGAAGCAGTCGAGGCTGTCGTCATACCCGAATTTGTCTTTGGCTTTGAGCGCAAGGTACCGGAATTCGTCATCCGACATGAGTCGAGCGACATTAGCTAGTGAATCAAGGTGCTCGACTGTTGCCTGCAAAGGACCCAACAACAAGAACACAAATCGGATCGGCGTTCCATCTGGTGCGTCTGCCGGCAC
>CAKZLZ010000007.1 GCA_937127435.1 uncultured Verrucomicrobiota bacterium | reverse complement strand
TGATATAAAGAAACAGGAGAGACTCGACGCATAACTTAAACTTGCCTCAACTTGGCTCCGCTTCCGGCACCACTTCTGATTTCCCATATCCATTTAATCAAAACTATTTTCAAAAAATAAATTCCAGGAGCATATATGAAGACCTTATTCCTTTTCCTAATAGGGTTCACAACCATAATTGTCATGGCTGAACCAGACCTTGATGATCCAAAGACTCTCAAGAAAATAACAAAAGAAGCCTTATCGTTTGAGAGAATACAAATTCGCGACAAGGAAGGCGAAAAATTAGCGTACCCCGAAAGTAGTCCGTATCCCTACACAGGATGGGTAGTACAGAAAAAAAAACCGCGATTTCTTTTCTACTCAAAGGAAGGTCGACAACACGGCCCAGTTATTCAATGGTATAAAAACGACCAAAAAAGAAGTGAGGTATACTATAAGGAAGGACTCATTCATGGTGATTTTATTATATGGTATGAGAACGGTCAAAAAAGCGTCGAAGCAAACTACAAGGACGGGAAGAAAGACGGACATGAAATCAGCTGGGACGAAAAAGGTGCGAAAAAATATGCATGCATATATATCGATGGAAAACTGAATGGCCTAGCAACCAAATGGGATGAAGAGGGGCAAAAGATAACTGAAACACTTTATCAGGACGGAAAGGAACACGGCATTAAAACCCGTTGGTGGTGGCCCGGTGGCTCCAAAACCGAAATGCACTACGAACACGGGGAGTTGCGTAAACTAGTCGACTGGCATACTAACGGGAAAAAGCGACTCGTAAAACATTATAAAGGAAATGGCACACTTCACGGCCTTTGGGCCGAGTGGGATGAGCAAGGAAACAAAACCTTCGAGGCAATTTACACAGACGGAAGCCCACCTAAACATATTAGAGATGCTGAAGTTGAAAGCTGGTCAGAAATGCTTGGGCTTTGATATTAATTGGGAAAACTTTATTTACGTTAAAAAATACTAGGAGCATATATGAAGACCTTATCCCTTTTTCTAATAGGATTCACAACCTTAATTGTCATGGCTGAGCCAGACCTTGATGACCCGAAAACCCTCAATAGAATCTTCGATGAGGCTCAACCCATAGAGAAAACAATAGATCGTGATGATAAATTATACACTGTAAATAGCACGACCCCATACACTGGTTGGATTAAAAAAACGTATGACAACGGGCAGAAAAAAGGACTTACTCAGTACAAAGATGGAATGTGGGAAGGTCTTTCGATCAGTTGGTATGAAAGTGGATTAAGACAGCAAATATTCCACTTCAAAGACGGAAAACTGGATGGCTGGTCAATGTCCTGGTACGAAAACGGAAAAAATAAGGAGGAACGCCATTTTAAAAAAGGGGATATGCACGGCTTATACACCCAGTGGCACGAGAACGGACAGAAGAGGGTCGAAATGAATTACAAAGATGGAAAACCATATGGGCAAACGACCCAATGGAATTCTGACGGAAATATAAGGTTGCAATCGTATCGCGATGAAAATTCAAAACGCACCACGTTTTATTACTCTAACGGTCAGAAAAAGAGTGAATACAATCGGGATGAAGGATATTCGATAGAATGGGATGAAACTGGGAAAATAACATCTGAACGCTACTGGAGCCCGACGAGGAAACGGCTAAGTAAGGAACGCTTAACAGCAAAAGAGTCGCAGAATCTCGCGGTGAATAAGGAGGAAACAGATCAACCCTCTGATAAGAGTATGGCAGATTTGGGGCTTCCGATGTCATCAAAAATCATGACATCGGAGGGCGAGTTAGTAACGTTGAATTCGATCATAGGGGATGATAAAGCCGTTCTGCTGGAATTCTGGGCTTCACGGGTTGGACCCAGTATGTCAACTATGGACGACCTTAAGGAGATGGCGGTCGAATTGGGGAAGAAAGGGGTCGTGGTGGCAGGCATAAACATTGAGGCAGATCAAGCTATTGCCGAATCCGTGCGCAAAGACAAGAAAATCACCATGCCATGGTTGGTAGAGCCGGACACCCCCCCCTACAGGAATGCACTCAAAATCGATACTATTCCAAGGGCAGTGTTGATCGACAGCGAAGGCAGGATACTTTTTAATGGACTTAAGAGTGACAAAAGCCTCGACGCGGCAATCCAATCGATAAACGGTGATTAGAATCTATCACGAGGACCAGATACAGTAGAAGAAAGCCTCTTTACCCATCCCTGTTTTATTGTTATTCTTGAGACGCCCGAAGCATTTCTCCTAGAATAGCCCACTCCACCTCTTCTCGGTCAAACCCCATAGCAACCATTAGATCCACATACGCTTCAATAAAAGCCTCGGTTTCTTTTTCGGAAGAAGCCAGTTTCTCTGAAAGTTCTGTAAACAGCGAGTCGATCTCTTCACTATATTTCTCGAAAGTCCCGGAAAGCTCCTCCGATTCATTGATATAGTGGTTCGCCTTCTGTTCAGCGATCATATCACCTTTCTTCTGCTGTTCCTCATCCAACTCCTGGAATATCTTATCTAAAGCCTCTTCCACCTCAACGGCACTCGCTAATCCTTTTCCCATCGATTCTGCCTGAGGTATCAACTTACGTATGTCCATTACAAGAATGGCCATGGATTGGTGCGTCTTCGTTTTCACAAGCACTGCCAGTAAATCACTGTAGATCTTCACTGCAGATTTAAGTGCATCCACTTCAATCGCAGCATACTGCAGTTGTAACGCCACGTACTGATCAACAAGATTGACGGGCTCAATAGGTGAATCGACCTCTTCACTAGGTTCTTCGGATTCCCATTCCAGTATTTTCCCGGTTTTATCGATGCGGGCCCACTTGGCATCCTTTCTAACCCGTACAGAGCCATCTCGAAACTCCTCTCCTTCGTCCCATATAGCAGGTACAACAACAGCACCCGTTTGATCGATATATCCATAATACCCGTCCTGCAAAATTCTGGCACATCCATCACTAAACATCCATGCATCATCCAGCGTTATAGGAATTACAACAGAGTTGGATTTATCAATAAAGCCCCATTTTTCATCCCGTTTTACAACAGAAAGCCCTCCACTAAAAGTTCCAGCAGCTTCCCATTGAGGCTCAATAACAACCTTACCATCCTCATCAATATAGCCTCGGAGTTTATTAAGTATGACGCGGGCATACCCCTCCGAAAAATCCCTAATTTCATCCCATTGAGGTTCACTAATTACCTCCCCGGAACTATTAATCATCCCCCACTTTTCATTTTTCTTTACGCGGGCGAATCCATTCAAAAAATACCCACCCGTATCCCACTGAGGTTCACTAATTATCTTACCGGATTCGTGAATATAACCAATACCGTCACCCTCGACCGCAGCAATACCTTCCTGAAATTCATATATTTTATCAAGTTTTGGCTCAAGCAGCACTTGTCCATTTCGATCAATAATGCCAATCTTTCCATTCTTAGCCGTGACTTCCGCCCAGCCATATTCATTAAAGTTTGATCCATCTCTCCATTGGGGTTTACTAATGAATTCCCCGCTCTGATCGATATAGCCCATCGGCTTAAAGTAGACCGTTGATTGTGGATCTTGTTTACTGAAAACCTTTGCCCTACCGTTTTTAAACGGTCTTGTTGAATGCCAATTAGGTTTCAAAATCACCTGTCCACTTCGATTCATAAAACCCCAATACGCTTTACCATCCTTTTCCCGGGCTATTTGAGCAAATCCTTCACTATAATTAAGGACGCGCAACCACCGATAATCGACTACCAAGTTCCCATTAGCATCAATCACCCCCCATTTTCCATTTTTTGAAACACAGGCCAACCCTTCAGAAAACTCTTTCGCACTGTCCCACTGCGGTGGAATAATTACCTCTCCTGTGTCAGAATCTTTGTAACCCATTTTATCCGTATCCTTGTCCCTAAACCACACAGGGTCATCTGCGAAAGCACTTACACCTAAAATAACTGCCAGGCACATGGATATCATCGTCACGTAAACAGAACACTTTGTCATGGGCACATCCTATGGAAATAACTATATCATATAATACACAACATAATTCAACGAACAACGGTAATCTGGTCAATTTGTAAACGATTTGTTAAACTTCTATGATGGGCGTAGGCGAGAATTGTGTTCGCTCATACTTGTCGGAGCCGAAATTCCGCCCTGACCGGGGTTTGGATTTTTGCATGTATTCATAGAGCTCTGCGACCGGTAGCTGTTGTGTTTCTTTTACGATAACTTGTGTTTCGAGTATGCACCTAAAAAGTTCCCGGGTGTACTCATCGATACGCGGCAGTAATCTCTTGGACCCTGCGCCCTCTTTCGGCTTGCCGATGAAGCTCAATAATTCTCTCTGCACTGAGTCAGCTTCTTTTTATTTGTTCTGCTATCCCTTGATGTCACAGAACTCCAGTTTTGACGGTCTCACTTTTTGGATTCAGGTCAGAATGGCGGTTAGAATATTTTACAACCGAAATGATTTGCAGGTGGTATTCGAGATTTACTCAAAAACCAAAATATGGGTTCCGGGGCCTAGTATTTGTACCCCTTCTTTTGCCTGCAACATTTCGAAGCGTGCCTCCACATTGTCAGGAAGTTCCACTTTTACGGTTCGGGTTCCAGATTCCTCCCGTTCGTACGAAACTTTAACCGGGCCATGTAGAGTCGGCACTTTTCCGGATACTTGCTTCAGGGATCCGGGTTGAGGCTGAATAAGTACTTTGCGGAAGCCCGGCTCTAAAGGTCTGACCCCCAATACATATCGGGGAAGAATATTTGCGGGCACCGCGCCCCAGGCATGGTTCCAGTCTAAATTGGTTTTGTATTTCAAATCCCAGGCTTCCCGGGTCATGGTGGATCCTGCTTCAATCATATTCCACCAACTCCGGTCATGTTGCGCGTTCATTAATTCCAACGCGGCCTGCCCTTCATGATTTAAATACAGAGCTTCCAGCAAATACTGGGCGCCGTACACGCTACAGGCCATGCCGCGGGATTTCACAAAATCCACCACCCCGGATTTCTTGGCATCCGGAACCAAATCAAAGGCGAGCATAAACATGTTGCTGTGCAATGACGCATGGGTCGCCCCCACCCCATCCACATAAACACCCTTTACTTCATCAAAGAGTTCTTGTTGTATTGCGGTAGTAACTTTGTCTGCCTGCAGGGAAAAGCGTTGTTGATCTTCAGATTTCCCCAGCACGCCCGCAATTTTGGACATCAAACGCAGCGCATGCGCATGCAGCGCATTCACCACGGTATTGATTGGGACCATTTCGTGGTTGTCACGTTCCCCGGTGCCTCCATCGGTAAACGATCCCGGGGGCCAATCGACCAAATCTCGTATGCCGTGATCCACAATAAAAGTTTCGCCGTGCATGTGCAAACGCTTTTCAAACTCTACATCACAGTGCTCAGATTCTGTGGAAATCAATCCGTTTTTACCGGCGAGATCTATCAAGGACTTCACACAAAGATCTTCGTAAAACATTTCGAGAGACGCACGTTCACCAGAGTAAAGATAATCCGCCCAGGCCATCAAAACCGAGTGCAATTGCCAGTCGGTGGGCCAAGTGGGGTGCTGGAGCAGATACTCATGACTGTAGCGCGCAAGATCATATTCCTGATCCACGCAATAATGACTCAACTGGTTTAAATAGGCATCCCCCTCGTAAGGAATCCGCTCACGGTCCCCATCCACATAAACCCCACAAAAGGTTGTTGCTTTGATGGTATATTTACAAATGTCCCAAACCGCATTGAGAACAGGATCCGAAGAATGAAAAGCAGAGGCCTGGTCATCAAAAGGATAATGAACCCGGACTTGCTTCACAGCTGAAGCATCAACGCCCTCTCCGTCTTCAATTTCCACATAACGGAAAGGAAACACTTCACCAATTTCTGCAGGCATAGGAATTGCAGCCGGACCGGTATTTCTTTCATCCACAGGAATTTGAATCCGGGTTTCACCTTCGGGATTCCCGGTTTGTTCTATCCGCAAATAGCGAATACACCCGGCGGGCTTCCGTTCCAATCGTCCAGCCGCAGTTAATTGCTCTCCGAGATGCACCACCCAGTTTCCCGACCTGGCCGGTAATATCAATGTGGCAAATGCGGCCTTGCCAAAATCAAGGAAGAGGTTTCCTTCCGGGGTCAATTGAACCTGTTGGGCAGGGACTGATTCCTGCTCGAGTGCTTGAAGTTGAACCGTGGTTTTCATAGTTGAGTTGATTTACGGGACCAGATCATCGCCAGAACCGACCCTGATATATTATGCCAAATACTGAAAATGGCTCCGGGCAACATGGAGAGAGGACCGAAATAAGTTTTTGCCAGCACCACGCCCAAACCGGAATTCTGCATCCCCACTTCGATCGCCAGCGTGCGGGCGCGGCGCGGGTCGAGACGCATCAGCCGGGCACCGCCGTAACCCAGCGCCAGCCCCAGGCCGTTGTGCAGCACCACCGCCAGCATCACCGCCGCGCCGCCCACCGCGATACGGTCCCGGTTGAGCGCCACGATCACACCGATCACCAGCACGATGGCCGCCACCGACAGCAGCGGGAAGACCGCCCGCACCGGTTCCAGGGGGCGATGAAACAGGGAGTTAAGCAGAGTG
Organism: uncultured Verrucomicrobiota bacterium; assembly: GCA_937127435.1. Lineage (GTDB taxonomy): Bacteria > Verrucomicrobiota > Kiritimatiellia > SS1-B-03-39 > UBA6053 > UBA6053. The sequence continues at coordinate 523 of CAKZLZ010000007.1, read as the reverse complement.
CCGGCGATCACCGGCAGCAGCACGATCTGCACCAGGGAACCGAGCATGGACACCACCGGCACCTCGATGCTCTGGCCCTGGTAGACCCACACCAGCAGCGGCGTGGCCACCACCGCCACCAGGGTGGACACCGAGGTCATGGTGATGGAGAGCGCCACGTCCGCCCGCGCCAGATAGCAGATCACGTTGGACGCGGTGCCGCCCGGGCAGGCGCCGACGATCACCAGGCCCAGCAACAGCTCCGGCGGCAGGGCCAGCAACAGACCCACCGCCAGCGCCACCAGCGGCATGACCAGGAACTGCAGCAGCACGCCCAGGCCAATCACCGCCGGGCGCCGCGCCACATCGGCGAAATCCGCCCAGGTCAATGTCATGCCCATGCCGAACATGATCAGCATCAGCAGCGGCACGATGGCCCAGGACAGCTGCGCCAGCCCGCCCGGAAACAGAAACGCGAATATCGAAAACAGCACCGCCCACAGCGGGAACAAGCGCGTCAGAGTCTGAATCATCCAGGTGTCTT
>CAKZLZ010000006.1 GCA_937127435.1 uncultured Verrucomicrobiota bacterium | reverse complement strand
CCAGCGGGTCAGCAGAAAGGAAGCATAGAAGAATATCACCAAAAATGTGACAACTTTAAATCAGGACTTGACCTTCGATTAAAATATAATTCTTCTTCACCATAAGGAAAAGCGATGCCCAAACCTGAAATTATCATCTATTACGCCGAAGTCTGTGGACTCTGTCACAAAGCCATGGATTTTTTCCGTTCCCGCAATTACGACTTCACCGCCTATGAAATCGGCTATGACCGCGCCACAGACCAATGGGAGCCTTCCGAAAATCTGGATGCACTGGAAAAACAAATTGGCAGCTTCGATTTTGTGCCGCAAATATTCATCAATGGCACCCACATCGCCGGGTGGAAAAAACTGGAACCGATGATTGAAAGCGGCGAATTTGACGCTTTGCTGGACCAAAAGTAAAATCATGCAAGCCGCCCCCTCCATCAACCTGCCTCAGGCCATTCCCCTCTGGCCCAACCCGCCCATTCCTTTTGCATCTGCAGAGGACGGGGAATTCCCCAACCTGACCGTTTACCTTCCCTCCGCAGACCACCGCACAGGTCAAACGGTGTTGATTTTACCCGGCGGGGGATATCAGGGCGTCTGCTCCGACCGGGAGGGTCACCGGCCCGCACAATTTCTTAACGCCCATGGCATCGCCGCCGCAGTGCTGGAGTACCGCCATGCCCCTCAACGGCATCCGGTTCCGCTTTGCGATGCCCAGCGGGCCTTGCGGGTCCTGAAGGATTGGGCCGGAAAAAACGGACTCGCCCAGGATCAGGTGGGGGTAATGGGACATTCGGCCGGAGGTCATTTGGCCGGAAGCCTTGCCACCCAGCCGGAAGTTCCCGAAGGCAAAGTCGGAGATGAAGCGGACAATTTTTCCTCCCGGCCGGCCTTCACCATTTTGATGTATCCCGTGGTAAGCTTTACAACCGACTACGCCCATTTAGGCTCCCGCAAAAATTTATTGGGAGAACCCGCGGATCCGGTATTGGTCGAACAACTTTCGATTGAAAAAGCCGTAACCGAAGAAACCGCGCCCACGTTTATAGTCCATGCGCAGGATGATCCCGGGGTGAAGGTCTCCCATTCCCTGGGACTCTTCAAAGCGCTCACCGAAAAAGGGGTCAAAGCGGATCTCCATATCTACGCAAGCGGCGGGCACGGCTTCGGCATGGCCAGCAACCACGAATGGGGCCCCACCCTGCTGCGCTGGCTGGACCGCCTTTAATGCATCAACGCCTTTCGGGACTGCCCCCTGATTTCGCTCTAAAATAAGACGATAAAAAATGAACATCACCCCCTCCATCAATCTCCCTGAACTCCGCGCCGTCTGGCCGGAGAACCAAACCCCTTTTGCCTCCTCTGAAGATGGCGAACTGCCGCGACTCACCCTGTACCTTCCCAGTGAAGAATACCGGACCGGCCAAACCGTTCTCATTTTGCCCGGGGGCGGATACGGAAACGTAAGCACCCCCAAAGAAGGACACCGTCCGGCCCAGTATTTTGCC
>CAKZLZ010000005.1 GCA_937127435.1 uncultured Verrucomicrobiota bacterium | reverse complement strand
GCATTGTCGATGTCCGGATGCACAACCGCAAACTTTGCAAGCTCAAGCGCCTTTGGCGGCAAACGATTGGAAGTCGCAGACATCTCAGATAAAGGCAGCTATACAGCCGCCGGTGCCCTGACCGAAGCACGATCTCATTTTCGCAACAACAATTTCGGTTATTCAGCGGCTTTCTATAAGCGCGTCGTAGAGCTGTCCCCTAAAGACCCTGAGGGGTATGTTGGGCTAGGTGCATCTTACGATATGCTTGGACGCTTTGACCTGTCAGATCGCGTCTACAAAGCCATGTACAAGCTTACCGGTGCCACAGCCCAATATTACAACAATTTGGGCTACTCCCAAATGTTGCGTGGTAATTTGAGCGCGGCCTACACGAACTTCAAAAAAGCAGAAAAAATAGCGAAGACTGATAGTGAACGCTTGGTACAAATTCGTGCAATCGAGTTTCTAGCATTGAATCATCAACCCGTAAACAAAGAACAAATAATCAACTTGCTAAAAAATGCTTCGAGTAAAACAGAGGCAAATTTGATGCTGAATTCCATTGCACTCTTAAAGACAATGCAACCTGATTTTAATATCAATATTCCTAAGTCGATATTCGATCCTGAATGGATAAAACGTGAAGGCGACTTAGTTAAAGAAAGGGTAGATTTTATCAACCAAAACAAATAAAATATGAAAAACCTAAAACCGATTTTACTATTGTGTATTTCGCTTGCTTTTTTTGCTTGTGAAGACAAAAAGAAAGAAACACTATCGGAAACCAAAAGTGAGGTGAAAAAACCAACCTTTTTACGCAAGCTCAATGCTCCCTCCGAACCTCCAAACTCCACCAACTCCTCAAAATCCACGTCCTCAACAACGCCGAAAAAAGTTCTGCGCTTCCTCTTCCTCCACTCACACCCTCCTCACCCTCTCACCCTCTCACCCTCCTCACCCCTCCCTCCTATCCCCCCCTCCCTCCAACAAACCCACCCCAAATCCGGCAAACGCCCCTCATTTCATAAAGTGTATAATAAATGTCTTATTTAACTTGATTCTCATTTAACCATAGATAAAGACCTAAAACATGGTTAACACCTATAACTGTTTTAAACCCCAATTATTACGTCCTGCCCTATTTAAACGCATCGATCCTTAACTTTTTTTACTTCTCACCCCCACCCCCATCTCGTCCCACCCTGTTTTTTATTCAGTATGAATAATACATTACTTTTTTAAACAACCCTAACACCTATAAATAATATGAGCTGTCTCGTTTCCCGACCCACCCCCGATTTTGTCGCCCCCGCCGTTATGCCTGACGGGCAAATCCGCAATGACTTCCAACTTTCCGAGTTGCGGGGTAAATATGTGGTGCTCTTTTTCTGGCCACTCGATTTCACTTTCGTTTGCCCCACCGAAATTCTGGCCCACAACAGCCGGATTGCGGAATTCAAAAAACGCAATGTGGAAGTGATCGGGATCTCCATTGACTCCGCCCACACCCACCTGGCCTGGCGGAACACCCCGGTGAAACAGGGCGGCATCGGTCCCGTGGATTTCACCATGGTCGCGGACCACTCACACCGCATCTGCCAAAGCTACGGCATCGAACACCCCGATGAAGCGGTCGCCCTGCGGGCCTCCTTTCTCATCGACAAAGACGGCATCGTCCAGCATCAGGTCGTCAACAACCTGCCCATCGGCAGAAATGTGGATGAACTCTTACGCGTGGTCGACGCCCTGCAATTCACAGAAGAGTTCGGCGAAGTCTGTCCCGCAGGCTGGAGACCCGGCGACGAAGGCATGAAAGCCGACGCCGACGGCGTCTCCGAATACTTGGCGGCCAACGCCGGCAGCCTGTAAGCGATTTGCTTTCGCAAACTGCCTCCCCGGAGACATTCAAAACCCCCATGAAGTTCATGGGGGTTTTTGATGTATACAAATGCGAAAAGGTCAAAACCACTGAATTTACCGGGAGGAAAGTCAACGTTGACCCGCTCAGACCGGTTCTGAGGCGGGGTTTGTTATCGAGATGTTCATTGGTCAGGGACTTTTGGGCATCTTCTCTGAATGATCAGGTCGATGGGAATCAAACCAGCTGAAGTTTTAACAAAATTTCCGGGTTCCGCATCATAAACAAGTATATCCTCATCTGACATCAACCAAAAATCACCGAATCTGTGTTGTTTTTGTATGAATCCAAGAGCCTTCATGAAGGTTGAAATCTCTTCCCTCGTGGGGGCTACGCCTCTGAAAAATGGTTGCCGTGTCAATATGCGGATACGGTTCATTTCTAAAGACAGCCCCATAAACTCCCAATTCAATGCAAAAATTTCCTGCGTCAAAGAAAGGCGTTCCAGATATTCAGAGAACAACGCAAAACGACGTGATCCCCATCTGCGTCCGGATGCGCCGGGCAATGTGGCTTTGATGACCCATTCCCCGTCTGACCAGACCTCATGCTCCGAACCGATGAAATCCGGTATTGAGGACGGGAGCGGGGCAGTTAGGTTTTGGTTACCGAGCAGGCGTCTAAGCTCATTTTCTTCGGCAACTGCCCGCTCGCCGATCTGTGAATCCGGTCCAACTGCGTCAGCCAGTCTTCTCGAGAGCATTTCCCTTGGCGTTTCAGTGCCTCTTGTATCGTCCATGACATCGTCTCGATTGACCGGGTTGAAATTGAATTAAAGCTTTTCATAACTCTAAATTATAGACCTTTCGCAAGTCTGTTTGCAAGCTGATTCTGCCAGGGGGCGAGTATAATCGGTTAATTCATCGTGATGGCAATGAATAGTGGGGTTAATCCAAGCAGCAGAGATATCGACCCGACCCCGGCATAGAAAGCCATCGGTTGGCTTTCCCTGCGAATCACCCTAACCGGGATTCCCCTGCCCAGATGGTATTCTCCTCCCAACCATACAGAGAATGTCCAAGAGAAGCCGGCCATTCCCACACAGACCAGAAACAGACGTAACCCGACCTGTTCACCCCAAAGGTGATACGCCACCGGAAACAGAATAAATCCACAGACCATAAAACCGATGAAACCAAGGGCGGATGCTTTCTGTAGGAAACGAGTCCGGGAGGCTCTAATTAATTCATTTCGAGATTTTCTGTTCAGCTCCCGTCTGATTTTTTTAGGGTTTCGTTTTTGTTGTTTCATCCGTCACCGCTGTCGATAATGGCGGCGCTCACCGACGCCGGCTGGACTGTAGCACACGAAGTGTGTGAAAGTCCAGCCGGTGTCGGTGGAGTGTATGGTTGCGCGGCGCTTCGCGCCGGGCAATCAGACACGGAACGTAGTGAGCGCCGCCATTGCGCGGGATGCGAAGCAGCCCGCGCAACGCTTGAGCGGAGGCGCAGCGTGCTCGCTGTCGTCTCAAGCGATTTGTTCTGCCTTGTTCAGGAAGCCCAATGAAGTTTGAGTTTTTTTCCAGAGTGCGCACATTCTGTTAGATACAGATTAATGAGATTCTGATAGGGAACGCCTGTTTCTGCAGCCAAAGCCTTAAAGTAAGTTATGGCATCCGTGTTTAGACGTAGCGTAACCTGTTTTTTTAAGTGTTTTGCATAGGGATTCTTGATGGAATCCGAAAAGTCATATTCTTTTTTCATAGATATTCACCATATTGATTACGTTCGTTACGTGTCGCTTTGCGAGCCGATATGATTCGTATTTCCGTTTCATCTTGTCGATAGGCATGAGCAACCACAAGAAGTTTCAATTTGGCACTAAAGCCAAGGATAATGAAACGATCTTCATCTTGAGAATGGTCAGAATAATGTTTTAACCTGGCGTTTTCATCGGCAAATACAGTGGTCGCTTCTTCGAAAGAAATACCGTGCTTGCTTTGATTACTTTGGTTTTTTCGGTCATCCCATGAAAACGTGATTCCATTCATAATGCTATTGTAATTATATTAACATTATTTTGCAAGTAGATTTTTCAGAGCAGAACGTCCAAGTTAAGCGGACCGATGATTTCTCGCGGCGGGTGCGGTCGGGAGCTTCTCTTTCCGGCCTGTCACCCGCTTACGCGTTCATTTCCCGGTAGGCGCGGGCAGTCATTCCGGTCTCTTTTTTAAAGGCGCGGGACAGTGCGGCCGCACAGCTGTAGCCCACCGCTTCGGAGATCACTTCCAACGTGTAATCATCCTGCCGGAGCAGTTCTTTGGCCCGGGCAACGCGTAGCCCTGTGAAATGATGACGCGGCTGCTGTCCGCTTTCCTGCAAAAAAATCCGCCGCAGATGCTGGGGGCTCCGCCGCATCGCCGCCGCCAGCTCCTCCACCCCGCAACCCTCATGCAGATGTGAGGACATCCAACTCAGACTCTGCCGCAGCAGGCGTGCCGCCCCCGTCTCCTCCTCCCGCAACTCCCCCTGCTGATTTTCCAAAAACCAACAACCCAGCTCCATCACCACGGCCGTGCTTCGCAGGGCCCGCAGGGGCACCGGCATCTCCAGAATCCCGGGCATCCGCTTCTTCCATTGCTCCAACTCCCCTTTCCCCTGGGTCGAAATGCAACTCTCCACAAAATTCCGCTCCCCCATCACCTGCTTCACACTCCCCGGAACATCCGACACATGAAACACCGCCATCCTGCACTTCGTGTCCGGATCCCTCCCCGACCAGCCATGCACAAAGCCCGGCCGGAACAGCCAGAAACTCCCCTCCCCGGCCCGCAGCCAGCGCCGGTTCATCAACTGCACCCGGCATTCCCCCTCCAGAATCACCTGAAATTCCCACAATTCCCGCCCGTGCGGCAATACCGGTTTCCGACCGTACCACCGCCAGCCCGCACTGAAGTAACTGATATCCAGAATTTCAATCATATTCGTTTAAGTTAAGTATCACATCGTTTGTGTTATGTATTTTATATGTAAATTCAAGTAATGTTCGTCCATGTCTAAAACAACCTCTCCCTCTCCCTCCCGCCCTTCCGTAAAAATCGCTTATATTGGTGGTGGCAGCCGCAATTGGGCCCGCGACCTTATGAAAGATCTCGCCTCCCAGGCCGGATTCGACGGCGAAATCGTTTTATATGATATCGACCATCCCGCCGCTTTGAAGAATGTCGAGATCGGGAGCAAAATTTTCGGCCGCCCTGAAGCGGTCAGCTCTTTTAAAGTTCGTGCCGTCAAAACCCTGAAGGCCTGCTTAACGAAAGCGGACTTTGTGGTCATCTCCATTGAACCCGGCCCCACCGAAAACCGTTTTGCCGATTTAATCATCCCCGAGAACTACGGCATCATTCAGCCCGTGGGCGACAGCAGTGGACCCGGGGGATGGTTGCGCGGCCTCCGTTCGATTCCGTTATTCGAAGGCTTTGCCCATGCCATCATGAAACACTGCCCCAAAGCCTGGGTGATCAATTATACCAATCCCATGACCTTGTGTACCGCCACCCTCTATGCGGCAGAACCGGACATTCAGGCTTTCGGATGCTGCCACGAAGTGTTCAGTACCCAACAAAAATTGTTAAAAATGGCGGAAGAAGCTTTCGGGTTCAAAGATCTGAAACGCGATGAAATCAAAGTGAATGTTAACGGCGTGAACCATTTCACCTGGGTCACCGAAGCCACCTGCCGGGGCAAAGATTTGATGCCCCTGGTCGATGCCTACGCCCGCAACCCGGACAACTTTACAGATGCCACAAAAATTTCCCGGTCACGGACCCGCAAAGGGGAAATTTATGCCTCCGAAGGCATGGTTTCCATGGACCTCTATCGACGCTTCGGAGCGCTGGGTGCGGCCGGAGAACGTCACTTGGTGGAATTTGTTCCCTGGTATGTCCGCAACCTCAAAACCCTGCATCAGTGGGGCGTCACCTGCACTCCCTACTCCTTGCGTTTGGAGCGTAGCCAACAGAAAGATGTGAGCGGAAACGAATACGGTCAAAAAGAACTCAATCCCAGCGGAGAAGAAGGGGTTCAACAGATGGAGGCCATCCTCGGACTCCGCGAGTTGGACACCAACGTCAACCTGCCCAACCTCGGTCAATCCCCCGACCTTCCCCTGGAGTCCGTGGTGGAAACCAATGCCGCTTTCCGTCAGGGCAAAGTAACGCCGCTGATGGCGAAAGCCCTCCCCGTCGGTGCAACCTGTTTGGTAGAGCGCATTATTTCGGTGCAGGAAATGACCTTGGAAGCCGCCTTAAACCGCGACCTCGATGCCGCCATTGCCGCCCTGCTCTGCGATCCGCTGGTCAATATCGCGACCGACAAAGCCGTCGAAATGGCCCGGGAAATGATCCAACACATCAGCCCGGAACTCAAAAGCCTGGGCTATAAAATTTAAAGCCACCGGCTTAAAGCGATGGACTGCGAAACCCCGGACCGACGGCGTCCCCGCTGTCCTGAACTTAAGGACTGCGGGACGCAGTCCCTCCAACACCGGACCGACGGCGTCCCCGCCGTCCCGAACCTATCAACCCAAAACACAAGCCCTCCACCCTCGGAATAAACCCGAGATCCATACTTGCTAATCAACAAAACCTACCATAGATCACGCGGACCTGTTTAATTCCAACAAATAAGATCCGATATGAAAGCAAAGAAAAACCGCTGGTTCATCGCCGCCGCCGCTGTGGGAATTCACATTTCCATTGGCTCGGTGTACGCCTATAGCGCATGGAAGATGCCTTTAGAAAGTGCTTTCGGATGGAAAGCCACTCAAACCACGGCGGCCTTCAGTCTGGCCATCTTCTTTTTAGGATTTTCAGCCGCTTTTTTAGGCCGGGTGGTTGAACGCAAAGGTCCCCGCTTCAGCGGATTACTCTCCTCACTGCTTTTTCCCGGCGGGTTGCTCATTGCCGCCTTCGCCTGCCACAGCCAACAGCTTTGGTTGTTTTATCTGGGCTACGGCGTGGTAGGGGGCGTCGGCCTTGGCTTGGGATACCTCTCTCCGGTTTCCACCCTGGTCAAATGGTTTCCCGACCGACGGGGTCTCGCCACCGGCCTGGCCATTATGGGTTTCGGATTCGGCGGACTGGTTTGCACCCTGCTGATCGATCAATTTGTACCCGCGCAAAAAATAACCGACGCCCTCATCAACTATCAGGCGGCCGACATTAGCCGTGCCTTCGCATATCTCGCGGTGATCTATGCCGCCATCATGATTCCCGCATCCCTGTATATTGCCCTGCCCCCGGATGACTACGCCGAACAGTTTGCCGGTGACGCCAAGCGTAAACTCCAAACACCCCTCCGGGAACTGACTGTCGCCCAGGCCGCCCGCACCCCCGAATTGTACGGATTATGGCTGATGCTCTTTCTCAATGTCTGTTGTGGCATCGCGGTCATTTCCACCGCCAAAAAAATGGGCGTGGAAATGGTGCACCTGTCGGTGGAAAGCGCCAGCTTTCTGGTCATGGGGATCTCGGTATTTAACGGCTTGGGCCGCCTGATCTGGTCCGCCTTTTCCGATCGTTTGGGACGGGACAATGTCTTCATCTCCTTCTTTGTCATCCAAGTCATCGCCTTTCCGCTACTGGCACATCTCAGCGCCTATCCTTTCGCATTTATGGCGGTGACCTTCCTGATCATCAGCTGTTACGGAGGAGGTTTTTCCTGTGCTCCCGCCTACATCAGCGATTTGTTCGGTCTCAAAGAAATGCCCACCCTGTACGGACTCATCCTAACCGCCTGGTCCATTGCCGGCATCGTAGGACCCATGCTCACTTCCACCCTCTACGAAAAGACCCACAGCTATCAGCAAAGCCTGTATATTTTCGGAGGCCTCCTGGCACTGGGGCTTTTGGTTTCCCTGTTGATGAAACATAGACTTAAGAAAGTGCAGGCGTAACATAGACATTCCTGTCTGCCTGCCCGAGCTGTCGCCCGCGACAGCTCGGGTGACCGCGAGCGCAATCCAAAAAGAGTGAGATGTTGCACTCGCGGCGAAGCCGCTCGCGGTCACAGACAAGAATGTCTATGTTACCATCAGCCGCACCGCAGCCGCGGCAGCCAGAATCTGCACGACAACTGCAAAAGGTTTCGCAGGGATCCGTTTGAATAAAAATCGTCCGAACAACGCTCCGAAAATGATGCCGGGTAAAAACCATACGCTGAGCTTCAGTGAATCCACCGTGATCATTCCCGCGGAAATGAACAGAGGGATTTTAAGGGCATTGATGATCAAAAAGAACCAAGCCATACTGCCCATAAATCTATTTTTATCTAAGCCCAAACTGAGCAGATAAAGAGACATTACCGGACCGGCAACATTGCCGATGGTGGTGGCAAAACCGGTGGCGATCCCCAGCACCGCAGTGTACAGGGGATGATGGGGAATTTGATTCCAGCCCATCCGGTTCCGTAAAAGGTCCAACGCCAGAATGACCAGTACCAGCCCCCCGAGCAAAATTGAAAAGTCCATCCCTTCCGAAAATTTGAGCGTGACGTAGCCCAAGCCCAAACCGGCGAGCGTCCACGGCAACACCCGGAAGATCAGTTTCCAGTCTGCATGCTGACGGTAATAAAACACCGCAAAGAAATCTGCCGCGATTAACAATGGCAACAACACGCCCACTGATGCACGGGTCTCATTCATCATGTTGGCCAGCAACACCACCCCGAGAATTCCGGCACCGGGCACCCCGGTTTTAGAAGTCCCGGTGAAAAAGGTACTGCTATTTCCAGCAAAAAATGTGGGAAGCGGAATCATCCGGCCGCATCTTCCACAATCTGTACCAGCAGCTTGCAGCAGGTCAGGTATTCACCGATGTCCGCATATTCATCCACGGTGTGGGGATTGTGTTGACCGGCTCCCAGCGTAACTGTGGGGATTCCTTTGACGTTCAGGAAATTTGCATCCAGCCCCCCATTGGTCACTTCCGGTTTACAAGTGATCCCCAGCTTCGCCAAGGCATTGGCGGTGGCTTTTACGGTGGGGTGATCTTCCTGCATGCGGAAGGCATGGTAATCGGCCTGGAAATTAAAAGTGATCTTTCCGGCTTTGCCCACATGATTTTCAACCGATGCGGCCGCCGCTTCAAAGCAGCTTCGGATACTCTCGGTAATTTCAATCAGAAATTCCGGATCGTGACTGCGGGATTCCCCCGTCACTTTCACTTGATCGGTCACCTGGTTGGAAGCTTCGCCCCCTTGGATCACTCCCACATTGCTGGTCCCGGCTTTACCGTCTTTTTGAATAAGCCCGAAATACCCTTTTTCAGAAATATCGGCAATTGCCCGCGCGGCAATCAGGGCGGCGGAAACCCCGTGTTCCGGATGAACACCGGCATGAGAGGCAATGACTTTGCTTTCCCCCTGCCAGCGGTGGGCACCAATCGCGCCGATGATGGCCCGGTCCGGTTCGCCGGAGTCAATATTGAAACCCAGGGCCGGCGAGCCCAGCTCCTCTACATTCACTTCCTTGGCACCGAATAATCCAATCTCTTCCCCCACCGTAAACAACAGAGTGATGGGCGGACGCGGAAGATCATTTTTCATCAACACCTGGACCAAGGTTAAAATCGCAGCACAGGCCGTGCGGTTGTCCGCACCCAAAGCGGTATCTCCCTGGGACACAAAACGATTGCCTTCTTTTTTCGGTTTTACCCCGCGCACCAACGGCACCGTATCCATATGACCGGAAAACATCAGCCGGGGACCTTCGACTGTGCCCGGTATTTTCACAATCAAATTGCCCATTTCAAAATCGCGGGGGATGCGGGTATGCGCATCGTCTTCGGAAATCCATTCTGCATCACAGCCGGCAGCAATCAGTTCAGCCATCAAATGGTCGGCCACCTGACGCTCTCTGCCACTGAGACCGGGGATCTGTAGAAGGTTTAAAAGATTTTGTTCGGCAAGTTCGGGGTTTATGAGGGATGTTGACATGCCCTCTCTATCCTTGATAGACGCCCGGTTTACAATCGAAAAAAGCAGGGAAGCCAAAAAACCATCTCTGGACACGGCTCCCCCCATACAGGAAAATCGCTTTCCTTCCCCCACCGGAGTCCCGCTTGCGGCATCTCCTTCCTAAAAGATCCATTAGAGTTTAGTCCAGGAAACCATCGGCATGGGATCGGCAATCGGGGTGAGTTTCGGGGCTCGCCGAACCATGTCGCCACGGGAAGGCTCCATGCTTCCTCTGTGACCTCCAGCGCAGCGGGTGGTTAAATTTCTCATAATATAACCTGCTTGGAAATCCTTTAACAGCATGAACAAATTCGGAGAAGTTTAACCCGGTCATCAAGAGCCCCACTCCAATATACGGATTATAACACCGGACGACACCCCATCACGATTAACAGGTAGGGCACAAAAACCAGCAGACCGATGATGACGGCTCCGATGGCGGTAATCAGCACCGCTCCCGCCGCCACATCTTTAGATTTTTTGACCAGTGGATGGAATTCGGGAGATGCAACATCCGCCAAAAATTCAAAAGCGGTGTTCAAAGCTTCGGCACTCCAAACCGCCATCACCGCGAGTACCAGCCAACACCAATCCTCCCGGGAAACCCCCAAAAGTAAACCGGAGATCAGCACCCCTACTGTCGCCACGGCATGAACCCAGGCATTGTGCTGGGACTTCAGCATGGTGGCAATCCCCGTGAAGGCATATTTAAAACTGCGGAGGCGGCCGGTGAATGTGAAGGTATGGCTCATGGGGAAAAACTATTCCCGCAAACCTTCATCCGCAAGTGCAAAGGGTGGATGGTCTCACTCGGTGGAAATCAGACTGATATGTTCTAAACCTGATTTATTCATTAAATCCAATACGGCCACCAGGTCCCGGTGCGAACTTTTCCCCGAAGGAACCACAAGCATATTTCGGGTGGGATCTAAATCGGCCATTCGGTTGAGGATTTTCTCCAATTGCCCCAGGCTGATTTTCTGATGATCCCAGGTGTAGTATCCATCGGCCACCCCGATTTGAGGCGGAAGATCTCCCCCGCCACACCCGGGACCCGTGCGCCAAACGGGCATGGTGGATAAATGATCCGGAATTTCGAAGGTGAGCACGAAATAGATCAACATCTGAAAAACGACGTCAATCATCGGGGTCATGGCCAGG
>CAKZLZ010000004.1 GCA_937127435.1 uncultured Verrucomicrobiota bacterium | reverse complement strand
AATGATTTTTTCCGTAGTCTGTTTGTTTTGCATGTACCCTCCTTCAGGTTGTGATGGTTTGATTATGATGAACAGGATAAGGTACGGGTTGAGGAAGTTTCCTTGACCACTTACGGAGGAAAAGGGGTTTCGCCGGGGATCAATCTAAATTCACATGCAGATCTATTGGATGCCATGGAGGGGCGGTGAATTTATTGGATGTCAATGTGTGCTCGTTTATGCGCATCGGGAGGATTCGGAAGAGCATGAAGCTTACTTGGAATGGTTGAAACGGGCGATTGCTTCTGAAGAAGGTATTGCGGTATCAGAATTGGTTCTTTCCGGATTTTTACGGATTGTGACCCATTCCAAAATATTTCAACCCCCCAGTCCTCTGGATCAGGCACTTTCATTTGTGAATGATGTAAGGGATCATTCACAAGTAACGGTGCTGACACCCGGACCCAGACATTGGGGAATCTTTCTTAGATTATGTAAAGACGGGGAGGCGCGCGGGAATCTTGTCCCGGATGCATATCATGCCGCATTGGCGATTGAATTCGGATGTGCCTGGATCACAACGGACCGTGACTTCGCACGCTTCCCCGGTCTCAAATGGCAACATCCACTTCGTTCGGATAAATCATAACCGGCGATGATGACCGATCCATTTTAGATCATTGATATACCTGCGAAATAAGGTGTTTTATACGTATGAAAAGCAAGTTAACCCTCTCGTTGCCGGAAAAAACCCTTTCCGAGGCCAAACAGATTGCAAAGTAACGGAAGACCACGGTTTCGGCTTTGTTTGCAGAATCTCTGCGGGTTTGGCAAATGGCGCCCGAGACTTCATCGGCCTCGGTTGAGCTTGAGCAGGTACTGGGGGATTTACTGGGAGTTTTTTCTCCGCAGGCCCCTTATGATGTCCGTTCTGCGCGCATTAGAGAAAAGCATGGATAAGCTCTTTTTGGATACCAACCTGCTGTTGGATGTTGAGGATGGCTTTCAACTGGAAGCCGCCTTGCACTGGGGGGCAATCCACTTCCTTACCCGCAATGTAAAAGACTTCCCTGCAAACAGCCCACTGATCATTCAGACCCCGGCAGCGGTCTTTTAAGTTTGGAGTGAGTCGATCCGCGACGCGGACTTTTACCAGCCTCCTTTTTGCCTATGCAAACCCCTATCCGTAGATGTAATTATTTTTTTAGAAGGGTCGGACTGCGCATTAAACCTTATCATGGATAAGGGGGTAAATCTGGCGGGCTGTGAACTGATTTCAATTTCCCCTCAGGGAGAACTGGAGGCTTGCGAATCGGTTGAGGCGTGATAAACCCTGCGCATGAAAACAACCCGCATTGCCTGTTTGCAAACTCTAGGTTTTGAATCGACCGAGGAAGCTGCATCGCATACCGAAAAAATAATCCGTGAAGCGGCGGCTGGCGGGGCGAAGATCATTTGTACCCAAGAGCTTTTCCTCACCCCTTATTTTTGTCGGGTGCAGGATCCGGAGTTGTTCGATCTGGCGGAGCCGATTCCGGGTCCGAGTACGGATCGTTTTCAGGTGTTGGCGAAGGAGTTGGGGGTGGTATTGATTCTGTCCCTGTTCGAAAAACGGGCACCGGGTCTGTATCACAATACGGCGGCGGTATTGGATGCGGACGGAAGGTATTTGGGGGCGTATCGAAAGATGCATATTCCCCAGGACCCGGGCTTTGAAGAGAAGTTTTATTTTACCCCCGGAGATACCGGTTTTAAAGCCTGGGATACGGCCTTCGGAAAAATCGGGGTGATTATTTGCTGGGACCAATGGTATCCCGAATCCGCCCGCCTCACCGCCATGGCGGGGGCGGAGATCATTTTCTGTCCGACCGCGATTGGCTGGTTGCCGGAAGAGAAGGCGGCGCTGGGAGAAAGACAGCTTCGGGCCTGGCAGCGGGTGCAGGAAGGACAGGCGGTGGCCAATGGTTGTTTTTATGCGGCGGTGAACCGGGTGGGGACTGAAGGCGATACCGAATTTTGGGGACACAGTTTTGTGGCGGATTATACCGGCACCCTGCTGGCGGAAGGCGGGGAGCAGGAGACGGAAATTTTGTATGCGGACTGTGATCTCAAAGCGATGGAAGATCATCGGCGGATGTGGCCCTTTTTCCGGGACCGGCGGATTGATGCCTATGGAGATATTACCCAAAGGTTTTTATAATTTTTTCTCACGTGGGCACAGGGGCACGGAGAGCTGATTGTGCTTTGGGTTGTGTTGTTTTTGTGAGAGAGGAAATTCCCTATGAAACATTTGAGATTACCTGCAGAGTACGAACCCCAGAAAGCGATCTGGCTGACTTGGCCGGGGAACCCGAAAACCTGGCCGGATTGCCGTGAGGCGGCCGAAAAAGCTTATGCGGTTTTTGCCGCGAAAGTGAGTCATTTTCAACCCGTGGAAATGATCTGTCCGGCGGCATGGCGGAAAGTTGCCTTGTTGCGACTGAATTCTGCAGGAGCGGATCTTCAGCAATTTACGTTTCATGACTGGCCGATGAATGATGCCTGGTGCCGGGATCACGGTCCTTTGTTTGTAAAAAACACCCAAGGTCAAACTGAAATCGTGGATTTCATTTATAATGCCTGGGGCGGAAAATTTTCTCCATGGAATGATGACGATGCGGTGGTGAAACGTATTTCCGATCTCCGGAAGATACCGCGTCACCGGGTTCCGCATGTCGGAGAAGGCGGGGCGATTGAGGTGAATGCGCAGGGGCAGATGATTACCACCGAATCGGTTTGGTTGAATGACAACCGCAATCCGGGTTGGGAACGAAAAGATGCGGAACGGTGTTTTTTCCAGTATTTGGGGGTGAAGGAAACGCTGTGGTTGCGGGAAGGATTGATTGGTGATGATACCGACGGACATATAGATACCATCACCCGCTTTACCCATGATGAGGGAGTGGTGACCTCGGTTTGCAAAGCGACGGATCCGAATGTCCGGGTGTTACAGGAAAACCGTGAACGCCTTGCCGGGAAATTTTCGGTGGTGGATCTTCCGCATCCGGATCCGCAGTGGAAAAACAGGGAACGTTTGCCTGCGACCTATGCAAACTTTTTGATTATGAATGAAGCGGTATTGGTGCCGACTTATGCGCAGAAAAAAGGGGATGAACGGGCATTGGGCATTTTGAGTGAGCAATTTCCGGGTCGGGAAGTCGTGGGGGTTCCCAGCGAGATTTTGATTCGTGAAGGCGGCTCTCTGCATTGTTTGAGTATGCAGGAAGCGGCGGAGTAAAGGACGAAACCGGAGGCGGTCTTAAAACCTTTCGTACACAAAAATCGTATATCGTCGATGTACGATTGTAGAAGGGAGGGTGTGGGGAGGCTGATAGGGCTCGATCAGGGTCGATAAGGTTATTTTTGCATGTGAAAGCTTATCGCCGGAGACGGGCTTGGGTCTCAGCAGATGTCGCCGTCGCGGGCCGGGGCGGGGTTAGAACTTAAAGCCGGAGATGAGGCTGAGTCTGCGGTCCGAACTGCCGTAGAGGTCGAGTTCCAGATTGAGGAAGGTGTTTTTACTGAATGTAAATCCGGTGTTGGCGCGCAGGCCGATGGATTGTTCTTCCGATCCGTCGAAACTTCCCTGGCTTCCTTCGAAGCTGTTTAAGATCATGCCGACGCCGGCGGTGATGTCGTGCGCGCCAATGGGGCCGTCATTTCGACCGAGGTATTTTTGGTGCCATTCCATGCCGATGACCCCTTCGAGGTTCATCCATTCGATTTTGCCTGCATCCGCATCGGCTTCGCCGCCGCGGACGGCCAAATCCACAACCAGCGCAATCCAGTCACGGGGACCGAGGACCGGGTCGCTGCGCAGGGCTTTGAGCAGGGGGCGGGTATGAAGGCCGGCGCCCCAGGTGAAGCCGCCGGAAGATTTTCCGCTTTGGAGTTCGGGGTCGTGCCAACCGGCTTCGATCCAGGGATAAATCCCGGGGGTGAGTTCCACCTGCATGGAAGCGGTGATTCGCAGCATATCGAGTTCGCCACTGACCCCGTCATCTTTCAGGGTGCGGCTTTGGTCTTCAATGCGAATGCCGAGTGCACCGGGAAGAAGTTCTCCCACTTTGAGGGCTCCGGATTCAGTGGGCAACTGGGCGTGGAGGCTGAGGGAGATCAGCGATACGGCCATCAGGCCGGAAAATATAGATTTCTTCATGAGGAGGGCTCCTGTGCGGTGGTTTCAAATACATCGATGCCGTGCCGGGTTTTTTCCCAGTAATGCGGACGGGTAAAGAGTTGCAGAAATCCTTTCCAGGCACCGATGGATATTAGAACCCAGTAGACAGGCATGGTCAAGGCTGCAGGAATGAGTTTCCAGCGTTTGCGTGAAAAGGCGGCCATCAACCCCAAGAGGATAAACAAGAAATTGGAAAAAAGGAGGACGCAGCTGACGGCGAAAAAGCCGATGGAAAGCGGGGCGAGGATTTTGTGTTCACCGGGACCCCAATAGATCATTTTCCAGGCCTGGCGAACGGCTTCTTTCTCTCCTGCGATTACTTCCCATATTTCTCTGCCGGCGGCGACATCCATGCCCAACCAGAAAAGGTAGAGGGCGAGCAGAATCCAGAAGACCAGGTTCAGGACCAGCAAAAAGGAATGGCCTCCGACCACCAGCAGGAAACCGAGGAATCCCTGAAAGCCCAGTCCTTTATAGGTGCGCAGAGGGTGGCGCATGTGGGTGAAGAAGGTCTGGAAATATCCTTTGACCCAGCGGGAGCGCTGGCGGATCCAGTTTCCGGTTTGGGAGGTGGCTTCCTCCCAGGTGACAGAGGGGACGGTGCGGGTGCGGTAGCGCCGTTTATGCAGGCGGATTCCCAGGTCGCAGTCTTCGGTCACGTTGAAGGGATCCCATCCGCCGATTTCGCGGAGGACTTCGGTTTTGAAATGGTTGGAGGTGCCGCCGAGGGGGAGGGGGACATTCATATGCTGAAGTCCTTCGAGGTAATAATCGAACCAGGTGGCGTATTCCAAGGCGAAACAGGCGGTCAGCCAATTGCGTCGGGCATTGAAATAGGCGAGGCGGCACTGCATGCAGATCACGTCGATCGGGGCGCGGTTAAAAGCGGAAAGGACGCGGAGCAACTGGTCTTTTTCGGGGCGGTCTTCGGCATCGTAGATCACCACGAAGCGCCCTTTGGCTTCCCGAAGTCCGTAATTGCAGGCCCGGGGTTTGGTTTGAGGACTTCCTTCGGGAATACGGATGATGCGCATGAAGCCGGGGAGGTTCAGGTTTTCGGCGGCGGAGAGGGTTTCCGGATCACTCTCTTCCAGGAGGAGGAGAATATCCAACTTGGAATGTGGATAGTCGAGGGAGCCCAGATGCTTCACGAGTTGGGGCAGAACATTGGCTTCTTTGAACAGGGGAACCAGGATGGAGTAGACCGGGAGATCCGCTTCGGGGATGCGTTCAAGCTCCGGTTTTTTTCCCAAATTTGCAAACATTCCTCTAAAGGCTGCGAATAATTTGAATAAAGCGACCGCCAAGTAGGCGCCGGCGGAAAGAAAAGAAAAGAGGATAATGAACAGGTCCCAGCGATAGGCCAGCAAAAGCACAGCCCAAAGGCCCAAAATCCAACCGATTATTTTCTGAGCGGGGCTGAAGAGAAGGTAACTGCAATCTTTGGGATGTCGGGCGATAAACTCGCTCGCTACTTCGTCTAAATATTCCATTCTCCGGCACACTTGGTATGAAATCCGCTTTATGACAAGTGTAAAAGCATTCGCCTTAGCCAATAAACCTTCATTTGATGTAAATCGGTCTTGATGTTTGCTCGGGAATTGCGGAAACATAGTATGAAGCTCGGAGAAAAATTTGGCTACTAAAACGAAAGAAACCCAACCTAAAATAACAGATGTCCTTGGCGTAGATTTCGGATCGACCAGTACGAAGCTCGTTCGTATCCGTAAATCCGGGTCGACACTGAGTTTGGTGGATGCGGATGTGATGCCGGCTTTTGATTTAGATCATCCTGAAAACGAAGGGAAATTGAACGTTCCGAAGAAATTGAATGCGGCGTATGCGGCGGCGGCGGTGACGGGGCAGGATTGTCATGTCCGGTTTATGTTCATCTCCAGCAATTTAAATGATGGGCGGGCGATTCAGCAACGGGTGAGCAAGTCGCTGAGTTTGGGGCGGGAGCACCGGGTGGGATACTCGATTGTGGAGCGGGGGAAAGAAGCATTGGATCATAAAGTCCTGGCGGCGGGAATCCCTCAAATGGAAATCCAGAATGTCCGGAAGTTATTTGATCCCCACCATCCGAATTTGATTTCGATGGAAATTGCAGGGCTTTCGGCCTTAAACAGTTTCAGTCATACCCCCGCGGTACAGGGGGCGGAGGGTATTGTCTGTTATGTTGAAGCAGGGGCTTCCTCGGTTTTTGTCAGCTTTTTCCTGAATGGGGAGTTGCGGTTGGTCCGAAAGTTTGATCATGGCTCCCTGTATATTCAACGCCGTATTCAGGATGTACTGAATATTAATGAGGATGATGCGCTGACGGTTTTGTTTGAGGATGCGAATCCGTTGTTGGACCAGTCGTTGGATCCCATTAGTACCATGACCCAGGAAATTTCCATCTCCTGTAAATTTGTGGAGCGCAACGAAAACAGTCGTATTGAGCATGTGTACACCTCCGGGGGCTTAAGTTATTCTCCTTATTGGAATTTCACGCTTTCTGAAATTATGGGGGTGGAGCCTGAAGTATGGAATCCTTTTGTGCCCAATGGAATTAAAACTTATCCCAAAGGGGTTTACGGGGTGGAAAGTATGTTTTCACCTGCGGTGGGGGCGGCACTCGCAATTTTGAATAAAGACTCATGAATCATTACATCAACCTTTTAGATCGTTCAGAAATTGAATTTCAGGCAACAAGCAACCTGTCGCCGCGTTTAAAATATGCCGGGATCGGTGGATTTGTGTTATTGATTGCGTTCTTTATCATGCAGTACCAGGGCTTCAGCCGTACTGCGAATAAGGGGGAAGAGCTGGAATCCACCTGGGAGAGGATTGAAGAAGATGTGGAAAGTGCCAAGGCGCTTAATGTCAAAAAACTCCGCCTGGTGAAAGCCCAGCAGACCTTGGAAGGGTGGGCGGTGTCCCAACATGATTGGCCCGAACTTATTGAATATTTTGCGGATGTGTCCCCGGTCCCCGTGGAGGATATTCAGTTTACAGAGTTCTCTTTTGATGAGCAGATGCGCGGAATGCGCGCGCAGGTTCCTTCGGCATCCGCTTCCAAATTTCATCCCTTAAAGCGTCAAGTAACCATTACCCTCAAAGGGGTGATTCAAACCGATCGTCCGCAACGACGGCTTCCCGAATACCGACGGAACCTGGTTGAGGGGGAAATGCAGCCTTCTCCGGTGAAAGATGTGGTGTTGTCAAATCCGGTAATTCTGGAGGATGCGAACGGAATTCCTACCGGCCTCAGTGAGTTTTCTCTCCGGGTGACCCTGGAAGACAAGGAGTTGATGCCATGAAGTTTTCAGAAATGAACAAAGAGCAGAAGCAACTCCTGATTCTCGGGGTGGGTGGCGCGATTACGGTACTTTTTATCGTCATCAATTTACTGGTGAAGCCTGCCAAGGAAGCGGCGCTCAAAGCTGAGGAAGTGATCGCCGAACTGGAGAGCGAAGTGAACCGGGGACAAATGGTTCTGGATCGGGATTTGAAAGTGAAAAAAGAGGTGAAGGCGAGCGCCAAAAAAGTTTTGGCAATTGTGAATAATGAATTGCCGCCTTCAACGGGCCGTTATGCCTGGGCTCTGGGGAACATCACCGAAGTTTTTGAAGACATGGGGGTTTATTTGGACATGGAGGAAACCCGGGGGGCGCGATATGTACCTCTGAAAGACGGTCAGGAATTTAATCCGGACAGCGTTTCAATGTGGGTTCCCTATTCAGTAACCGTGCGATTTAAAACCAGTTTTGAGAATTTGAAAAAAAATTCTCAATTTGCTTAAAGAAAAATTTCCGTACTGTTCTATAGCAAAATTAGACATTAGGGCCTCAGAACAGGATTATCAGAACCATAATATCAGTTTAATCTTGGAATGGCCCGTTTTTCGCTTTGATAAAGATCAGGCTTGGATTGAAGAGCAAGCCCAATAAATCCGACAATGAAACCACTACGACATTTTTTTCTATTCGCGATTCTGATTCTGGCACTTTTGCCGATTCACGGTCGGGATCCTTTTTGGCCGATTGGCTATGAGCCGGGTGCTGTCACGGAAGTGGAAGTTGTACCCACAGCCGCCCCTGCGCCGCCGCAGGGCAAGGAATTGACGCCGGCAGAACTTCGGGAATTGGCGCTTAAAGAAGCTGAGAAAATCCGTCAATCGCTGGTGCGTAAAGGGACCATGATTGCCAGAGGGAAAGTCTACGGATACGTGCAGGACAAATGGGTGACCGCCGGGGATACGATTCCGGTGGAAGTGGAAGGCCGGAATTACCTGCTTGAAATTAAGAGTTTAACATCAGACAACATTGAACTGGAGCCGCACCGGGCGCTTGCCCCCCTCCAAATACAACCTAGGAAATAGATATGAAAAAGATCCCACTCACCCTCCTTTTGATTGCCGGAATATGTCCCGGTGTCCATTTATTTGCACAAGAGGAAAATGCCACGGAAGTGGACAGGATCCTGTCTGAGATCGAAAGCGAACCGGTTGCCGAAGTTGAAACCGAAGCGGTGGTTGTCGTGGAAGGAGTGATGGAAGTCACGGAAGAGGTCGACGCAACAGGGGAAATGGTTGCAGTCGTTGAAGAGGAAGTGATGGTTTCCGAGAACGACCCGACGGCGGTACCTGCGATTAACCTCGAAGATGCGGTAATGGTCGATATGCAGATTAAAGGCAGTGAGGATGCCAAGAGCGAATTTGTTTCTTTGTCTTACACCGATGTAAACCTTGCGGATGTGGTGAAGATGTTAGCGCAAACCGCGGATGCCAATATCATTATTCCTGATGGAATGGATGAATTGGTGAGCGCCAACTTAAATGACGTCCATTGGCGGGAAGCTTTGAATGTGATCTTGTCCGACAAAGGATATATCCTGGTAGAGCGCAGCTCCGGAATTTACACGATTACAACCCAGGACAAAATGGCTGCCGAGCCTCTGTCCTCAGAATATATTGATCTTCAGTTTATCACGGCCGAAGCGGCGTTGCCTGCGGTGCAGAGTCTGTTGCTGAGTTCCAATGCCCGGGTGACTGCCATTCCGCAAACCAATGTATTGGTTCTGAGTGAAACCGCAGGCCGGATTCAGGAAATTAAAGGCATGCTGCAACGGGTAGACCGCCCCCGCCGTCAGGTCTTCATTGAAGCCAAATTTGTCGAGTTGAATGATTCCGCGATTCAGGATCTGGGAATTAACTGGCAGGTATTGCAGGGATACACCGTTCGTGCCACCGGCTTAAGTTCAGAATATGAACGTGTTGATTCACGCAGTACCCAGGATGCACAAGTGTATGCGAATGGCAGCAGTTCGGGCCGGCTTATTTCTACCGATAATGTCGATGATACGAATAGCACGGATGTAAGCAGCTCAGGCACTTCCACCACGGATGCATTGATTCAGGGACGGAATTTCGATAATTATGATACGGCAACAGGGGTGTTGTCCACCATTCCCACCACCGAGCAAATGGTGACTAAAAAGGCTGTACTTTCTGCCGATGATTTTGCCCTCACCTTAAGTGCCCTGCAGCAATTGGACGGCACCCGGATTGTTTCCAATCCGAAAATGCTGGTGGCCAACGGCCAGACGGCCACCATTCATGTCGGTACCAACGAGCCCAATGTTCAGGCGAATTATGTTCAGAATGACAGTGGCAGCGGAAATTATGTCTACAGTCTTGATGGATTTATTGAAATTGGGGTGAAGCTGGAAGTCACACCGGTAATCAGTACCGACAAAAATATTACCATCAGTATCATTCCGGAATTGAGCCGGCTCATTGGTGAAAAGGTCGTGGGCGGAGATGTGAATTTAAGTTACCCCATTACCCAAATCCGCAGAATCAATACCGAGTTTGCGGTTGAGTCGGGCAAAACGGTTGCCATTGGTGGGTTGACCCAGACCCAGGATCAGGAAGAAGTGAATAAAATTCCGTTGCTGGGTGATCTGCCCATTATCGGAAAGTATCTTTTCACCCACACCTCGACCACCCAGGTGCAGGATGAAATCATTATCTTCGTAACGGTTGAATCGATGGAATCCGGCAACCTCAATGAAGAAGACGGGATTCCTGAACACGGTTCTTTGATTTACACTTGGTTGAAACATCAGGAAGCTGCCCGCACAAAGAAAGCGGAAGACAAACTGGTTAAGGCCGGCATCATGGATGCGCCGGTGGAAGAAGAAATGGAATAAACCAACAGTTCTCTCACTGTTGGTTGATGGAGAAGCCCCGGCTCTTGGCCGGGGTTTCTTTTTGGTTTTATGCTCATGTAAGGGACTCCGGTTTTCGGACCGACTCCGTCCTTGGAAGCTTGCTTCGGCCTGCGACACCGAAGCAAGCTTCGGAAAATGAAAGCGGCAGCAAGCGGCCGCACTCCACAACAGTTGAAACTCTAACAAATGAAAGCGGCAGCAAGCGGCCGCACTCCACAACAGTTGAAACTCTAACAAATGAAAACGGGAAAATTTAAGCCGGTGATGCACTAACTAAAATCCCCGCGCAGCCCTTTTTTCTTTGCCTCGAAACATTTGGAAGGTAGGTCATTCCAAATGACAACTCTTTCCGACACATCAGAGCCCCCGATTCAAAAACCTGAAGCCAGCGCCTGGATTTCCCATGTGGTTCCTTTTGTGGCGTGGATTTTCCTGATGGGAATGCTGGGAGATCCCGCGGGATGGAAATATGCCCTGCGCTCAGGGATTTGCCTGGCATTGTTTTTGTGGATGAAGCCCTGGAAATGGGATTACCCCGCTCTTAAACTGAAAAATATCCCGTTGGCGACCGGGATGGGTATAGTGGTTTGCCTGTTTTGGATTGCCCCGGAGACGGATTTCTTCGCCCGGTTTGAAAGCTTGCACCGGCTCTATATGCGGGTGGGCACACAAATGCCTTGGAGTCTCACTTCTCCCCTGGAGCGGGTTCGATATGCGCCGGAAGCGGAAGGCTGGATGTTTGCGATGACCCGGTTATTGGGCTCCGCGCTGGTCATTTCGGTGATTGAAGAATTTTTCTGGCGCAGTTGGCTCACCCGCTGGGTGGAGAAAGAAAATTTCCTCGAAGCCGATCCCGGAAAGATTTCCAACCGGAGTCTGTGGATCGCTTCGGCTTTGTTTGCAACCATCCATCACCGCTGGATCGCCGGTCTGCTCTGCGGATTGCTTTACGGTTGGTTTTACCGCAAAACCCGCGATATTTGGGCGGTGAGTTATGCGCACGCGCTTACCAACGGTTTGTTGGGGATCTACGTGTTGTGGAGCGGCAAGTTTGAGTTCTGGGCTTAATTCCAGAACTTTATTTTCAGTCCCGGGGCTTGAGGACCTGGGAAAGGTGCAGGCATTTTAATTTGCTTCCCTGCTTATCGAGATAGCCTTGAATTTGCAGCATGCAGCTCGGGTCATTGCTGACAATAAATTCCGCGCCGGTTTCTTCGGCCGAGGTGGTTTTGACCTGGGTCATGGCGGTTGAAATTTGGGGGAACTTGACAGAAAAAGTGCCGCCAAAACCACAGCAGCTTTTGGCTTCTTTCATTTCCAGCAATTCCAGTCCTTTGACCTTGGCCAGCAGTTTGCGCGGTTGTTTTTGAATATGCAATTCGCGGAGGCCGTGGCAACCGTCATGCCAGGTGACTTTGTGGGGGAAATCCGCCCCGACATCTTCCACTTTTAACACATCCACCAAAAATTCTGAAAATTCCCAGGTCTTGGCGGCCAGGGCTTTTGCCGCTTCTTCTTCCGGCCGGCCGGCGAAAAGTTCGGGGTAAAAGTGTTTAAGGGTCGCGCCACAGGATCCGGAGGGGATGACGACCGCTTCACAATCGGCAAAAACTTTCAGAATATGACGGGCGACCGTGCGGGTTTCCTCTTCGTAGCCATTGTTCATGGCCGGTTGTCCGCAACAGGTCTGCCCTTCGGGTACATCGATCTCGTGTCCCAGCTTTTCGAGCACTTCCGCCACCGCAAATCCAATTTCAGGATTCAATTGATCGACATAACAGGGGATGAACAGGGAAATTTTCATAAAGACCTTCTACGCTTCCCGCTTAAAGAATTCACGATTATTTAAAAAGAAAACCACTCTTATTGATTCATGCATCAGTTTTAAGGGCGCAAAAAGAGTTTCTTTTCGATGTTAAAGGACTGCCTCTGGAGGATCTCAGCTGATTTCAAGCCGGAGGGGTGCGGGTTGGGCATTCAGGGTGTGGGCACGGTATTGGGAGGGGGCAAGGCCGGTGATTTGTTTGAAACTTCGGCTGAAAAAAGCCAGGGAGTTGAATCCGCAACGTTCGGCGATATGGGTGAGGCTGAAGGCGGGGTTGGGGAGCAAAGTCTTGGCGGCATCGATCCGTACTTCCCGGACGGTATCAAACACACTTTGGCCGGTGTGCCGTTTAAACAGTCGGGCCAGATGTTCTTCTCCTTTTCCAACCTGCCAGGCAATTTCACCGAGGGTGAGGGGTTGTGCATAATGTTTTAAAATATATTCCTTGGCGGCCACCACAATTTGTTCGCCACTGCCTTCTTCTTTTTCAGGGGAAGCCAGCGGGGCCGGGCGGGATTTCCGTACGGATTCCACGGTGAGGCTGGTGCAAATGGATCGAACCCGGTGACGGTAGCCCGGGCGGCGCGTTTCCGTTTCTTCGCGAAATTCTCTTACCAGGCTGTGTAGCCGGGTGTCCATGGCGTCCGGAATGTGGAGGACTTGTCTGAAATGTGTGCGGACATAATCTCCAAAGTCCAATTCGGGCCGTGGGGTGCCGGTATCGGGTGGATCGTAAAACAAGCGGAGAACGTGTAAAGGGCGGGCCTGATGGACATCGGGATTTATATAAACATGTTCCTCGACCGGAGGGGCGCATAACAGATCGCCTTTGGCGAGGGAATGGCGGCCTTCCAGCCCTTTAATTTCAAAATCCGCTTCACCTTCCAGGACCAGGAGCAGTTTATAATACTGATTGCGAATGGTGAGGCTTCCGTTTTTCGGAAGCAGAAAAATAATTTCGTCCGAAAGCCGGAAAGGGGGGCCGAGCTGATCGACGGAGTGGCTGGAATAGCTCATAAGGAGATGGCGGAACCGGGAGGGATGATGGCGGAATATTTAAAAGGGGAGATTTAAAATAATAGAAGTCAAAATAGTGCAAGTCAAATCAATTGGGGCTATAGACGTGAAGGGGACTGTTCTGTTATGATTTCAAAATGATGCAACGACCCACAGAAAAACTCGTAGAATTCGCCGATGCCCTTGCGCTTAAACACGTAGAGGTGCATCAACAACTTGGACATTATACCGGAATTGTGACCCTTCACGGTTTGGCGCGATTGGCGTCGGAAGGCGGTCAACCTGAAGCTTTGGCGCGGGTCAAAGACGAATTGAAGCCCTTTTTGTCCGGGGAAATGGATTTTCACTGTAATTTCCCCAACTATCTTTGTGGAGGAAATGCGACGGCCTGGTTGCTGTACAAAGGACTTTTACCGGAAGCGGAAAAATCCGTTCGTTTTTATGCGGATGAAATTCTGAAAGATGCCTCGAAAGATTCGGAGGGAATTCTGCAAATGACCAAAGGGACGCCGGGAAGGATTTGGATTGATGTGGCTTTTGCGGTGTCGCCTTTTCTGATTTTTGCGGGCATGGCGCTGGGGGAAGAGGCCTATATTGAGGAAGGGGTGCAGCAAACCTTTAAAATGGTGGATATTTTCCGCAACGGGGAAACCGGACTTTTACATCAGTGCCGCGGATTTTGCGGAGAGATGAAATTGTCGGATGATCACTGGAGCCGCGGCAATGGATGGGGAGCGTACGCGCTTTGTGAATTGGCCTGTGAGTTGCCCGATGACCATAAACACAAAGCCGAGAGCATCTTCCGGTTTAAAGATTTAATGAATCACGTGTTGAAGTTTCAGGATGACAAGGGGCTGTGGCATCAGGAAATGACCTGGAAGGATTATAAGCCGGATTCCTACGTGGAAACTTCCGGATCGGGATTGTTTCTGTACGCTTTGGCGGCAGGTATAAAAGCGGGGATTGCGGATGAGCATTGGATGGAGGCTTACCGAAAAGGGATGCGCGGGATATTGACTTATATTTCTTTTGATTATGATGTCTTTCACACCTGCAAAGGATGTTTATGTCCGGGTGAAGGCACAAAGTTGGATTATGCGGCGAGACCTCCGGTCGTCAATGATCCGCATGCTTTTGGGCCTTTGGTGCTTTGTTTTGGTCAGGCGGCGCAGCTTGGAATTTCGAAATTGGGAGAACTGTAATATGAGTGATGTCAAAATGGAATTGGATGCACTGAAAGCCCGCCGGGCGGAAGGGCGGGAACTGTGTGAATTGCCAATCCCGGATCAAGAGCTTTGCGAACGCTACGAAGCCTTGTTTACGGCCGCGGTGAATGATGTGCTGCGCGAAAAAAACCTTACCCATCAAACTTTGCCGAATAACATTTTGCCCTTGAAGGATGAAATGAAAGTTGCGGGACCGATCTTCACCATTAAAGGCGCAAAAAGTCTGTTGATTAAAGATGAGATGAAAGAGCGTGCGGAAATGCTGGAATCCATTCCGCAAAACTCGGTGGTGGTTTGGGACACCAGTGGCGATGATGAATCCGCACAGTGGGGAGAAGTGATGACCATGGCCGCGAAACGCCGCGGGTGCCGGGGGGCAATTGTCGATGGCGGGGTGCGCGATACAGACAGGGTCTTGCCACAGGAATTTCCGGTGTTTGTAAAATACCGTTCTTCCAATGGGATGCTGGGACGCTTTCGTATCAGTGACTGGCAGATCCCGATTCGGATCGGGGATGTGGAAATGTATCCGGGAGATATCGTGTTTGCCGACATTGACGGTGCGATTGTGGTACCTCGCGAAATGGCTTACGATGTATTGGTCCGCGCGGAAGAAATCGCCGAAAGTGAAAATGAATTAAAAAAATGGGTGGAGTCAGGAATGTCGACCGTCGAAATTGTTGCCAAAGGCGGCTATTTTTAATGGATCGGAAGGGTGAATTTTCGTAACAAATAATCAGGAGAAAATAATGAAAGATTTAAAAGGTAAAGTCGTGGCAATTACGGGCGCATCCAGTGGCATTGGTGCCTCTGCAGCGGCCCAATTTGTGGAGTTGGGTTGTAAAGTGGTTTTGATTTCCCGGACCTTGGAAAAGTTGGAAGCCGTGGCGGCACCGCTGCGTGAAAAAGGTGAAGTGTTGTGTGTGGCGGCGGATGTGTGTGACGAAGCCGCAGTGGGAAAAGCATTTGAAGGGATCCTCGCGGAATGGGGGCAGGTAGACATTCTGGTGAACAATGCCGGAGTGGGATTTGCCACGGATTTATCCAGTTGCTCACTTGAAGATTACCGCGCAATTATGGAAACGAATGTCACGGGTGTTTTTCTGTGTAGCCGGGCGGTTTTGCCGGGAATGAAAGCACAGAAATCCGGACATATTGTAAATGTTTCATCGATTGTGGGCAAAGTGGCCAATCCGGGTGCACCTTTGTATTGCGCCAGCAAACATGGTCTCAACGGCTACTCTTCCGGCTTGCAGCAACAGGTTGCCAAAGACGGGATTGGGGTTTCTATGGTTTCTCCTTCCGCCGTGGATACCGCATACTGGGACGGACGGGATATTGACCGGAGTAAATTTTTAAAACCGGAAGAAGTTGCCGCCGCCATTGTATATGTGGTGTCACAACCTGCAGGGGTCTTGATTAAAGATATTGATTTGACCGCGATGCGTTAAATTTCATTCACGGTCCCCGTAAGAACAAACAAGCGCTGTTCTCCGCGGGGACCGCGGAGCTACCCACCTTAAAAAAATTATGTCCCTTTTCCTTACCGAATCAGAACGTACTGCATTTCAAGCTCTCCGTCCCGCCTGTCCGGTGGCGGAGGGGCTCTTCTGGGGCTTGAATGCCCGGGTATCCGAACGCGCCGCTTCTCCCGGATTGTCTGACCGGAATACCACCAGCGACTGGTGGCATCATGCCGGGGAATACCTGAGTGATGCGGCCATGGCGCATGCGCTTAAATCCAGTCCTCAACTGCAGGTCTGGCTGCGGGCGGCGACCCTGGAAATTGTCCGGCGTCCGGTTGCGGATTGGGTCGGACCCTGGTTCCGGGAGCATGGACCGGATGCGGTGGGACATTTGGAAACGGCTCATCTCAGTTGGGGGGTCGCGGCGGTGTTGGATTTGGCTGCGGATCTGTTTTCAGAGTCCGAGCTGGATGAAATTCGGGAAGCGCTCCGGGTGAAAGGTGTGGGATTATGCCGGCGCTATTTACAGGAGCGGAAGAGCTACATGAACTGGCGGGCGGTCATAACGGCCGGCTTGTCGGTGGCGGCTGCGGTGTTGGGGGATGAGGAGGCAATGGCGGAAGGGGCGGAACACTACCGAGTCTGTGCGGGAATGTTTCAGGCGGATGGAACGTATGGAGAGTCCTTGCAGTATGGAAACTATGCAGCCTTTTCTCAAATGCTTTCTTATGAAGCACTGACCCGGGCCGGGATAAAAGACCTTCCATTGGATCCCATGGTGCATCAGCCTCGTTGGCAAGCGGCTTCGCATTTTTACAACAAACCGTTGAGCGGATGGGGGCAGGTACCCCGTGCGCGGGCTGCCAACTTTAATGACTCGGCCGCTATTTTCCGTCCCTCGGCCGATGTATTGTTACATGTGGCCGCGAGAGGGAAAGACGCCTATCCGCAGGACGCGGGTCTGGCGCGTTGGCTTTTTGATGAGACCTATGTGCCGATCACCAATGTGGGGCCGCACGATTTGGCGAGCTTTGGTTTTGTAAATGATTTTGGATTTTTGTCCTTGGCCCTGTTGTCGCAATCCGCCGACGCCCTTTCTCCCGAAGCTGCCGGCTTAAATGAACTGGAAGCCTTTTCAAATGGAGATGTCATCGCCAGAGATGCGTGGGATGGAGAGACCATTGTGGCGACTCACGGGGGGGGAGATGATTTTGAATGTATTGGACATCAACATGCGGATTTGAACAGTTTTATTTTGGCGCACCGTCAGGAGCGGCTGTTGGTGGATCCCGGTCATTCCTGTTACCGTTCGTTTGTGCATACTGATGTTGAAATGCGGGCCGCGACCCACAATACCTGCACCTTTCAAGTGCCCGGAAAAAAATGGTGCGACCAGATCAAGCCGGTTGGAAAACGGCAAATTGATCCCCAAACAAATGCCTGCAGTGCTGCCGTCCCCCGGGGCGCAACCCGCAAATTGGCAGCCTTGATCGATGATGTGCGGGTGATTCAGTCCGATGCGGCCGCAGCTTACGGAGATCCGATCCGGACCTTTATGCGTAGTTGGATTTTATGTGGCGCCCATGTTTTATTTGTGGTCGACCGGGTGGTGGCGGATGAACCGGTGACGACCCAGTGGCACTGGCTGTTTAACAACCGCGATGGCGCTTTGGAAATGAAGCCAGTTCCGCCGGACCGTTTGGTGGCGCGACGTAACGGGGTGGGCTGCAAGATGTTTCATTTAGGCGGCGCAAAGTTTTCGGGGCCGGTTTATAGTTTTATGCACGATGCCTACCATCCGCTTCCCGGCCAGTTGGGGGAAGGGGCCAGTGGATCAGCTTGGAAAATGCAGTGGTCCGAATGCGAAGCACTTTGCGAACGGGAGATGATTCACGCAATTTGTTTTGACGATTACGGAAAAACCGCCGGTTGGCATTTGCGTCAAAAGGAAGGGGTGGACGCAATATTGGAAAGCCCCGGTGCCACGGAAAGCTGGGAGCTGGTGCTTAAAGCGGATGATCAATTTGAAATTACGGAAGCTGTCAGTGGACGGCGATATACCTCAACCCCCGATGGACTAAAAAAATTATGAAAGCCTCCTTTTATCAAGGTAACAAAACTTTCTCTGTAGAAGAACGTGACGAACAAAAACCCGGTCCCGGGGAAGTGCGATTGAAGATGGCCTACTGCGGAATTTGCGGTACGGATTTACATATTTATCACGGGGCGATGGATGCGCGGGTGGCTATGCCCGAGACCATTGGCCATGAAGCTTCCGCCACGGTGGCGGAAATTGGTGAGGGTGTGAGCGGGTTTGAAATTGGAGATGCGGTGGTGGTGCGGCCTTTGGATAACCGTGCGGAAACCGAAGCCGACCGTGGCCACAGTCACATTTGCAAAGGATTAAAATTTATCGGCATTGATTCTCCCGGAGGCTTCCAGGAATCATGGACGGTGCCTGCCTTTGTTTTGCACAAAGTACCTGCCGGCGTGGATTTGAAAGTGGCCGCACTGTGTGAGCCGCTGGCGGTGGCCTGCCACGATGTCCGCCTGGGCGAAGTGAAAGCAGGGGAATTGGCGGTGGTCCTGGGTGGCGGACCTATTGGTCTGTTGGTGGCTTTGGTGGCCCGGGCCGCGGGCGCAAACGTAATCCTGGCAGAATTGAATGCCACACGTTTGGACTTCGCCCGTTCTCTAGGCTTTGAAGCGGTGAACCCGGTGGAAACGGATTTGCTTGCACTTTGTCAGGAACAAAGTGGCGGATCGGGTGCGGATATTGTGTTTGAAGTTTCCGGTGCCAAAGCGGCGGCGGCTTCGATGACCGATCTGCTGGCAATTCGCGGACGGATTGTGGTGGTGGCTATTTATCCACAACCGGTGGAGATCAATCTCTTTCAGTTCTTCTGGAAAGAATTGCAGATGAAGGGGGCCCGGGTGTATGAACCCGAAGATTACGAACGTGCCTTGGCGCTGATTGCGGAAGGAAGTTTGCCCTTGGAAAAATTAATTACAGGGACGGTCCCGCTTGCGGATATTCAGTCCGCCTTTGAAGGATTGGACGCCGCCCCGGATTCCATCAAGGTGTTGATCCAATGCAACTAAAGGTCAAAGAACTTCCGGTTTCAGATCGCTGGTGTGTTCACAGTTACTACACTTTGTGCCCGTACGCTCCGGATGGATCGGGGCGCATTCTGATATCGGGGGCAGATCTTAAAACTGATCTGGGGGAAGTGATTATCCTGTCTGCGGACGGAGAGGTTCTGGACCGGTTCGGGGCGGATCCGGTGACGCCGGGTTTTTGGCATACCGGGAAATGGCAGAGTTGGTCACCGGATGCAAAAGCCGTTTATTATGAAGCGGGTTCCCATCAAAATCCGGTGGTGGTGAAACGGGATCTGGCCAGCGGAAAAGAGACGCGGGTGGAGGGAAACCTGGAAGGGATTTCTCCATTGGGAGAGCCGGGGCTTTCCGGGGGACACAGCATGCTGTATGCTGCCGGTTATGGAGGGGGCGGGTATCAGCCTTCGCTTTCACCGGTTCCCTTTGAAGCCCGCGATCGACATGGGTTGATGGAGCTCGGGTTTGATCCTCCTTCGACGAAGGTGGGACTGAGCACGGAAGCCATTTTAAATGCGCATCCGGATGTGGAGAAACTCCGGAAGTTGGATGGCGATCATGACGGGCTGACTTTGATGACGTATTGTGTGCGCTGGGCCCCGGACGGGAAACGGTTTTTGTTCTTCTTCGGAAACCACTGTGTGGACAAATCCCGTCAGGAACCCCGTTTGGCCTATGTGTTTACGGCGGACCGTGAAATGAAGGATATTCGTTTGGCCATTGATATTAGTTTGGACCGCCGCGGGGTGCACTGGGGCTGGCAGCCGGACAGTGAATATTTGATTGGCTACGGGCCGCATCCCGATGAGCCGGGACGGATGTGTTTGGCGGAAGTGCGGTATGATGGCACCGGCTACCGCATGTTGAGTGATCATAAAAGTGGGGGACATCCTTCAGTGAGTCCGACAGATCCTGATTTGATTGTGACCGATGAAAATACCGGTGAAGCAGGCGCGGTGTTGTTTATTTCCAAGCAGACGGGTTTGGAAATTGGCCGGGTGGCATTGCCTAAATTCCTAGGCGAAAAGGAGGCGGCGGGAAGAAATCCGTTGCGGGTATGTCATCATCCGGTATTTAATCAGCGCGGAGATAAAATCCTGTGTAACAGTTTGCCGACAGACGGTCTTGCGCGCATGGTGGAAATTCAGGTGGGCACATGAGTTTTTGGAATTGGATCAATCAAGGATACAGTATGCCCGCGGCCAATACGCTGGGTGGGAGATTTTCTTTGTGGATAGGGAAATCCCAGGCCTTGCGTCACCGGCCCCATGTGGAGTTGGCTGACGATGT
Organism: uncultured Verrucomicrobiota bacterium; assembly: GCA_937127435.1. Lineage (GTDB taxonomy): Bacteria > Verrucomicrobiota > Kiritimatiellia > SS1-B-03-39 > UBA6053 > UBA6053. The sequence continues at coordinate 28,193 of CAKZLZ010000004.1, read as the reverse complement.
GAAAATAAGTCCGGAAGCACGCATTCATCCCCGGGTGGGCAAAATCAAACTGGGCAAGGCCTGCACGGTTGCGCCGGGGGCGGTGATTCAGGGGAATGTGGAAATCGGAGATTTCTGTTCCGTGCAGATGAACACCATGCTCATCGGATACGGCACCCGGGAAAATCCGGCCGGAAAAATCCAGATTGGCAACCATGTCCGGATTGCACCCAACGTACAAATGATTGGTGGCAATCATGTGATTGACCGCACGGATCTGCCCATCGGCAAGCAGGGCTTGGTGCAAAAACCGATTGTGATCGAAGATGATGTGTGGATCGCCGGGCGGGTGGTCATTACCTGTGGTGTGCGGATCGGAACCGGATCGGTGATTGCGGCCGGCGCGGTAGTGACCAAAGATGTGCCGGCCTGGTCCATCGTGGGCGGGGTGCCGGCAAAAATTTTACGAAAAAGAAAACCTGATGAGGAACGAACTGATGAGCATGAATAAATTATTTGATTTGAGTGGAAAGACCGCATTGGTGACCGGATGCAAACGGGGAATTGGCAAAGCCATGGCGATCGGGTTGGCGGAAGCCGGCGCGGACATTATCGGGGTGAGCGCGACCCTGGAAACCTCCGGCAGTGAGGTGGAAAAAGAAATCAAAGCACTGGGGAAAAATTTCACGGGCTATGCCGCAGATTTTTCAGACCGCAAAGCGCTCTACGCTTTTATTGCGGAAGTGAAAGCTTCAGGTTTGCAGGTGGATATTTTGGTGAACAACGCCGGGCATATTTTACGGGCCCCGGCCGCGGAGCACGGAGATGATCTTTGGGACACCATCATGGAAATCAATATCAACGCCCAGTTTATTCTCAGCCGGGAATTCGGCAAAGACATGATTGAACGCGGCGCGGGAAAAATTATTTTCACGGCCAGCCTGCTGACCTTTCAGGGCGGCATTACGGTTCCCGGTTATGCGGCCAGCAAAGGCGGTGTCGGGCAGTTATGCAAAGCGCTGGCCAACGAATGGGCGGGCAAAGGCGTGAATGTGAACGCCATCGCTCCGGGATATATTGCGACGGACAACACCCAGGCCCTGCAGGATGATCCGACGCGCTGTGAACAAATTCTTGCCCGTATTCCTTCGGGACGTTGGGGGAATCCGGATGACTTTAAAGGTCCGGTCGTTTTTCTGGCTTCCGAAGCTTCTGCTTATATGCAGGGACACGTGATGTTGGTCGACGGTGGCTGGATGGGGCGCTAAGATGAGTGGTGCACAAAAAAATATCGTTTTTGCCTGCCGTATTGAAGATGCGGCCGCCCGCGCACGGATTCAAAAACTGGGGAACTTGATTGAAGTTCCCGAAGCTGACAGCCCTGAAAAAATTATTGAAGCCGCGAAAGAGGCGCAGGTACTGGTGGTTCCCTACACCGCACATGCTTTGATCTCTTCGGCAGTGATTGATGCCTTGCCGCAGCTTGAATTGATTGGAAGTACGTACGGAGGGGTTCGGCAGAATATTGATGATTTGTATGCCTTGGAAAAAGGGTTGTCGGTGATTCACACCGGGCCGACGCGTATTCGCCCGATGGCGGAATACACCTTGGGACTGGCCTTAAGTTCTTTGACCCAAATTTCGAATTATCATCACTACATGAAAAGCGGGGAGGCGTGGCCGCGAATGAAATTTGGCCGCACCCGGATTTTGCATAATCGGAAAATCGGAGTGATCGGATTCGGATGGATCGGACGCGGGATCGCTGAATTGTTTGGTCAATTTTCGGATCAGGTGCAGATTTATTCATCGCATGCGCGTGAGGAATCGCTTGCCGAGTTGGGTTTTCAAAAAGCGGCGACGCTGAAGTCCCTGTTCAGTGAGTGTGAAGTGATTGTGCTTGCGGGAGGATACACTCCCGAGACCCATCATATGATTCGGGGGGAGCACTTTGAAGCGATGGCGGATGAAGCATTGTTTATCAATATTGCCCGGGGCAAAATGGTGAATGAAGCAGAAATGATTGAAGTGGTGGAGAAACGGAATATCTTTTTGGCATTAGATGTCTTCGAAGAAGAGCCGTTGGATGCCGACAGTCCTCTGCGATCCAACGACCGCTGTTTACTTGCTCCCCACCGGGCAAACGCCCCTATTGAATTCGAACAGCGTTGGGCGTTTCTGGCGGAGGAGTTGGAACGCTTTGACAGGGGCGAGGAGCTGATGACGGCGTTGAGTTCCACCCGTGCGAAAGTGATGAGTGAGTCTTAGATATCGGGTGGGAGTTATGGGGTCGATAAAAGTGCCCCCTGAGGGAGTTGAAAGATAATGCATCCCTACAGGATGCGAAATGGACCTTGCGACCCTTTCATGGGGCGTTGCCCCATGCTACGGTGAAAGCACCTCCTTCGGGGTGCGATGACTTTTGGCATGCATCCGAATCTCTTTGTTGTGACCTTCCGGGCTTGATGACGGGTCTGTGATGGTGCAGGATGCGACCGTTCCTTTTTTCTTAATCCCGGAAATACCATGAAGCCATCCATCACCATACTCGGCAGTGCGAATGTAGATTATATTATGCAGGTACCCCATTTGCCTGCAAAGGGTGAAACGGTTATGGACGCATCGTTCTTTCAGGCTTTCGGAGGAAAGGGTGCGAACCAAGCGGTGGCCGCCACGCGGGCGGGTGGGCAGGTGACCTTTGTAGGCGCCTTGGGAAATGACGCCACTGCCGAAGTATATTTGCAGGCTTTGAAGGATGACGGATTGGATACGCGTCACGTCACATTGGAACCCGATACGCCCGGGGGATCCGCGCTGATCATGTTTGACGGGCAGGGAGACAATTATCTTTCGGTGGCGCCGGGGGCCAACCGCTGCCTGACCCCGGAGCGGGTGGATGCGGTGGAGGAGCTGATTGCTTCTTCCGGCTATATCGTTTTGCAAATGGAAATTCCGCTGGAAACGAATGCGCGCATTCTCGAATTGTCAGCCAAACATGGAACCCCGGTGATCCTGAATTACGCCCCGGCAAACAATTTGGGCCTGAAGCCCTCGGCGGCAATTCACGGACTGGTGGTCAATGAATTGGAGGCGGCGGCCCTGGCCGGTGTGGATGCGGACCGGGTGGATGCTGATTCGGCCGGAGAGTTGGCGGTGTCGCTCCTGCAATCCGGCGGACATTGTTTTGTGGTGATTACTCTGGGCAAAGACGGATCGGTGTTCGCAGATGCGAAGGGGGTGCAAAGCGGACGCGCATTTGTGGTGGATGCGGTGGATACCACGGCTGCCGGAGATACTTTTTGCGGGGCCTTGGCGGTTTCTTTGGGAGAAGGAAATTTGCTGTCGGATGCGGTTCGTTTTGCCGCAGCGGCCTCTGCGCTGTCGGTGACGAAAGTGGGAGCGCAGTCATCGATTCCCCGACGTGAAGACATTGAATCTTTCTTGAAAAAATACTGAATATTTTGCCGAAACAGTGCAGAATAACCGGATGAAAAAGAAAACAGGCCGTTTACCCACAGGTTTTTCTGCAATTTTGGGGCTGCTTTTGATGTGCAGTGCGGGAGGGGGCTACGCAGAGATGGAGTTATGGGAAAGTCCGGGGGGCTATAAAGTGTGGGCGGAATTTCACCGCATCTCCGATGGCGTCGTAGAACTGAAGAAAGAAGACGGCAGCAAGTTGCAAGTGCCTTTGTCCCGACTCACCGAAGCCTCCCGTAAACGGGCCGAAACCTTATGGGAGAAAGAGGCTGCGTTCGCCCCGGAAAAGTTTTTTGAATTTCAAAGCTATGATTTTTCGTTGCTGAAGGATGGAAACGTTGAGTGGCAGCCCAAGTTTGCGGGGAAGTCACAGGGGGATCCCATTGTCATGGTTCTCAATGCCGGGTACAACGCAAAAGGTAAATCGTGGACGGGCCGGGGAATTTCGCAGATGAGTGAACCGGACATTACCGATCATTCGATCGCACTGGAAATGGTGTTGGAAGACGGGGTCAAAGTCTCCATTCAATACGAATTGAAACCGGATACGATACAGGTGGGATATCAAGTGATCGAACCGGAGGGTATCGAAAAGGGGCGGTATCACATTAAAGTCACCATGCCGGCGATTTTTGTAACCAATACGGACACGCAACTCCTGGAAGGGTTTTTGTTGGAGAATCCCGTTGCCTATGACGCGATCGACCCCTATCTGAAAGACCTTTTCATGAAGGTGAGCGGGGAAGATGAAAACATAACCTTTAGCTTTAAAGATGATCCTGGGGGATTCAGAGGCCGCAAGAAAAATGTGCTGGTGAGCGGGGCATTGGGACGAAACAGTAAATTGAAAATCGACGCCGGAAAAAACAGTTACATTGGAGAATGGAATTATCCGGGAACCTCCTTGTGGAGTGGATACCATTTGTTTTTGGAAAAAAATGACTTTAGTGAGGATGCCATGGGATCCGCAAATGTCTTTAAACTGAAACTGACCTATTAAATACTTAGAGATCTTAGAAATGGCTTCATAAGCGACGTTTCACGGTCCCCGTGGAAAACGATCAAAGGTATTCATCCCGTGAAAACGGAGCCCGCCTTAATTTCTATCCTTGAAAAACCGTAGATTGTGCTTGCGATAAAGCCTTTTCAGAATTAAATCCCTTCTTCCTCGGTCGGGGCGTGGCTCAGTCTGGTAGAGCGCTTGCTTCGGGTGTAAGAGGTCGCTAGTTCGAATCTAGTCGCCCCGACCAATTTTTACCCCCCTTTATCTAAAACGGATGAGGGGATTTTTTATATTCCGGCATTTTTATGGCTTTACTCAGTATTCAATCTCTATCGATCCGTTATGGCGGTCCTCCGTTGCTGGATGGCGTCAGTTTTACGCTGGATGCGGGTGAACGGGTGTGTTTGCTGGGCCGGAACGGGGAAGGAAAGTCGACTTTGATGCGGATTTTGGCGGGGGACGAAAAGGCGGACAATGGAACGTTGGCTTTTCGGAGCGGGGCGAAGGTGGCCACGCTTTCCCAGGTGTTTCCGGCTTCGCGTCCGGGGACGGTTCGGGAATTGATTGAGGAAGATCATCCGCAGGAAATTCATGAACCGGATTTCCACTTGCGCCTGGATAAGTTGCTTTCCCAGATGGATTTGGATCCGGAAGGCGAATTTGATACCTTTTCCGGCGGTCAGAAACGCCGCGTTTTGCTGGCTTCCGCACTGGTGGGCGAGCCGGATCTATTGCTTTTAGATGAGCCGACCAACCATTTGGATTTGGAAGGCATCCGCTGGCTGGAAAACTTCCTGCCCCGTTTTCCGGGTGCCGTTTTGTTTGTGACCCATGACCGGCAATTCTTGCGGGCGCTTTCTACCCGGATCCTGGAACTGGACCGCGGACAGTTAAGTGATTGGGATTGCGGATATGATAAATATCTGGTTCGGCGCGAGGAACAGTTGGCGGCGGAAGAGAAGCAGGCCGCACTGTTTGACAAACGATTGGCGGCGGAAGAACGCTGGATTCGTCAGGGCATCAAAGCCCGGCGTACCCGGAATGAAGGTCGGGTGCGGGCATTAAAAAAGATGCGGGATGAACGGAGCCAACGCCGCGAGCAGACGGGGTCGGCAAAACTGCAGGTACAGGAAGGTCAATCCAGTGGCCGGAAAGTGATTGAAGCCAAGGATCTTCAGTTTGATTGGGGGGACGGCCCCCAGGTGAAAGATCTTTCCATGCTGGTCAGCCGCGGTGATAAAATCGGGGTGCTGGGTCCAAACGGGTGTGGAAAATCAACTTTGCTTAAACTGTTGTTAGGCAAATTAGAGCCTCAAGGGGGGAGCGTGGAACACGGGACCCGCCTGGAGATTACTTTTTTTGATCAGCACCGCATGTTGCTGGATGAGGAGAAGAGTCTGCAGGACAATGTCGCGGAAGGAAACGAGTACGTGATGTTTCACGGGCAGCGTCGGCATGTGATCAGTTATTTGGAAGATTTTTTGTTTCCGTCTTCTCGTGCCCGCACCCCGGTCAAGGTGTTGAGTGGCGGAGAGCGGAACCGGTTGTTGTTGGCCAAGATGTTTACCAAGCCGGGAAATGTATTGGTGATGGACGAGCCGACCAATGATTTGGATATTGAGACCTTGGAATTGTTGGAGTCCCTGTTGGTGGAGTATGAAGGCACCTTGTTGTTGGTGAGCCATGACCGTGAATTTATCAACAATGTGGTGACCGAGACCTTGGCTGCGGAAGGGGATGGGAGCTGGAAAGAATATCCCGGGGGCTACGACGACTGGCTGGAGCAGAGTAAGCGGGCGGGAGGCGGCGGCCGGAAATCGGAGGGCGGAGGTCGGAAGTCGGAGGGCGGAGGAAAGGTTGCCAAAAGGAAGAATCCGTTGAACGGGAAAGAAAAGCGGGAATTGGAGGCCATGCCCCGCACGATCGAAGATTTGGAAGCGGAACTGGAAAGCTTGGGCGAAAAGATGTCCTCGCCTGATTTTTACCAGTTGCCCGAGGCCGAGCGTCAACCGGTTTTGGACCGGAGTGAACAAATCCCATTGATTATGGATGATTTGTTTGTGCGGTGGGGAGAGTTGGAAGCGCGGAAGTAAAGCGGAGCGCCCCGGTTGGGCGGCTGAGACGGGGAATGCATTTGATTGCAACTCCTCTCCAAATGAAGGTCCTGGATGAACCACAGGGAATGATGCTCCCTCAACGTTTAGATGAGTGGGGGGAGGTACACTGTTCGCTCGATATTTTGATATATACAATCGTACATCGTCGATATACGATTAATGGTTTCTGTTGGGTTTTTTATTGGGGTTTTATTATTGGTGGGGGAGGTGGGTACGTGAGAAAGTAGGAAGGTGAGAGGGTGGTAGGGTTGGAAAGTAGGAAAGGGGGAGGTAGTAAAGTAGGAAAGTGAGAAGGTGGTAGGGTTGGAAAATAGGAAACGTGGGAGGCGGGAAAATAGGAAAGGGGTGGAGTGAAAAAGGGGGGAGAACGGTCTTGGAGGAACGTACTTGAAAGGTGAATGCGGGCTTTCTGTATGCTCTGATCAGCTGAAATGTCAGCGCCAAAATGAAAGTGGTGTAATTTTCCCGGTTTGAAAGTGCCGGGAATTTTTGAGTTTTTTCTTCTTCAATACGTTCCTATGCAAATTTTTCTTCTCTATTTATTCCCGCATGGCTTCGAGGGAGGAATCGTTTTTTTTAACCACCAGCGCTTCGCTGGAGGACACGGGGACCACGGAGCCCTTCGACAAGCTCAGGAAGAGCCCTTCGGCAAGCTCAGGAAGAACCCTTCGACAAGCTCAGGAAGAACCCTTCGGCAAGCTCAGGAAGAACCCTTCGACAAGCTCAGGAAGAGCCCTTCGGCAAGCTCAGGAAGAACCAGCATGCGGGGAAGGAATGCCGCGAGCCCCTGAAGATACCCCGTAATGCGGCATCTCCTTCCGGTTGCTCGGAGAAGTGCGTTGCGGAAGCTTCACCGGATGAGCATTTGCAAACGGGGCTTCCTGGGCTCGCAAACGTCATCCGCCATCTCGCTGGCTCCGTGCGCTCCAGCGAAGCGGGTGGTTTCCCCCTATTTCAGCTGAAATTAAAGTATTTTCAAATCAGCAGTTTTCAACCCTTTTCAAACCGGCGCTGACAGAAATGACGGTTGGTTGCGATTTCAGGTCGGGTTGCCGCTTCCGTCGGTCCGATTCACACAACCTGTTTTTGACGGAGCGGGGGGGATAGCAGTAGCGACATTTGTCTCACTTGCCCGTTTTTATCAAAATTTATTCAGGTTTCTCAGCAGATCCGGGGAGGAGCATCCGGATGATGTTCCAGGTTGCGGATAAATGGAAGGACATGGTTATAAATGATTTATGAGGAATATTTATATATCGGACGGGTGAAAATATAATTTAATCATTTGACTAATTTAGTCAGTCGACTAAATATAAATATCATAAAACAGGAGTTGTTTCGTATGGCTAAGAAAATTTCAGGAACAGAGCGCACCCAGCAAAAGTTGATTCAGGCGGCGGGGGTTTTGGCGGCCAGACAGGGTCTTTCCAATGTTTCCACCCGGGCGGTGTCGCGGGAATCCGGTGAAAATATTGGCAGTATTCATTATCATTTTGGCGGGAAGGAAGGCCTGTTTAAAGCGATGATTTACGAGGCGATGCAGTCGAGTATCCGATCGTATAATCCGGATTTGTTGGAGCAGCTGGATTATCCGGAAAGGGCCACGCCGCTGGAGCATTCGAAAATCATCCGGGCGGTGATTGCGGAGAATATCAGAAGCCTTTTCCGTTCCGGTCAGCCGGATTGGCATGTGCATGTGATCTATCAACTGATTCAGCAGGAAGGTGAATTGTTTGAACGCTTCAGTGCGGAGTATCTCGATCCGGAGATGGCGAAGATGAAAAGGTTGATCCGGGCCATCAAACCGGAATTGAGTGAAGAAGATATTTTTCTGCATGCCTGTTTAATCAAACTGCCGATTTATGCCCAGGCCACCTTTCGGAAGGCTTTGCTCCGGCAGTTGGATGCGAAGGCATATTCAGATGAATATTTACAGAATCTCGAAGATCTGTTGACGCGGCAAACCCAATTGCTGCTGGAGTTGCCCCTGGATTGAACATGAGTTTTGAGAAGATTTTTAAAAGGTGAAAAATGAATAAGAGAAATGTGATAACGGGGATCGGAGGCGGGTTCCTGCTTGTGTTGTTGATCCTGTTGGTTGCAGCCGGCGTCATGAAAAGAGCCCATGCAAATCAGCTTGCAGATACGGAATATGCCCTGCAGGCCAGGCCCCGTCCGGTGAAAGTGGAGAAGGTTGAGGCGACCACGTTGGTGCAATCGCACCGGTATCCGGGAAAAGTCCGGGCCTCAGAGGAAGCGGCGCTTTCTTTCCGGGTGGGCGGACCGCTGGTTATGGTCGACGTGGAGTTGGGGCGTCCGGTGAAAAAAGATGATTTGTTGATGCAGATTGATCCCCGTGATTTCGAAGACCGCATCGTTTCGCTGGAAGCGCAGTTATCCGGTGCACAGGCTGTGTATGAAAATGCCCGGCAGGATTTTGAACGGGCCAAAAAATTGTTCGATGAGGGGGTGATTCCCCCGGCGGACTATGACCGGGCGACCGGCGCACTCGATTCGGCATCCGCAGGGGTGAAAAATTTGAAAGCGCAACTGCTGATCACCCGGCACAGTCTGGCCGATACGGAACTGCGTGCACCCTACGACGGGCGGGTGACGGCACAGTTGGTGGAAAACCGGGAAATGGTCCGTGCAGGGCAGGTGGTCCTGAATTTCCACAATATTCAATGGTTGGAGGTGGATGTGAACATTCCGGAGAATGAAATGGTTCGCCGGCACCTGGAACCCGGCAGTCCCGCACATATCCGTTTTTCCGCCCGGCCGGATAGCTTGTACGAGGTGAAATTGAAAGAGTGGAGTTCCGAGGCGGATTCGCTCACCCGCACCTATGTGGTGACCTTCCGTTTTCAGGCGCCAAAAGATCTTCAGGTGCTGCCGGGTATGAGTGCGGACATTCTGTGGGCTGAAGATTCCGGTGAAAGTGAGCAAATCACGGTGCCGCTTTCCGCGCTGGCATCCACAGCGGAGGGAGATTCGTTTGTCTGGGTTTACGATGAAGAGGCTCAAGAGGCGCTGGCGCGGCCGGTGAAAACCGGCCGGTTGCATGGCACGTCCCGGAGCGTGATCACGAAAGGTTTGGAGGGGGGGGAACGGGTGGTGGTCACCGGCAGCCGGCTGCTTCAGGCCGGCGCGGAAATTTCGGTTACAACTCTCTAACTCTGCCAAGAAAGGTTTGAAATGAATCCTGCACTGTTTGCTTTAAATAAACGAATCGTGATGGTGATGATGACCCTCATGATGGTTGGGGGCGGCATCCTGTCGTATACCCGGCTGGGTCAGCTGGAGTATCCGGATTTCACCATCAAAACCGCTTTGGTGGTTACCCTGTATCCGGGTGCGAGTCCGGCGGAAGTGGAAGAGGAGGTGACCGATCCGCTGGAGGAGGCGGTTCAGGCCATGGGGCAGCTCAAGGAAGTGTATTCAACTTCCCAGGCCGGGGTTTCTTTTCTGTATGTGGATATCAAAGATACGTATTCCACCAAGGAGCTTCCGCAGATCTGGGATGAATTGCGCCGCAAAATCCATGATGCGCAGGTGGAACTGCCTCCGGGGGCGGGGGCGTCCATGGTGTATGATGATTTCGGGGATGTCTACGGGGTGATGTTTGCGCTGACCGGTGAGGGTTATACTTATGCAGAATTAAAAGATTACGCGGAGCTGCTTAAAAAAGAGTTTTTGTATTGTGAGGATGTGGCCAAGGTGGGGTTCTGGGGGCTTCAGCCGGAAATGATTTATGTGGAATTTGACCGGGCGCGTTTGACGGAACTGGGACTTTCTCCGGAAATGATTGCGGGGACGTTGCAGGGGCAGAATGCGGTGGCCCTGTCGGGAAAGGTGGAGGTGGACGGAGACTATCTGCGGATCAAACCGACGGGTGATTTTTCCAGTGAAGAGGCGATTGCCGATTTGTATGTGGGCAGCCGGGACAGTTTGATCCGGTTGGGGGATGTGGCGACGGTCCGGCGGGGCTATCTTGATCCGCCGTTAAATTTAATGCGCTTTAACGGAGTGCCGGCCATCGGGATCGGTATCTCCACGGTGGCCGGGGGCAATGTGGTTGAGATGGGGGAGTCCATCAAAGAAAAACTGACGGAAATTGACGGAGCGCGTCCGGAAGGGATGGGGTTGCATTCCATCTACTATCAAAGCGAGATGGTTACGGAATCTGTAAACGACTTTGTGATCAACCTCATTGAGGCGGTGGTGATTGTGGTGGTGCTGCTGATGTTTTTTATGGGTTGGCAGAGTGGATTGCTGATCGGGGGGATTTTATTGCTCACCATCCTGGGCACCTTCACCGGTATGCATATCTTCCATATCGATTTGCAGAAAATTTCTCTGGGTGCACTGGTGCTGGCGCTGGGAATGCTGGTGGACAATGCCATCGTGGTGGCAGACGGAATTCTGGTGCGGGTGGAGAAGGGGGAGGACCGGATCACGGCTGCGGGGGAAGTGGTCCGTGACACCCAATGGGCCCTGTTGGGCGCAACTTTCGTGGCGATTCTGGCTTTTGCGGCGATCGGGTTTGCGCCGGGGAAGGTGGGGGAATTCTGTCGTTCACTTTTTTATGTGATGGCACTTTCTCTACTCATCAGCTGGGTACTGGCGGTCACAGTGACGCCGCTGTTATGTGTCTGGTTCTTGAAAATTCCGGAGATTGAGGGGAAGGACCCCTATGACAAACCGATGTTCCGCCGCTACCGGAAAGTGTTGCATCTGGCGGTACACCACCGGGTGGTCACGCTGGGGGTTACTTCACTGCTGCTGGTGGCCGCGGTTCTGGGGTTCCGGCTGGTTCCCCAATCGTTTTTTCCCGGTTCGACCAATCCGTATTTTTATGTGAACTACTGGTTGCCGAACGGAGCGCATATCCGTCAGACGGCGGAGGATCTGGAAGAAATCAATACGCATGTCCAGTCCATGGAGGGGGTGGTCCATACCACCCAGTTTATCGGGGAGGGCGCGATGCGTTTTGTGCTGACCTACAACTATCAGAGTCCCAACAGCAGTTTTGGTCAGCTGCTGGTGGAGGTGGAGGACTACCGGGAGATTTCCAAACTGATCCGGGAGGTGGAGGGGTATCTGCAGGCGGCCTATCCGCAGGCAGAACCTTACTGCAGCCGGATGCCCTCGGGGCCGTCAATAGACTTCACGGTGGAGGCGCGTTTTACGGGACCCGACAAAGAAGTGCTTCTGCAGTTGGCGGAGCAGGCGCGTGCAATGATGCTGGCGGAGAAGGATGCCAAAGATGTCCGCATCGACTGGCGTCAGCCGGTGGGGGTATTGCGGCCTGCATTTTCTGAAGCCCAGGCGCGCCGCAGTGGGGTCAGCCGTTCGGACCTGTCCCGCTCGTTGCAACTGAATTTCAGCGGGTTGGCTGCGGGCTTGTACCGGGAAGAAAACAAACTGATTCCGATCATCTTCCGTCCGCCGGAAGCGGAGCGGGTTTCGGTGGACAATCTGGATGACGTTCAGGTTTGGAGTTTGCTTAATCATACCTTTATTCCGATTGGGCAGGTTGTGACGGCGGTGGATACAGAGTGGGAGTGGCCTCTGATCCAAAGACGGGACCGCCGCCCCGCAGTGACGGTGCGTTGCAATCCGGTGGTGGGTTTGCCCGAACCTTTGCGGCGAAAACTGCAAGCAGAGGTTGAGAGCATAGAGCTTCCGCCGGATTATGGATTTGAATGGGCCGGGGAGTATGAGCAGTCCCGGGAGGCGCAGGCTCCGCTGGCGGCGGTCTTCCCGCTTTGCTTCCTGGGGATGTTCATGATTATTGTCTGGCTGTTTAATTCGGTCCGCCGTCCTCTGATTATTGTGATGACGGTTCCTCTTTCCATTATTGGAGTGACCGCGGCATTGTTGTTGACGGGGATCCCGTTCGGGTTCATGGCCATTCTCGGTTTTCTGGGGCTTTCGGGCATGCTGATTAAAAATGCGATTGTGTTGATCGATCAGATTGAACTCGAACTCAGACAGGGAAAGCCCTCCTACAAGGCGGTGCTGGATTCGTCGGTGAGCCGTATGCGTCCGGTGATGATGGCGGCCGGGACGACGATTCTGGGGATGGCCCCGCTGCTGCAGGATCCCTTGTATTCCGGGATGGCGGTGACGATCATGGGCGGGTTGTTTGCGGCCACCTTTCTCACCCTCATTATTGTGCCGGTGGTTTACACGCTGGTTTACCGCATTTCATTGGATGAGCAGCATCTCTAGGGAAATAGATTATGAAATTCGCACTCATTTTATTCACGCTGCTGCCTGTTCTTCTGGCGGCAGAGAGTACAACGCTCACGCTGACGGCGCTTCGGCGTGCGGTATTGGAGAACAACCCCTCTGTTCAGGAATCGATTGAACGAATCCTCTCCGCGGAGGCGGTACTGAAGCAGGCCAAGTCTCCCTATCTGCCAACGCTCACTTTACATGGCGGTTATGATGTATTTGACACCAGCACGCATCCGGATTCAGATCTTCAACACCGTTTTGCGGACAGTTTTAAAGAATACGGGGGGAGTTTGCGTGCGAACTGGCTGATATTTGACGGATTTGCCCGCCGGGCGCGAGCGCTGTCCGCCGACTATAACCTGCAACGGTCGGAGCAGCTCTCCGATGAAACCCGCCGGCTGTTGCTGCTCTCGGCCACGACCACTTTCCGTCAGGCACAGCTCGCGGCGGAGAATATCCGGGTGCTCGAGCAGGACCAACAGTTCAACCGCAGATTGGAATCGGATGCGCGCAAACGATTTGATGCGGGGGCGGTGCCGGAAACGGATGTGTACAACTTTTCGATCCGTGCATTGCAGGCAGAAAGTTCGTTGTTTCAAGCGCAACTGGATTATGACATTGCCTGCACAGTGCTGGCGGAACTTATGGCGTTGCCCGGGGGGCGTCTCCCGGAAAACATGCAACCGGAGAAGGTGGGAGCGGAATTGCCGGACAGCCAGCCGGATCCGGAGCTGGAACTTCAATATGCACTGGGCCATCGCCCTGATTACAAAGCGGTTGAAGCGGGCTGGCTGGCACTGGAGCAGCAGGTGCGGGTTGCGAAAGGCAACCGTTTGCCGAAAGTCGGGCTGGTCGGGGATATCAGTTATTTTGAAAATGAGGGGGTGTCGACGGTGGATAATTATGGGGATTATGTTTCTTTTGTCGGGGTGGGGCTGCAGTGGGATCTGTTTTCGGGCGGGCGGAAAACCCAGGAGGTACAACAGGCCGAGGCGGAAATGCGGGCTTTGGATCAGCAGCGGGAGTCGTTGCGGCTGTCCATTCGTTCTTCGATTCAGCACCGGGTGGATGAAGCCCGAACGGCATTTGAGGTGTATAAAAAGCAGAAACAGATTTATGAGCTGTCCGTGAAAGTGCGGGACAGCGTAAAGAAATCCTACAACGCGGGGGTGGCATCCATCACCCGCTTGAATGAAGTTCAGACCGACAGCACCCGCTCGGAAGGGGCGCTGGCCGCCAGCCGGATTAGCCGTCTGCTAACGCTTGAGCTTCTGGATGCTGAAACCGGGCGGATCTTGGAGGAACAATGACGACTCATCGCGAATGGGCAAACTTCCAAGTTCCATGCCGCCACATCGCCCTACGCGGATAGGTACCAGTCCAACGCCTGCCTGGAAAGCACCCATTGTGGGATGCGGTCCTTTGGCATTAATGCCGTCGTTACATCTTGCCTGATTCGCTTGCTTCGGCTAGTTTGATGTTCTTTACGAACTTTTCAGGATTGATGATATGAGAGTGCTTACGGGATTTCAACCATCCGGCAAATTACATTTAGGCAATTACTTCGGCGCCATGAAACCGGCGCTGGCGTTACAGGAGGAAAACGAGGTTTTCCTGTTTATTGCCAATTATCATGCCCAAACCACCATTCGGGACGGGGCGTTGTTACGGGAGTATACCCATGATGTGGCGTTGGACTTTTTGGCTTGCGGACTGGATCCGCAGAAAACCGCTTTTTACCGTCAGAGTGATGTGCCGGAAGTGCATGAGTTGGCGTGGTTGTTGAGTGTGGTCTGTCCGATGGGATTGCTGGAGCGGGCCCACAGTTACAAAGACAAGACGGCCCGCGGGGTGGATGCCAACCATGCCTTGTTTGCGTATCCGGTGTTGATGGCGTCCGATATTCTGTGTGTAAATGCGGAAAAAGTGCCGGTGGGAAAAGATCAGAAGCAGCATTTGGAGATTGCCCGGGATTTGGCCGGAAAGTTTAACCGTGCAGTGGGTGAGGACGTGTTTAAGTTGCCGGATCCGATTATCCGCGATTCCGTGGCGATTGTGCCGGGGGTGGACGGTCAGAAGATGTCAAAATCCTACGGCAACACCATTGAGATTTTCGGCAATCCGAAAAAGACCCGGAAATCCATTATGAAAGTGGTGACCGACAGTACGCCCCTGGAAGATCCCAAAGATCCGGATACCTGCAATGTATTTGCGTTGTATAAGTTATTTTCGGACGAAGCGGAGCAGGCGGCCCTGGCGGATCGCTACCGGGCCGGCGGCATGGGATACGGGGAAGCCAAGAAAGCGTTGGCGGATAAGTTCGAAGCCCATTTTGAACCTTACCGTGCCCGCCGTGCGGAGTTGGAAGCGGATCCTGATTTTGTAAATGATGTTTTGCGTGAAGGTGCGGTGAAGGCCCGGAATGCGATTCAACCTGTATTGACCGCCGCCCGGGTGGCGGTTGGATTGGAGTAAGTCCCATGAGCGAAGAAGCCAAAGATTATAATGTGAAATTGGAAGTGTTTGAAGGTCCACTGGATCTGCTGCTTTTCTTGATTAAGAAAGAAGAGGTAGACATTTATGACATTCCGATTGTGCGTATTTGCGACCAGTACAACGAGCATTTGAATGTGATGCGGATGCTGGACCTGAATATCGCGGGTGAATTTTTGGTGATGTCCGCGACCCTGATGTTGATTAAGAGCCGCCTGCTTTTACCGGAGGAAGAACGACCGGAATTGGAAGAGGACGAAGAGGATCCGCGTCTGGACTTGGTCCGTCAATTGGTGGAATACAAAAAGTTCAAAGATGCGGCGAATACCCTCGAGTTGATGGAAGAGTCGCAGCACAATGTCTTTTTCCCGGAAGGGGATCATGTGGCGATTGAAAAGGATTCGGGTCTGGCCCTGCGGGATGTGAGTATTTTCGATCTGCTGAGTAGTTTCAGTGAGATCCTCAAACGCGCCCAGGATGAAGAGCTGACCGAGATCTTCTCCGAGAAATATACGGTGGCGGACAAAGTGGATTACATGATGAACGAGATTGTGCGCAAAGGCAAAAAAAAGAGTCTGCACGCCTTGTTCAAAGATATGCGTTCCCGCAGCGAGATGGTCTGCACGTTTCTGGCGATTTTGGAACTGATCCGGATGCGTCAAATCCGGGCGGTACAGGAAGTGGGTGAATTTACGGACATTCTGATTCAAAAATCTGAAGAAGCGGAACAAACGGATATGGAAGAGATGCCGATGTCGGATGTGTTGGAGGAATACAACAATGCATAATTCGGAGAAACTTCCCGAAATTAAGGAAATCCTCTGTGCCATGTTGTTTGCGACCCGCGAGCCGCTGACCCTGCGTCAGATGGTCAATGTGTTTAAACGCACTGCGGAAACGTATGAGGATGTGGCCGCCAGTTTTATTGAGATGACGGTCAAGGATGTGGAGGCGGCCATGGAAGAGCTTCGCCACGACCTTACAGAACGTCGTTTGGGACTCGAAGTTGTGGAGATTGCCGGCGGATTCCGTTTGCGTAATGTCCCTTCGGCCGGTCCCTGGTTACGGGAACTTTTGGACAAGGGGAAATCCGCCAAACTTTCCAAACCCGCTTTGGAAACGCTTTCAATTATTGCCTACCGTCAACCGCTGCAGCGTTCCCAGATCGAATCCATCCGCGGGGTTGCGGCGGATTCGATTGTGCGAAATCTCCTGGAAATGGGATTGGTCAAGGTGGTGGGACGAAGTGAATTGCCCGGCAAGCCCTGGTTGTATGGAACCACCCAGGCCTTTTTGGAGCACTTTGGTCTGAATAGCCTGGACGAATTGCCGGGAATGGCGGAAATGCGACGTAATCTGGAGCAGCGGGAGTTGGAACTGAAAGCCCGTGAAGGGAAGTTGGCCAAAGAGGGTGAAGATGACGCAGGGGAAGAGGGTGCCGAAAAGGAAGAGAATCCCGTCGTGGAAGAGAATCCTGAAGGCGCTGAAGAAACCGATGAAGATTTCCAAGATGAAGGGGAAGATGATTTGGAAGATGAAGATCCTAAAGAGGATTAATTTTGTTTTTCAATTGCGAGAGCTGACAATTCCTTCCATAGGAGTGGCATGACAATAGAACAGCAAGTTGTAGAAGAGTTTAAGAAGTATTTCGGTGGGGAGCCGGATGAAGTCGTGCGTGCACCCGGACGGGTCAACCTCATCGGTGAACATACGGATTATAATGGCGGGTTTGTAATGCCCATGGCTATTAACCGGGCGATGTTTATGGCGATCCGTTATCGGAACGACAAGGAAGTCCGGTTGTTGTCAGCTGATTTTCATCAACCTGCCCGTTTCCGACTGGAAGATTTTAAATATCTGAAGCCACACTGGGTTGAATACATCAAAGGGGTGGCCAACGGACTGAAAAAACGGAACCTGCCTTTGCAGGGATGGGAGGGCGTAATGTTGGGGAATGTTCCCCGCGGGTCCGGGTTGTCCAGTTCTGCGGCATTGGAATTGGCGGCAGCAAAAGCATTTTCTGAAGTTTCTGATTTCCCCTGGGACCCCGTGGATATGGCGGTGGTGGGTCAGGAAGCCGAAAATGACTGGGTGGGGGTCAATTGCGGGATTATGGATCAAATGATTTCCTCCTGCGGAAAGGCGGGACATGCCTATTTGCTGGATTGCCGCTCATTGGAAGGCAGGCATGTGCCTCTGCCTGAAGGGGTGAAGGTGGTGATTTTAGATACCGGTACCCGTCGGGGGCTCGTAGATTCCGCCTACAATGAAAGGCGTCAGCAGTGTGAAGAGGCCTGCAAATTTTTCGGAGTGGAACTGTTGAGGGATGTGAGTCCTGAACAGTTTTTTGCCAAAGCGGATGCATTATCGGAACTGACCCGGAAACGGGCGCGACACGTGATTACCGAAGACCAGCGCACCTTGGAGGCTGCGGAAGTGATGGCGGCCGGCAATGCGGAACGGCTCGGGGAACTGATGGATCAGAGTCATATAAGTCTGCGGGATGATTTTGAAGTGAGTAACGACGCCTTGAATGAAATGGTGGAAATTTCCCGGGCGCAACCCGGATGTCTGGGCGCGCGGATGACCGGTGCCGGATTTGGTGGATGTGCGGTGGCATTGGTTCGGTCGGATGCTGTGGAGGCTTTCACGGAAAATGTAATGGCGACCTACGATCGTGAAACCCAAACCGATCCGGCGGTCTACGTGACTGAAGCCACGCAAGGTGCTTGTCGATTGGAACGATGAAAGCGGTGCTGGTGCTCAACGGGGAGCCGCCCTCTCTCTCCCGTCTGAAAAGTCTCGCCAGTCGTTATGATGTGTATGCTGCAGACGGGGGGGCAGAGGTTTGTCGGACT
Organism: uncultured Verrucomicrobiota bacterium; assembly: GCA_937127435.1. Classification (GTDB taxonomy): domain Bacteria; phylum Verrucomicrobiota; class Kiritimatiellia; order SS1-B-03-39; family UBA6053; genus UBA6053. The sequence continues at coordinate 10,023 of CAKZLZ010000004.1, read as the reverse complement.
GCAGGTGTCCGTCCCAAGTGGGTTGCCGGGGATTTTGACAGCCAATCGCCGGAAGGCCTCCCTGAAGACTGGAAGGTTCTGAAGTTTTTGGAACAGGACCGCACAGATTTTCAAAAACTTTTGTCGACGCTTCCTGAAACGGTCCGGGAAATTATGATCCTGGGCGGATTGGGAAGGCGGTTGGATCACTTGCTAACGAATTTACTCATTGCCTCCGAAGTTGATGGAGACAAGGAAGTGGTTTTTGAGTCTGAAAGGGAGCGGCTCATCCGGGTTACGCCCGCATGTCCATTTCGGAGCCCCTTGTCTCCGGGATCGACCCTTTCAATCATCCCCCTGGAAAAAGTGGAGGCGGTTCGAACCACAGGTTTGAAATGGAATCTTAAGGATCAGCCGATGGGGCCTGGAGGGCAATTGGGGCAGAGTAATCAGGTCGAAGACGCTTTCGTGGAGATTGTGATCGGTGCGGGAACCTTGTTTGTTTGGTTGGAAGTCTGAGTAAACCGTTCTTTTCGATTCGCAGGGAAGCATTTGATTTTTCCAGCTGATGCGGAAAAGGTTTATTTTAAAGGTTGCCAGTAAAGCAGGGTGGGGGTGACCTGATAAAGCTTCCACCCTCTGGGGTTTTCATGCTGGGTATAGATAATACTTCCTTCTTTCAGCATGTCTCCATTTACAATGATGAAGCGACCGCCTGAACCTACCCCCACAGCAGAAATGACGTAATCGGGAGGCGAGTAGCCCGGGTCGGTGGAGCGGTTTTTAACCTCCACAATCTGCGACATTTGTTGGGCGTTGATGCTGAGGTTGGCGGGGTCGGGAACGCGGGGTTCTGCAAAGGCGGTTTCCGGCGGGCTTTCCGCTGGCGGTTCGACCGCGGGAGAGGGGGGGGCGACCGGGTCAGCAGGGTAGAACAGTTGCTCAAATTCGGCACCGGTCATGCCACCTGAAACTTGCAGGGGTGTGTTTTCAAGGGGAAGCGAAGCTGTAGGAGGTGTTGAGACCTTGTTGTCCGGAGGGACGGGGAGGGGATCTTCTTCAGGCGTTTCAATTTTTTCCGGAGGATAGATGAAGTCCAGCAACCAGTCTCTTGAGGCGTAGGTTTTGTGGGCGAGGGTTCCGGCTTCCAGTCTTTGAACCCAATCTGTGTCCCGTATTTCCTGGTTTTCTTCGGAATCGGTTTCTTCAAATCCTTCTACGAGAAGTTTTTCATCATCGGTAAGTTCCGGGGGAGTAAAATGCACTTCGACCATGCGTATGCCCATCAATAGGGAAAAATAGCAGAACAGGGTCACGCTGGCCCGGGGAAGTGGAATAGAGAGAATCCGTTGAGCCAGTAAGACAAAAAAGGTCCATTGCACCACCAAAGTGGTCGCGAGCAAGTAGTCATTAAGAAACCATTCAATGACAATATTGAGGACGGTGTACAACAAGCTGGTCAGGAGGATAGTGCCCAGACCTACTTGATCACGCTCTTTTACAAACAGCCACAGCAGAAGCACACCCAGCAGAATCTGCGTGAGAAACACCGGTGCCAAGTATATAAATGAGTTTTCCATCCAGCTTTTACCCTAAGCAATCCCATCAAGGTCGCAACTCCATAATGAAGCGGGAGGAAGATTTCTTATGAGCTTTATAATGAAAATCGGATGGAAAGTCCCTTGCCAAGAGGGGACTGAAAGGGCAAGAAGCGGACATGAATTTAACTTTAAAATCCCCCTTGGACATGCATGTACACCTCCGTCAGGACGACATGCTGAAACAGGTGACCCCATTTACTTCTTCCCAGTTTGCCGGCGCGGTGTGCATGCCGAATACCCAACCGCCCGTGGATACGATTGAGCGCTACCGTGCTTATGTAAGAGAAGTGACTGAAGCGGCCAGCCCTTTTGCCTTTGCACCTTATGTGCCCTTGTTTTTCAGGGAAGACTTTAGCCGTGAGGAGTTGACGGCGGCCCGTGAGGAGCTGTTTGCCATCAAACTTTATCCGGCAGGGGTGACCACCAACAGTGAAGGTGGCGTGGCGGAGTTGTCCAAGATCGAGCCGGTGTTGGATATGATGCAGGATTTGGATCTGCCTTTGCTGGTACACGGGGAGACCCACGGATATTCTCCCGACCGGGAACGGGAATTTGTATCGGTGTATGACCATATTGCATCCACCTTCCCTAAACTTCGGGTCATCATGGAGCATATCACCACCTCCGATGCCGCCGAATTTCTGGATAAGCATGAAAATGTGTTCTGTACCGTGACTTTGCATCACATGCTGTACACGCTTGATGACATGCTGGGGGGAATGTTTGATCCTTTTCTGTTTTGCAAACCGATTTTGAAGAGCCCTAAAGACAGGGCCGCGATTCAATCATTGGTGCTCTCCGGGCATGAAAAAGTCATGTTCGGGAGTGACAGCGCCCCGCACACGGAAGTGATGAAGCGCACGGAAGGGATGGCGGGATGTTTCACCGCGCCGATGCTCCTGCCGATGTTGGCCGAGTTCTTTGAGGATCATGATAAACTGGAACTGATGCAGGCATTTGTCAGCGATAACGCCCGCCGGATTTATGGTGTAACCCCTCCGGAGCGCACCGTGGTGCTTGAAAAGGCTGAATGGACCGTGCCGCCCCGTTATGGCAGTATCGTGCCGGTGAATGCGGGACAGACTTTGCGCTGGAAGCTGGTTTAGGGGATCGTGACACGGGCATTCCCCTGGCCGCTGGGGCGTCCTTCGGGCAGGCTGCCTGTGATCGCCTCGAAGAGGCGTCCCACTGCCTGTGCTTCCAGTTAGGTTCTGGTTGCACTCGCGGCGTAAGCCGCTCGTGATCACAGACAGGAATGTCTGTGTTACGTACGGTTCTGGTTGCACTCGCGGCGTCTGGGTTACGGTTCTGAATTGACCTCAACGGTTGCTTTGCTAGACGTCCCTCATGAAATATATCAGTACCCGCGGTCAAACAGAAGCCATGTCCTTTACCGATGCCGGTCTTACCGGTCTTGCGCCTGATGGCGGGTTGCTTATCCCTGAGTCACTGCCGGATTTTTCCGGAGAGTTGGATCACCTTTCCACATTGTCCTATCCGGATTTGGCTTTTGAAATCTTTTCGCGTTTCATTACCGATATTCCTGCTGAGGATTTGCGCGGGTTGGTGGATCGGGCTTATTCCACATTTCGTGATCCGGAGATTGCCCCTTCGGTCAAAGTGGGAGACGTTTATATATTAGAGCTTTTTCACGGACCGACTCTGGCCTTTAAAGATATGGCCATGCAGTTTTTGGCGCAGTTTTTTGAATACGCCCTGACCCAGCGCGGTCAATCTCTGAATATTCTGGGAAGCACCAGTGGAGACACCGGTTCGGCGGCCATTCACGGCATGCGGGGTAAAGCGGGGATCAATATCTTTATGATGCATCCGGAGGGGAAAACCAGCCCGGTTCAGGAATTGCAAATGACTTCGGTGCTGGATGAAAATGTCTACAATTTGGCGATTGACGGTACCTTTGACGATTGTCAGCGGATCATGAAAACGTTGTTTGCGGATGTGCCCTTTAAAACTGAAATGAAGTTGGGGGCCGTGAACTCGGTGAACTGGGTGCGGGTGATGGCTCAGATTGTCTACTATTTTTATGCCGGACTTAAAGTGCGCAAAGAATGTGGTTCTGAAAAGATACAATTTTCTGTGCCTACCGGGAATTTCGGAAATATTTTGGCGGGATATTATGCCAGTCAGATGGGGTTGCCGGTGAGTCAACTGATTTTGGCCACCAACGAAAATGATATTTTGGCCCGCTTTTTCCAATCCGGAAAATATGAAAGCGGGAGCGTCGCCCACACCATTAGTCCTTCGATGGATATTCAGGTGGCGAGTAATTTTGAGCGTTTCCTCTATGTCCTCATGGACAGCGATGCCGCGAAAGTTTCGGAAGTGATGCAGACTTTTGCGGAAACCGGGAAAGTGGATTTGTCTGAACGTTTGGAGCATCCCGCGATGAAACTGATTTCTGCCGATCGGGCGGATACCCATCAGACGTCCAGTGTCATACGCAGGGTGAGTGGAGAATATGGATACATTCTGGATCCCCATACGGCGGTTGGGGTGGCGGTGGGGGAGTCGTTACGGAATACGGATCCGTTGATCTGTTTGTCGACCGCGCATCCGGCGAAGTTTGTAGATGCAATCGTGGATGCGGTAGGAGAAGTTCCGCATCATCCGGTGTTGGATGCCTTGCAGGGCGCGGAAACAGAATGTGAACGCCTGCCGGCGGATGTGGAAGCTGTGCGTGGCTTTGTGAAAGCAGCCTTGGCGTAGTTTATGTTAAAGCGTAGTCCATGCTCTCCGAGCGTGGAAATTTGAGCGCAGACTCTTGTTTCATTTCTACCCACAGACGTAGTCCATGTTCTCCGATCGTGGAAATTTGAGCGCAGGCTCTTGTTTCATTTCTACCCACAGACGTAGTCCACGCTCTCCGATCGTGGAAATTTGAGTGCAGGCTCTTGTTTCATTTCCACTCACAGACGTAGTCCATGCTCTCCGAGCGTGGAAATTTGAGTGCAGGCTCTTGTTTCATTTCCACGCACGGAGTGCGTGGACTACGATCTCGGCGGGCCGCGGTTGATATAAAATTTCACGCTGCTTTGGGATTTGTTCGTTGGTTTTTCTCCCCTGAATAATCCCAGGATCCAATTGACGATCAGGGTAAGGATACCCAGGGCGACAAAAAACAGGGCGACCCAGAACATAAAGAAGAGCAGAACGGCTCCGATGACCAGTGCCAATGCGCCAAACAGATAGAGCTGCCATTTCTTTGGCCCCTGAAAGGGGGAAGAGGCAGGTCGATCTCTGGGATTCATACGTTCCGGTTCAATTTCCATGTGTCTATTATGCGTCAATTTTTCCATCTGTAAAGCCTCCCCGCCGGAATATAGGCTTGCGCAAAGACGCCCGGTTGGCAAAGTAGGGATTATGAGCAAACAAATATCCAGTGAACGTAAAACCGCTTTCTACCTTGGCGGCATCCTCATGGTCATCGGGGGGATTTCATTCCTTTCGGTTTTCGTAACGGGGATTATGAATTTCGGGGATTTTTCGAACTTTGAAGGGCAGGCGCGCTCCTCGATGGCACGTGCGTTCGGGGGCATGATCCTGCTGATCATCGGGGGCATCGTCCGGGGCGTTGGTGCCAGGGGCTTGGCGGGATCAGGGGTACTGCTGGATCCGGAACAGGCTCGCGACGAGCTGGAGCCTTACAGCCGGATGGCTGGAGGGATGGTGAAGGATGCGCTGGATGAAGTGGATCTCAATTTTGGATCGGCCGCAGCTGAAAAAGTGATCATGATTCGCTGCCGGGCCTGCGGAAAATTGAATGAAGAGGATTCCAAATTCTGTCAGGAATGCGGCAAAGGAATTTAAAGCGCTTGGTCGCTTCGGGTGACAAAGGTCAGCACCAGGGAGAAAAAGCAGAGGACCAGATTAAATAAGGGAATCTGCAGATCCGGCGGGAGACTGTAGACCATAAGCACGGCCGGCACCCAGACCATCCACGAACTGAATTGAATGGTCGCGTAGGAGTGGATCAGAATCTTCCGGCTGTGGTCTTTGCGGAATCGGGCCCAGGAGAATCTACAATTTTTCCAACCATAAAACAGGAGGCCCACGGGGGTGGCCCAAATTAAATTAAAGGGAAGCTGATCGACCAGCATCTTACTGAAAAGGGTTTTGAAATCCGTGCCCGAGCCAAACCATACCGTTTGATAGGTATAGAGGGTGTCGACGACGGCACCCTGAAAAGCCCAGTAAAGCACGTAAAACAGGAAGTGTTTCATTCGCATGCCCGGGGGGATACGACCGCGATGGGCCATCACGGCCCAGGGAATCAGTCCTCCGAAAATTGAGGTCGACAGAATGGCAAATACGATTCCGACAGAGGCTTTAAGTTCTCCAATGGCTTCAAAGGCAGGCCGCAAAGCTTCCACACCAAAATACAGCCCCAGAATGCAGGCTGCAAAAATTTGCAAGACAATGGCCGGGATGCGGTTTTGAATTAAAGCCGCTTTAATCGTATTCCAGATGGAAGGAGAAGCATTCATAGAGTTGCGGGCTCCATTATGCCCTATAGGGAAGGGTTTCGATAAAAAAGGGAGGTCCATTCAGAAAGGTTTTTAAAATTTGCATGTTTCCGTCCTTCAAAAACGTGGTTTTGAGACGAATCCGGAACCAATTCCATTTCCCTTTCCTTGACATTAGCTTCCTAAGCGAAGATATGTGCAACCTATGAGTCGCGTAATTAATATTCATCATTCCTCTTCCGAATCTCAATCCGGCCGTATTCCGGACTTGATCGTGGAAGATTCGCAAACCGTGGTAATCTTTGGGGGTACCGGGGATTTAACCCGGCGTAAACTGCTTCCGGCGCTGTTTGCGATGCACTTCGAACACCGCTTGCCTGAAAAAATCCGGATTGTCGCATTCGGCCGCCGGGATTATACAAATGAAAGTTTCCGGGAGGAAATGTGCGGGGAAATTGAAAGTTTTCAGCGGGTGAAAGGTACCAAAGCGGACGTAAAGGCTTTTGCGGAACACATCGACTATTTTAAGGGGGGGCTTGATGATGCGGAATCATTCGCGCGCTTGTCCAAACAATTGGATGATGCGGATGTATACCCGGCGAATCGGGTGTTTTATTTATCCGTCGCTCCCGGTTTCTTTGGCACCGTGACCACCTTGTTGAAGGAATCCGGTCTGGTTTATCCCCCCAGCCATGCGCATTGGAGCCGGGTGGTGATCGAAAAGCCTTTCGGGCGTGATTTGGAAAGTGCGATGGACCTGAACCGCCATGTGCTGAGCCTGCTCGATGAATCCCAAGTCTATCGTATCGACCATTATCTGGGCAAAGAAACGGTTCAGAATATTTTATCTTTCCGTTTTGCCAACACCATTTTTGAACCGGTGTTTAACAGCAGTTATGTGGACCACATTCAAGTAACCGCCAGTGAAACAGTGGGGATGGAATCCGGCCGGGGCGCCTATTTTGATACCGCCGGTGCGCTGCGGGATATGATGCAGAATCATATTTCCCAGTTGCTCTGTCTGGTGACCATGGAACCGCCCAGTGGATTTTCTTCGGATGCCGTCCGTAATGAAAAAGTGAAGGTTTTGCAGAGTATCCGCATTCCCAAGCTGGATGATGTGCGTGAAAATGTGGTGCGTGCTCAGTATGTGTCCGGTACCCTGGGCGATAAGAAGGTAACCGCCTATGTGGATGAAGACCGGGTGCCCTCCGGCACTTCCACCGAAACATTTGTGGCCGCAAAATTCTTTATTGATAACTGGCGTTGGTCCGGGGTACCGATGTATTTACGTACCGGGAAACGCATGGGCCGGAAACAAACCAGCATTACCGTGCAGTTTAAAAAACCACCGATGGAGCTCTTCCGTACCGTGGAATGTGCCAACGATGTGTGTGATCTCACCGAAGCCCAACCCAATGTGTTGACCTTCCGTATTCAACCGGATGAAGGGATTTCGCTACACTTTGCGACCAAACGTCCTTCCATGCACATGGTGGTGGAAGATTCGGAGCTCGATTTCAATTATGCGGAAAACTATGAAGGCACCTTGCCGGAAGCCTATGAGCGGCTGTTGATGGATGTGATGCGCGGAGACGCAACCCTGTTTATGCGTTCCGATGAAGTGGAGGCGGCCTGGCGGATTATGGATCCGATTCTGCAAGCCTGGCAGGAGCGGAATGCCCGGATTCCTATTCATTTTTATTCTCCCGGTTCCTGGGGCCCACTGGCCGCGGACGAACTGTTTGAGAATGAAGTGGGTGCCTGGCAGAATGTTTAATTAAAAACATGATGCAGCCTTTTCTTGATGGAGATGCTTTTGGGGATTGATCTCTTTTTTTAGCGTCCCTATGTTTTGGCTATGAAACCATACGAAAAATTAGGCGCATTTTATTTAGGCAAAACAGAAGCTTCTGAAGAACGGGATGCATCCACCCTGATGTATGATGCCAAAGATCTGACCACCCACGGGGTTTGTGTGGGGATGACGGGGAGCGGGAAAACAGGGCTTTGTCTTTCACTGATTGAAGAAGCGGCCATGGACGGGATTCCCGTTTTGGCCATTGATCCCAAAGGGGATCTGGGGAATTTACTTCTGACCTTTCCCGATTTGCTGCCTGAAGATTTTGCGCCCTGGATTGATCCGGCGGAGGCGATGCGCAAAGGGTCGACCCCTGAAGAATATTCTGTGAAAGTGGCCAAAACCTGGAAAGAGGGGTTGGCATCCTGGGATCAGGACGGAGAGCGTATCCGCCGCATGAAAGAAAATGCAGATTTCACGATTTATACCCCGGGCAGCACCGCCGGCCGTCCTTTGACGGTACTTAAATCTTTTAATGCGCCGCCGGAAGTGTTGCGCAAAGATCCGGAGTTGTTGGCGGAACGGGTCGACTCGTCGGTTGCGGGCCTGATGGCTTTGCTGGGGGTGAGAGGGGACCCTTTACAAAGTCCGGAGCACATTTTGATGGCCAATTTGTTGCGCCACGAATGGGAACAGGGCCGCGATTTGGATTTGCCCGGCATTTTACGGGGGATTCAGGATCCGCCTTTTGACAAGGTGGGCTTTTTTGATTTGGAAACTTTTTATCCGGCCAAAGAGCGTATGCAATTGGCGATGCGCCTGAACAATCTATTGGCTTCGCCGGGTTTTGCCAGTTGGCTGGAAGGGGATGCGTTGGAACTCAATTCTCTGATGTACACCAAAGAAGGGAAGGCGCGGATCACTATTTTATCCATCGCGCATTTGAGTGAAAGTGAGCGCATGTTTTTTGTGACTTTGCTGCTGAACGAATTGGTGGCGTGGATGCGGGGACAGCCGGGAACATCCAGCTTGCGGGCGTTACTGTATATGGATGAGATTTTCGGATTCTTTCCTCCCTCCGGCAATCCGCCGTCCAAACGTCCGATGCTGACGTTGCTCAAGCAGGCCCGGGCTTATGGACTTGGTTGTTTGCTGGCGACCCAGAATCCGGTGGATCTGGATTACAAAGGACTCTCTAATACCGGCACCTGGTTTATTGGCCGGCTACAAACTGAACGGGATAAGATGCGGGTGATGGAAGGCTTGGAGGGGGCTTCGGCCGGAGGGAAGTTTGACCGTGCGAAGATGGAGCAGATTCTGGCGGGATTGGGAAGTCGGCGTTTTCTCTTACACAATGTGCATGATGATGGACCGGTGGTTTTTCAAACCCGCTGGGCGATGAGTTATTTACGGGGGCCCTTGACCCGCGAACAAATCCGGAAGCTTGTTCCTTCCCGGGAGGAGCTTGTGGCGCCATCGGTCTCAGCGCCGGGGGTTGAAGCTTCCATTGTAGAACCTGCCGCGGTCAAAAAACAAGCGGTTCAGGTTTCATCGGCCATCCTCCCTGCGGGTATTCCCGAAGCTGCCTTATTGCGTTCGACTCCGGGGGCTTCACAGGGCTGTGTTCCCTGCGTGGCCGGGGTAGCCAAATTACATTATGTGCGTGCATCCAAACATGTGGATCTTTGGAAAGAGCAGGCCTTTTATGGGCCGATTCGTGAAGGGTTCACCGCGGTGAATTGGGAGGAAATTACGTTTGCAGACGGGACGGGAGGCTTTGCGCCGGCGGAAAAGGGAATCGCACGTCCGCCATTGCCCGGCGCGGCGGGGAATGCGAAGAATTTCAAGAGTTGGGAAAAGGAAGCGAAGTCGGTGATGTATGAACAACAGACGTTGACCCTGCTGAGTTGCAAAGCGTTGAAGTTGGATGCGGAAGAGAACGAAAGTCCGGAAGCTTTTCAGGCGCGTCTGCATCATGCGGCCCGGGAAAAGCGTGATCTGGAAGTGGAGGCATTGCGTCAGAAAATTGAAAAGAAATTTCTGCATTTGTCGCACACGCGGTTTGATAGAATGTTGTTGGCGCTAACCCAAAAACAGCAAGACTACCTGCGTTTACTCCCTTTATTCTTTCACGTTAACCATCCAATGCTTCCCGGTT
>CAKZLZ010000003.1 GCA_937127435.1 uncultured Verrucomicrobiota bacterium | reverse complement strand
ATTTTGGGGAGGGTTCTTGGGGGCATGGCCCCCAAGCTAGATGCCTTTGCCCCTCCGGGGCATCTGGAAATGTGGGGGTGTCCGGCGGCCCTTTGGGGCATTTGGAATTGTGGGATCCTTGTGGCCCATGGTCAATAGGAACCCGAGAACCCCCGGAGGGGGTATCGCATGTAGCCCGGGGGCCACGCCCCCGGGAATGCGTAAAACCCAAAATGCGCCCCGGAGGGGTGCGGGGAGGTTGCATGTGCAGGGCATTGAATGATAACGGGGATGCCCACACCCCTCCGTGGAGCTGATATTGGGGGGAAGGGAGGACTTGGTGTCCCTTGTTTTACATATGATCTTTATTATGAATGTCTGACCCTTGGGGGTGTTGTGGCAATGGAATAGGCTCTGGTGTTGGCGTAGTCCACGCTCTCCGAGCGTGGAAATGAAACTTTTCTGCATGGTTTGCCAGGGTTTCCACGTACGGAGTCCGTGGACTACGCCTGCTTGTGGAAATGAAACTCAAACTTTTGACAAGCCAGGATTTCCACGTACGGAGTCCGTGGACTACGCCTGCTTGTGGAAATCCTAGCCAACCTGAATGAACTATTCTTTTTCCGGCAACGCGGTAGGCTCCGGTGTCGGCTCAGGTGTTGGCGTGGGTGTGGGTGTGGGGGCGATTTCGAAAGTGCTCGACATAATCCCGGAGGCGCTCTTCTGAATGTCTACAGGCTCATCCTGTTCTACCCTCATTACGGAAGAGAGGGCCGGCATATCTTTCTTCTCTTCTCGGGAACTTTCAAGATCCCCGGCCATGCTTCTGCCTAAAACGGCCCTTTTTGATTTGAGTTCAGCCGGTGGGATAATGAGGGGAGCCGGGGCCGTCATTACCGGTTCTGTCCTGTCCACTGCTGCCGGAGCGCTCATGAATGCGTCAGAAAGCACTTCAGCTTCTTCAGTCATGGGGAGGGCGACTTCATTTTTATCACTGGAAGCCTGCGTCGCTTGCCCGGCAAGTGGAAGATCAGAAACCGGAACCGGAACCGGGCTCGTGGGTGAGGTCGCCGGGTTGAGAAAATGTGCCACGCCAAATCCGATGGCCAGCAGCGCCGCCGCCGCGGTGGGGAACCACAGGGACCTGGATTTTTTAGCGGATGGGTTTTGGAGAACCGCTTCTTTGCGCAGAGGTTCAAAAAGAGGCAGCGGCTGTTTTGAAATTTCAGACTGCAGGCAGCCCAGCACGGTATTCAGGCTGTCGACTTCCTGTTGTAAGTGCGGATGCTGTTTAAGCATTTTTTCGGCTTCCGCACGTTCTTCCGCTGAGAGTTCTCCCAGGAGATAAGCGGTCCAGCGCGGATCTTCAATTTCCCAATTCATGAGCGCGCTCCTTCGGTTTGAAAGTGACGGGCCAGTTGGCGAACGGCCTGGTGTAATAAATATCCGACATGGCCCTCTTTGAGTCCGGTCACGTCACTGATTTCCCGATAGCTCAATCCCTCTTGAAGACGCAGGATGACCACTTGCTGTTCTTTGTCATCCAGAAGGTGTAACTTTTCCAACACCCGTTGTTTGGATTGGGGCGTGGCATCTGTTCCCGACAGATTTTGCTCTTCTGCATGGGCCTCGTGCAGTTTTTTCCGGCGTTGTTCCGATCGAATGAGATCCACGGCCTGATGATGGGTGGCGCGGTACAACCAGGCGCGGACAGCCTGTTCTTTGGGTTGTTTTTCAGAAGTGAGTCCCGAAAATTTGATAAACACCTGCTGCACCACATCCTGAGCGGAGTGGGGATTTCGCACCAGCCTTTCGGCATAGCGCAGGAGGGCTGCGGCGTAGAGGTCCATGAGTTCTTCGAGGGTATGTTTCATGGAGTTGACGTTTCTGACCGGGGATATCTTAGAAAAAAATTAAGATTCCCGTGATTTGCGTACCAGGGTCTCGATGGTGGAAAGGGGAGGCAGTCCGGTTCGGGCTAAATGTTCCGCATTGCTGCGGCTCTCCTGATAGGCCTGATGTATTTGCCGGGCCCTTTGACGGAAGCTGCTTGCAAGAATAGGATCCGGTTGATCCAGTGCCCGGGTGAGCAAAGCGACCAAGCGCGTGATGGCCAGATCATAACTGAGGGTTTCAGGTTCACGCTCAAGTTCTCCGAAAACATATCGTTTAAAGTTTTCCCGGCCGGCAGGGACTTCTTCTTCGGCTGCGGCCATTTTTTCATAGTAGGCATATGAGGTTTCCAGATTTCCGTATTCTGCATTTAAGAGCACGGCATCCATCAGCAAGTTGCTGTACCCCAATTCCAAATATTGATTTTGGGGGCCTTCAGCGATCAAGGTCTCGTAATCCCGGATGACCTGATCAAAAAGTTCCAGACGGGGAAAACGGATGGTGGTGAGGCCGTCGTCGGTGGTGATGATGGTACCTCCGCGCACTTGCTCGGCCAGGGACTGCATTTGCATGCGGCGGAGGCGCCGGTCATCAAATACTTTCGCAGAAAACGGCAGGCCTTTACTCGACCAGTACAAGACATGGGTTTGTGCAAGCCGCCATTCTAAAGGACCGTACTTCTCATCCAGTTCGCGCATAAAATCAGCGTCCATGGAAAAGGTCTCTTGCAGTGCCTGTGCGGTTTCAGGGGAAATGCTTTCAGCGGGGAGTCTGCCGTCGGGAAGAATATCCATGACCTGCTGCATCAGTTTTTGTTTGTAGAGGCGGTGGGCAAGATCAAACTCCATGCCGATTTTGTGTTGGAACATCCAGCCGATGTCCCAATGCAGATCGGGAGAATTCGGGTTGTGGGTGAGTCCTTTTTTACGGAGCAAATCGAGTCCGTGGTTTACCCAGCGCCAGCGGTCTTCAAATTCGGGAAAGAGTACGCTGATGTTGTAAGCGAGATTCCACGCCTGGAAGGACCAGACTTCGGGCACCCGGGGTTCGAGTTGGGTGATCCATTTTGCGAGTTGGACCATTTCAAAATATTGACCCTCCTCCTGCATTTTATTGGCGCGCACCCAGAGGGCATCCGCCACCAGTCCGCGGAATCCGCCAAAGGCAACAGTGGTAATGGCCACCAGGGGAGTGGTGTCTTCCGGAGAGACCGCTTGAAGATGTTCGGCCCGACGCATTTCGATGAGGCCGGAATGACGGCTGCCGGAGGCTACCAGGATCAATCCGCCACAAAGTGCCAGCACCCAACCACGTTTTGCTGAAAAAGTTTTCATGCCGCCGCTCCAATTTCACGCCTTGAAAAGAGAAACACGCCCACGCCGCTTATCAGCAAGACCACCGGTGCAAAGCGGAGGAAGAAGACCGAGAAGGTTTCACTTGGGGATACCAATACTCCTTTGGAAACCCGGCCGAGAGGACTTTCGATTTCCAGAGGTTTCAGGACCACCAGAACCCCTTGAAATACTTTGTACTGAAATACTTTTATACTGTGGGACAACTGATTTTCTTCGTGTTCAATCGCGGGGACGCCTCCGGCTACGACTTCTTCGACGGTACCGGAGAATGACTGCATAAGTAAAACCACAGCGCTCACATAACAGGCGACCGGGAGGGAGAACACGGATCCTGCACTCACCCCAATGGCGGCCAGGAGCCCCAGCATGCCGCAAAGCAACAGGAGCGCCCGGAAAAGGTTCAGGAAAAAACTTCCGCCGCCGAAAAACAGGCGCACGCCCTGATCGGTTTTAAAGAAGACGCGGCCGGATTCCTCACTGCGGTTTTCAAAGCGCAGGGTCAACGCGGTTGCGCCCGCGAGAGCTTCGTCGACGGTGACTTCAATAACTTTTGTTCCGTAGGGATTTTCTTCGGTTTCAAACACCTGCACACCTTCTTTGCCGGGAAGATCGATATGCCATGCGCCCGGCGCGGTACTGTTTCCCATGGAGGCCCCGTCGTATTCATAAGATATTTGAAAGGTACTTCCTAAGACCAGGGGATTGGGCAGTTGAAAGTCATAGGGAATAATTTGTCCGGCCGAAGCCGCGTTGTGGCTGACCCGAAGATAATGTTCCATTTGGGCGACCAGATTTTCCCGCGGAAAGTTTTCCGGTACCGCACCGGCCTCGATTTGTGCATCGGCCATCGCGTTCGCTTCTTCGGAAAGATCAATATAGTCTGCGTCGACCGGCCGTCTGGCGGTGATGTATTGGGAGGCGAGCTCTGTTTTTTCTTCCGGAGATAAGGCGGCGGTTTGTACCATTTGTTGAATACGCAAATAAGTAACGCCGCCACAGACAAACATGAGCCCGGAAACCAGGGTGACCACCGCCAACCATTTCCCCCACCAAATTTCCGCCCGGTGAACGGATTTGGTCAGAAGCATTTGCAGCCGTTTGCTGGAGAGGTCTCCGGCGATGGATGCGCAGGAAACCCAGAGGGTCATGGCGGCAATCAGAAAAGAGGAGAAGCCCAGGCTGTATCGAATGTGCATCCGCAATGCACCCTGAATGGTGCCATCTGTTTCCAGTCCGGCCGGCAACAACAACAGCACCAATGCCAGCAGGGCCAGCATAGACAGGGCCACCCGTTCCCGAAAGATCGAGCGGAGGGTCAGTTTGTAAATGGGGAAAATGCTACGCATTTGAAATGAGGGAATGGGGTGGTGGGTTGAATAGGTGGATGAGATAATCTCCATTGCTCCTTTATTCTATATCCGTCCTGTTTTCTTCCGCCGCGGAAGCGGTGAGGAAACCGGCCAGCTGCCCTTCGGCCCGGGTGCCGCTGCCTTCTCCGCTTTCCCGGCGGGCCTGGGCGACGACTTCGAGGAAGAAGGATTCCAAATCTTTGCGGGTGGGCTCGAGGGTGGGACGCTGACCGAGTTGTTCCTCCAGGGTGTCCAGCAAACGCACGCGATGCGCTTCATCCAAATCTTTGAGGGTGATCTGAAGATGATTGGCCACTTGCAACAGTTCGCGGATGGGGCCGCTGGCCTGTACTTTTCCGCCGTAAAGAATGGTGATGCGTTCGCAAACGTCTTCGACGTCGGCAAGCAAATGGGAACTGAGTAAAACGGTTTTTCCTTTTTCGGCGAGGGCGCGAACGATGTCCTTGACCTGGCGCGTGCCCAGCGGATCGAGTCCGGAGGTCGGTTCATCGAGAATCACCAAATCGGGATCGTTGATTAGGGCCTGGGCCAATCCGATGCGCCGGGCCATGCCCTTGGAGAATTCGCCCACCCGGCGGCGGCCGGTGTGGGAGAGGCCGACCATTTCCAGGAGTTCGTCGATTCGTTTTTCACGCATGCTTCCTTCAAGTCCGAAGAGGGTGGCATAAAAGCGCAAGGTCTCTTTGGCGTCGAGGTAGGGGTACAAATAGGATTCTTCCGGCAGGTAGCCGACTTTCCTTTTTACGGCGACGTCGCGCGGAGGTTTTCCAAGGACTTTGACTTCGCCGCCGTCCGGATGCAGCAGGCCCAGCAGAACTTTAATCGTGGTACTCTTGCCGGAACCATTGGGGCCCAACAGTCCGTAGACTTCACCTTTGTGGAGTTCCAGATTGATGCCGTCCACAGCGCGGGCGCGGGGGCGTCTCCAGAAGTCTTTAAAAATTTTCTGCAAATCTTTGGTATAAACTACAGGTTCTTCAGACATATCAGCAAACCTCCATCCGGTCAAAAAATCCAAAAGCAATGAGTAATATTCCCGCAGTCCAGGTCAGGGCATAAACAGACGCCTGCGCGACATACATCCACGGAACATGTCCGCCGGCGGTGAGGGCATCTGCCATCCAGAAATGCTGCCAGTTGGGCAAAATCCAGTAGAGGAGTTTGGCCCACAGGGTTTCAGTGGCCCGTTCGGCCAACAAGTAGTCGGACATAAGACCGACCAGAAAAAATCCGCTACAGACGGAAAGAGAAGCGACCACGCCGAGTTTGAGTGCGCAAAGCAGGGCCAGCGCCTGAATCATGAGGGCGGCCAGCGTGATGAGTGCGCAGGCAGGTATCAAAGACCAGCGAATGGGAATGGGTTCACCGCCGTGCGGGTTGGCATGGCTGTGTCCGGCGTGCTCAATCACGGTTTCGTTGGCGTGCGGGTTTTCTTTCATGACCCAGGTCCAGATGAACGCCAGGAGGATCAATACCGCCATGCACCAAAAAGCGGTGGAAGCAAACGGCCGGTTGGTAAAATAGTTGATGGCGCTGGCGAGGAGGTAGGCGCCGATGATGGCCAGATAGAGAGGAATCAGGTAGCGCCAGCCCACATTAAATTCGATTGCGGCGGCCCGGTCGGCCATCATGATGGCCAGAGTGGCCATACCGGAAAAAACCAGCATCACCATGGAAACGCCGGTGAATTTCGCGGCCAGAAAGCGGATGCGGCTTACCGGTTTACTTAGAATCGCCCCGGCTGTGCCGCGACGGATTTCGGTACTGACGGCATTGCAGGCGGCGGGAACGGCCAAGAGCAGGCTTCCCAGAAACATCATGGCCAGGGCGGAATCGCGAACCAGTTTGCCCGCTTCGCCCAGGTTATGGGTAATAAGAAAGGGCAGGCAGCCGATAAAGAGAATCAAGGTGGTGCTCAAGAGCAGCAGGGCGGGCTGACGTGGAATTTCCACACAGGTGAGCCGCGCAAGTGGAAAAAAGTTCTTCGCAAATTTCATCGTTTTCCTCCGCGGTTCCGGGATGCGTCCTGTAGCTGTTGACGTTCCCGGTCGCTCAGGCTTTGAATGCCTTCTTTTGAAACTTTATCCAGCAGACTGTCCAAATGGGCTTCATTCTTTTGGTGACGTGCCTGTTTAAATTCGTCCACTTTTCCGCGGACCTGTAAGCCTAAGAATCCGGGCACCCGTCCGGGGTTGGCGTGGAAATACCAGAGGCCTCCACCACTTACGGCCAAGAGGGCAACAATCAGAAGGGGTTGTTGTCTGAAGAGTGCGGGATATTGCAAGAGGGTGACCAGAAGACCGCTGAGCATGCCTCCCAGATGGGCTTCGTGGCTGACGCCGCTTCCACCGCGCATGGAAGAAAGGGTGTAGAACAGAAAACCGAAGGCGTAAATCCAAGCCGGAATCGGAATGGGAAGCGGAAAGATCATGATTCGCATGCCCGGCATCAGCAGGATGGTGCTGAACAGAAGTCCCAAAGCGCCGCCCGAGGCACCGACGGCACGGTAATCCTCATGTTTATGAAGCAGCATACAGAGCAAATGTCCCCCGGCGACGGACGCGAAGAAGATGCCCAGCAGAAAACCCGGTCCCAACTCGTTTTCCAGGTTGCGTCCGAAGAAGTAGAGGGTGATGGCATTGCCGAAAAAATGTCCCCAGCTGCCGTGCAGAAAGGCGGGACTGATCAGGCGAATCCATTGACGCCGGAGGCGGATGGCTTCGGTGCTAAACAGATACTTCTGCATCACCCCCGGATTGTTCAATCCCTGCCAGGTGGTGAACCCGATGAGGATCAGCAGTAAGATGGTAATGGTTTCGCCGTGTTGTCCCATAATTTTATGTTCAGACGATTTCGCAAATCACTTCGATTTCGATCAGGGCGCCCAACGGGAGGCCGGCCACCTGCACTGTGGAGCGTGCGGGTTTGTGTTTTCCGAAGGCTTGGGCGTAGATGCCGTTGACCACGGAAAAGTCAGCCAGATCCGTCATAAAAATAGTGGTTTTTACGACGTTTTTCAAACGCAATTCTTCAGAATCCAATACGTGAATAATATTTTGAATGACCTGTTCGGTTTGTTCGCGGATACCGCCGGGCACAAGGGCTTTGGTGGCGGGATCCAAAGGGATCTGTCCGCTGCAATACAGCAGGTTTCCAACTTTGACTCCGTGGGAATAGGGGCCGACGGCTTCGGGGGCGTGTTCACTATTTATGGTTTGCATAAAGTCTCCTCTTAATGGTTAAAGCGCGTCCAATCTCCTCCTCTCGACCGCAACTGTCAAGAGAGGAAACTCTTCGTTTCCTTTAAACAACCTAAAGATCTGAAGTGTTGAAAAGTTCTGCGAAAAATATGGAGATAGAAATACCACAAATGAGAATGGAATATCAATACCCTTGTTGAAATATTCATTTTTGGTGGATTGTCTATGAAATGGTTTGTCTCTCCGGAGGCGCTGTGAGAACAGGAGCTATGAAACGATTTTTTCTGAGAGTGGCTTGGTTTATTGGGTTGTTGGGCTTGGGGTTTTCTCTGTATATGCATCTTCGAGGAAAAGATCTTCCTCCACAGGCCTATCCGGAATTGGAAGTGCTCCGGGTGGAAGTGCCGGAGACGGCGAATGCATTTCCTCTGTTTTTGCTTGCCGCAGAGCATTCAACCCTTGGTGAACATAAAGATTTGATCGATTCCTCCCTCGCGGATCACAGTAGAGAATCGGAATTTATGGATTTAATGTTGGAGAATGCGGTGGCAGTAGGATTCTTGCGAAAAGGGCTAGAAAAAGAAGCTTGCCAAGCTCCCGAACTTCATGGGCTTTCAGATGTAGCCCCATATATTGAAGATTGGGTGCTTTTTTCATCCTTTCTTGAGGCATCGAGCCAAAATGCCCGCAAACGGGGTCAGATGGATGAGGCCATAGATAAAGCGGTGCTGTTGCTTCGGTTTAGCGGAAAAATTTATGCGGAACCGGAATCCCTGATCCAATTTTTGGTGGGCACTTCCAGTCTGAATTCCGGCCTGACAGCGGCTCAGGCCTTGGCCAGGAACCCTGAAGCCTCCGTCGCTGATCTTGAAAAGTTGCAGCAGGTCCTTGCCGGTTTACCTCCTTTGCGTCCGGCAATGTTTTTGACCATTAAGCAGGAATATAAATTCGTGGACCATTGGATTCGTGACCTGGCGGAGGGGGCCCTCCTCATTGACGACTCGCCGGAAAAGAAACCGGTAATTACGTCAAAGTACATGTTCCAGCCTAATCGAACCCGGGCAACGGCCGCGGCGTATTTCATGGGTTGCTTGGAAGAAGGAAAAAAACCTTATAGTGAAATTGATTTCAGCCGCTTTGAGCGGGCTGAACTTCCGGAAGGGGCGATCCGCCGAATCCTTCAGCCCAATCCGATTGGATATCTGATGATGCCGCTGATTCTTCCATCTCAAGATAGTTTTAGCCGTTTAACTTCTCGGGCAGAAACCCAATTGAACGCGACCCGGCTTATGGTGGTCTTGCAACTGATGAAGCGGGAAGGGGGCGTTTTCCCTCAGGAACTCGGGAGCGTTGGGTTGACGGATCCTTTTGACGGAAATGATTTCCGCTATGATCCGAAGAAGAGGATCGTTTATTCCGTGGGTGCAAACGGAACAGACGAAGGTGGATCCGAAATCTTGATTAACGGAAGTGACTGGGAAAATGAAAATGAAGAAAAGAAAAGATGGAATGCTGAGGACTTAGTTTTTCATTTGGAATAGAATCCAAATGGATTGGGGACTTTCCTGTCCCCGCGAAAGGGAAGTTGCGGGGGGTGGAAAACCCCCGGTCCAGTCTGTTTGGAATGGGGGGGGCTCTTGGTCCATGGGTTTGAAGTCCTTTTGCTTGCCAATGCGGGTCTGTTGGTATTGAAGAATGGCCATGAATTCTCTGCTTGTCTCTACGCCTGCCAAATCTTTGCATGCTTGTTTGCCCATGGTGGCGAGCAAGAGTGAGAGCAATCGTGCGCTGATTTTGCGGGCATTGGCCGGAGCAGACAAAATTCAATTGGAAAATCTTTCCGCGGCCCGGGATACCCGTTTGCTGGAATCATTGTTGGTCAGTGAGGCCGCTGAACTGGATCCGCAGGATGCCGGAACCACCACCCGCTTTTTGACGGCCTGGTGTGTGGCGGCCAACCGTCCGGCGCTGATTACCGGTTCACCGCGGATGCAGGAGCGCCCGATCGGCATTTTGGTGGAGGCACTGAAGGATTTGGGTGCGGACATTGATTATGTGAAAAACGAAGGTTTTTGTCCTCTGCAAATCAATGGCTTTCAACAAAGATCCCGAAAAGTGAGTATGCGCGGGGATGTGAGTTCTCAGTATGTATCGGCTTTATTGCTGATCGCATCCTTTTTAGAGCAGGGGCTTGAGCTTACCCTTACCGGGGAGATCGCCTCCCGCCCCTATATTGACATGACCATTGAGTGGATGGCCCGATTTGGCTTGGAAGTACAAGAGCAGGGTCAAACATTTACGGTGGAACCGCAAAGTCCGGTGCCGGGTTGTTACGCAATTGAATCGGATTGGTCGGCGGCGGGTTATTGGTATTCACTGATGGCCTTGCGGGGGGAGGGCGAATTAAAATTGATGTATCTGCGGGATAAAAGTCTGCAGGGGGACCGTCAATTGGCCGATTTGTTTGTGGATCTGGGAGTACGCAGTGAATTTGTGAAGGACGGGGTGATTTTGCGTCCGGGTCCACGCAAAGAAAAATTTGAAGCGGACTTTTACCATATTTCCGATCAGGCACAAACTTTTGCAGTGTGCTGTGCCGGTCTGGAAATTCCGGCCAAACTGACGGGATTGCCGAGTTTACGTATTAAAGAAACCGACCGCATTGCGGCCATTCAGAATGAGCTGGCCAAGTTTGGGGTTGAGGTGGAAGTGATCGGCGATGAAGCGATGGTTTTGAGCGGACAGAAGATGGACGTCTGTGGTCAGAGCGTGGAAACGTATGACGATCACCGCATGGCCATGGCGTTTGCGCCTTTGGCGGCTTTGGGGGAGTTGCGGATGGAAGATCCGGGGGTGGTGGCGAAGTCGTATCCGAGTTTTTGGGAAGACTGGGGGTTGGTAACGTAGGCATTTCTGCCTGCGGGATTCCGGGCTTTTAGCCTGTTAGAAGGTATTACAGGCTGAAAGCCTATATTCCTTCAGGCAAAATGCCTGAGCTACCGGTTCAACCACCAAAAGCCGGCGTTCAGATACATGGCAAAGCTGACCCAGAAAAAGTAGGGAAGCCAGAGCCAGTAGGCCCGTCGTGATTCCCGCCAGAATTTTGTCAGCAGGATCAACAGGGTGAGCCACATCAGGGCGATGTCGACCAAGGCGAGGGCCGGGGATTTGAGCATAAAGAAAAACGGGGTCCAGGCGGCGTTAAACAGGAGGTGGAGGACAATGAGTTTCCAGCTCCGTCTGGCGAGAAAGCGGTCGGGACTGCGGGTCCAGAAAAAGATTCCGGTGGCAATCATCAGGTAAAGGACAATCCACACCGGGGAAAAAATTTCGTCCGGGGGTGTGAGGGGCGGGGCGGTGAGTTCTTTGTACCAGGCGTTCATTCTGTTTCTTCCTCGATGGGAATGAGTTCAATGACGGGTTCTTCGCGTTCACCGACCAGTTGAAGGTGGAATTCCTGTTGGGCAACCGGGGCTTGATTTAAATCTTCTTCAATGGCTTGATGACTTAACAAAGAGCTCTGTAAAATCTGACTCAGAAAAGCCGCCAGCACGGCGATGATCAGCAGGGAGACCAACACTTCCAGCAGGCTAAAGCCCTGGGTTGCGGGCTTATTCCAGGTTGCTGATGTCGGCATCGACACCGGTGCCTCCTTCCATACCATCGGCTCCATAGCTGAGGATTTCGAAGGGTTGATCCTGACGGCCGGGAATCAGGTAGATGTAGGGGCGGTCCCAGGCGTCCAAAGGAACTTCGAGGCTTTGGATGTAGCCGCCTTTGGGGTAATTCTTGGCGAGGGGGGCGGTGCTGGGTTCGCGGACCAGTACTTCCAGGCCTTGTTGTTGGCTGGGGAAGTTGCCTTGTTGGATTTTGTATAAGTTGACTTGGCCTGCAAGGTTGTCGATTTGCGCGGTGGTGCTTTTTACCTTTGCGTCATCCACTGTGCCGGCGAGATTCACGGCGACGACTGCGCCCATAATCCCGATGATGACCAGGGCCACCAAAACTTCTACCAGAGAAAAACCTTCACGTGTTTTCATTAGCGGCTCCCTGTTCCCAATACGGCCCGCGGGAAGGCGGTCAGCCAAAACTGGAACCAAAGTTCGTAATCATCTTCGTCGCTGGTACCGTCGGAGTAGGTGTCGCCCAACTGCCATTTCCCACCAATTCCGTAGCCGATACAATCGGTTTGAATGGTGAACATGACATGCTGTTCTTCAAACCCGGCGTCTTCAAATTCGTAACGGGTATATCCTTTAAAGCCCAGGCGTCCTTTCGGGTTCAATTCATAATCGAGCTGGGTGGTGTTGGTGTTGTCTACACGGTAGCGTTGATTGAGACTGATATAGTTGCCGCTATGACTGTTTTTGAAGATGATCTCGGCATTGGCGCTGTCCATTTGGCTTTCGTCCGTATCCCAAGTGATATCAAAGCGCGTCCAGGCCCAGTCAACGAGTTTCAATTCTGTATCCCAAAGGAGATTTCCCAGAGCGGGATCCGCATCCGAACGCAAATCGTATTCGGTACTCAGAGCCATGTTGACCAGGTCGTGAATCTGATGGCGTCCGTTGCCAAGCGGGCGTTTGGTTTGCCATTTGCTGCGGATACCGAATTCGATATTGTGCTCTTCACCCAACGTATCAATATCGTCAAACTGGTAAATTTCACTCGGGGTTAAATCCGACTCGGGCACAATGGTATAATCAGCGAAGGGTTCCACGACGTGACGCAGACCGCGTCCGAGGTTGGTGGCTTGATCGTGTACGATGCCGAAAGCTTTAAATGAGGTTTCAAAACCGAATTGGGGGAGGACCCGCACGTCAGAAGACCCGGCCGTGGTCACGGTATTGGTTTCAAAACTGGTGGTGATAATACCGTTTTCGTCCGCAGTGGAGGTCGTATCCACCTGGGTTTCGGTTTGTTTGGTATTTCCGTAATAGGTGATGTTGCCTCCGAGACGGGGAATAATATTCAGCCAGCCAAAGCTTTTTGTGGGATAATAGAACATTTGATCCGTGTAGAAACGGAGGCTGTCATAGTCCTCGGAGCCATTTTCACGTTGAAATTCGGAATAGGTTCGTTCCAGATATCCGGCTTTGGTTTCACTTTCATACAGCATTTCCAAGTCGCCCATTTTAACCAGGGGAACGTTAAAGGTGGCTTCGGGCAGCCGGTTGACGGATTCGAATTCGTCCTGATTTAACTGACGGGTCACATCCACATTTGCATTCCAAACACTTCCCACGGCAGAGTAGGCCACCCGGGTTTCCGGAACAGGTTCATCCCGGTAGTCGTCTTCAAAGAAATCTTCCACAACTTTGGCGTCACTCAGGTAAGAGGCTTTGGCCCAGAAGGTATCGGTAGGGGTAACTTCCTGGCGGGTATCAAATTTTATGCGGTAGCGCTCTTCTTCAACCAAAATGCCCTGTGATTCATATTCCGTCTGTTGGGTTTCATTGCGGTAGGGGGCATCGTCCAATGCGCCGTAGAATTTCAGGGTGGTGTGGTCGCGGTTGGTTTCCGGGTTGTACCAATAAAAGTTTTGCCCGGCGGCGAATCCGCGTTCACTCCGGAAATCCAAAATGGTTTTGGTCCGGTATCCGTCTTTCGGGTAGCGGCTGAAAGAGTTCAGGAGCATGAAACCGTCGCGGGAGCTGTACCCGGGGATCACATCCACGTTGGTGGGCTTGCGCTGCGGATCGAGGGTGAGGCGCGGCAGATAGAAGAACGGAATGCCGTGCAGATAAAACACCGGGTTGCGCATGACGTAAATTTCTTCTTCGTACACATCCACGGTTGAAGCGCGGATTTTGAAATCAGGATCTTCCGGATCGGGACAAGTGGTAACGGTGACGCCCTGCAATTGGGTTTGTACGGGTCCCATGCGTTCTACCTGATCCGCTTTGAGTTTGAACGGTCCGGATTCCCCTTCCAGTCCGGGAAAACTTCCTTTTCCGGTTATGAAGTTGTATTTTAAGGTTTCGCCGCGCCAAACCTGGTTTTCGTCGGAGAAGACCACATGCCCGCGGGCAAAGGCCTGTTCGGTGACCTGGTTGTAGGTGATAATGTCGGCCTTCAGGCTTTGGGCACCTTTGCGCAGGACAACATTGCCGCTGGCGGTGACCATATTTTGTTCGGCCTCATAGTTTAACTGGTCGGCTTCCACTTGTAAATCGCTTGGCTGCGCCTGCAGAAAAGCGGGTAAAAATCCGAGGCAAATCAAGAGAGAGAAAAGGGTATTTTTGTGCATAAGAAATAGAAAAGGGTTGGTCCCTCCACTCAAGCGGTTTCGGCGGGGGATTGCAAGCATGAAAGAATCGGCTTTGCGGTTGCAATTTAAAGGCTGGAAGATAGGCAAAAACCGTTAAACCTGTCTGTAAAGTTGAGCCCGGAGATTCTATGAAGATTTTGATTGTTGGTAAAGGTGGACGTGAACATGCATTGGCACGGGCGTTGTCCGACTCCCCTTCCTCTCCCGAATTGTTTGCCTGTCCCGGCAGTGAAGGCATGTCTGCACTGGCCACGCCGGTGACAGATATTCCAAATCCGGCAGCGCTCACGGTCTGGATGAAACAGCAGGGCATTGATTTATGTGTGGCCGGGGAAGAGGCTTGGCTGGCATTGGGACTGGCGGACGAATGTGAAAAAGCGGGCATTCCCTGTTTTGGTCCCTTTCAGGAAGCCGCCCAGTTGGAAAGCAGCAAAATCTACGCAAAAGAATTTATGACCCGCCACAACGTGCCCACGGGCGGATTTGAGGTAGTGGACAACGCAGCGGATTGCCGGGCGGCGGTCAAATCGTATCCGACGGTGCTCAAGTACAACGGTCTGGCGGCCGGAAAAGGGGTGGCCGTGTGTACCACCGAAGCGGAAATGGAAGAATTTGTGAAAATGGTCTTCGAAGACAAGCAATTCGGGGAAGACCGGGTGTTTGTGGAGGAATTCCTCGATGGCAAAGAAGTTTCGGTGATCTGTGCGGTTGCAGGCGATGACTATCAGTATTTCACCCCTGCCAGAGACTATAAACGATTGAAAGAGAATGATTTAGGTCCGAATACCGGCGGAATGGGGGCGGTGGCTTCCCGCCGCTTGCTGGATCCGGAAATGGCCGAACGGATTGAAAAAACCATTATTCAACCCACGGTGGACGGATTAAAAAAAGACAATTTGCGCTATTGCGGCTTTTTGTATTGGGGCATCATCCTCACCAAAGAAGGACCCAAAGTGCTCGAATTCAACTGCCGGTTCGGAGATCCCGAAGCGCAGGCCGTCCTCCCCTTGGTGGAAGGCGATTTTGCTGAATTCCTGTTTCAGGCGGCACAGGGCAAATTGAATGCCGGATTGTTGAAATTCCACGAAGGGTGGAGCATCACCCTGGTAATGGCCAGCAAAGATTATCCGGCCAAAGGCGGCTCCGGGGATGTGATCTCCGGCTTGGACGATGTCAAAGAGGGGCGGGTGTACCATGCGGGAACCCGTTTAAACGACGAAGGCGCATTTGAAACCAATGGCGGACGGATTTTGACCGTGTCCCGAACCGGGAATACCCGTGAAGAAGCCCGGGATGCGGCTTACGCGGAACTCAAAAAAATCAGCTTTGACGGGGCTCAGATCCGTACGGATATTGGTACTTTGCATTTTGAGTAGCGGGATGGAGATGGGGCTGAGTGCCCGGAGCGCCGCCGAAATGGCTTGGGTTATGGGCCGACGCCGTCCCGGCGTCGCGATGCTTGGGTTGCTGGACCGCGCCTGCCCGAGCTGTCGCTCGCGACGGCCAGGGAGACGCGGGCCCTCCGGCTTGGGTTGTTGTCGGATCACGGGCTTTCATTTGAGATGAAGAGGAATACACTGCTACAAATATCATGATTCATCCCGATCTTTTTCCTTTTTTCCGCAAGCTGAGCAAAAACAACAGCAAGGCCTGGTTTAATCCACAGAAAGCGCATTATAAAGAAATACATGCGGTGTTTGCGGAGGGATTGGATGAATTGGCGGTGGAAATTGCTGAATTCGACGACCGGGTAGAACGCTTTCTGGATGAACCCAAGGCGGTGAAGGTGTTCCGGATCTATAAAGACTCCCGCTTTCAAAAATCGCCGATTCCGCTCAAAACCAATGTCAGCGGAACGGTATCTTCCGGTCCGGAAGGGCCTTTTTATTATGTGCAGCTCGGCCCCGGAGAAAGTTTTGTGGGCGGAGGGATTTATATGCCCAGCGGACCTTTGCTGGCCGCGATCCGCGAAGAAGTGGCGGAAAGTTATGAGGAATTGGATGAAATCCTCGCTGAGGCCGAATTTCAGGCCATGTTTCCCCTCGGTCTCAAAACCGTGGCAGAGCTGAAAACCGCGCCCCGCGGATTTTCCATCGATCATCCGGCTATTGAACACCTACGCAAGAAGAGTTTTACCGTGAACCGGGAATTCAGTGATGAAGAGGTGTTGTCAGACGGTTTTCAGGCTGAACTTTTACACACCTTTGAAGTGATGTACCGATTGAACCGCTATTTGCAGCGGGCCATCGTTCGGGTTGAAGGGTAAAGTCGTGAGGGGGCGCTTGTCTGGCAAGGGGGAGTTGGTGAAGTGGGATGATGCGAAAGGCTATGGATTTATACGTCCTGAAGGAGGCGGGGCGGATCTTTTTGCGCATGTGCGCGACTTTATACATTCTTATCCACGCCCTTGTTTGGGAGATGCCTTTTTGTACGAGAGGGTCTTGGATGGAAAAGGGAGAGAGCGCGCGCGTAAAATCATGCGTCAACAAAAATCACAAGTGAGGCCGGAGGGGAGGCGGAAAGCCAAACCCAAACGAAGAGGTTTGTTCTCCATTCTTTTTGTTCTGATGTTCTGCGGGCTCTTCGCCATTCTGGTGGATCATGGCCTGTATCCGAAAGAAATGCTTTGGTATTACGCGGCCCTCAGTTTGGTTTCATTTGTCGGTTATGGTGCAGATAAGTATAAAGCTGTAAACAAGCAATTTCGAACCCCTGAGGCGCAGTTACATTTGGTGGATTTGTTGGGAGGTTGGCCCGGCGGTCTGGTCGCTCAACAACTTTTCCGGCATAAGATCAGCAAAAAATCTTTTCGGGAGGTCGTGTTCGGTACCGTAATCTTGAATCTGGGGGTTCTTTTCTGTTTGAGGGAAAAGCCCGGATATTGGCCGGAGGGATCTTTTGAAGAGTATTTGCCGGCGTTGCTAAGCCGGATCGATCGGTATTTGGATTTCCTGAACTGAGTTCATATCTTTTCGACTTTTGCAAAAAAATCGTTCATGATGACCCATGATGAATGAGAAGCCCCCCATCTCCTTTCGGGAAGATCTCCGCCAGCACTGGCGGACAGAAGCGCTGGGCCCCATTCTCTCGAAACATTTTCGGGCCTGGTGGTGGAAGCTCCCCCCGGATCCATGGTCGGAAGAAGTCGAAGCACAGATTCAGGATGACGAGGCGATGGTGGTGTGTCACCATTGTTTGGAGGCCTTTGAGCTGGCCCCTGATTTTTGTCCGAAATGTGGTACTGCGATCGGACCCTACAACAATGTGAAGCCTTTCGAATACATCTTTTCGATGGGTGAAATGTTCAGGAACGGAATCGGTCCAAACCCCAATTTAAGTTTACTGACCCGGGTAGGGTATATTTTGGCTGCCCTGTTGCAGTATGGCCTTTTTGCGCCCTTGTATTTTTTCAGGATGATTCGGAACAGACGCAGAAGGCGATAAGATCTATTTTCAGAAATTGAAAAAGCCTGAATGAGCCAATCCGACGGCGTTTCTCCTTAAGGATTGATTTTCCCTTCATACCCGCTATGTCATTGACTGATGAACGAAAACACGGTGCTGAATTCGGATGAGGTGGCGGTCGTAATAAAACGGCTGGCGGGCGAGATTTTTCAAAAGGCGGGGGGCGAATGTATTGCCTTGGTGGGGATCCAAACCCGGGGGGTGACCCTGGCTGACCGTTTGGCGGTGGAATTATCCGCCTTGGGTGCCTCGTTTGAACAGGGCACCCTGGACATTTCCCTTTACCGCGATGACCTGAGCAACCTGGCGGCCCTGCCGCATATTGAGAGTTCTGAAATTCCTTTCGATGTGGAAGGGGCACACATTGTGCTCTGTGACGATGTGCTGTTCACCGGCCGCACCATTCGTGCCGCCATGAATGTGCTTTTGGATTACGGGCGTCCGGCCTGTATCGAACTCGCGGTTTTGGCGGACCGGGGACGTCGTGAATTGCCGATATCGGCGGATTATACCGGGGTGAAAATCGAGACCGGTAAGGAAGACTATTTACGGGTACACTTTCAAGAAACCGATCAGGAAGACCGGGTCATCCATTACACAGCGGAGGCGCAATGAGTACACAGGAACTTTTGCAGACCCGAAAGGATCTGCTGACCATCGGGGATCTTTCCCGCGAGGAAATCCTCCAAATTCTGGACACGGCCAAACCGTTTAAAGATTTATTTACCCGCTCCGTAAAGAAGGTGCCGACCCTCCGCGGTAAAACCGTACTCAATCTCTTTTATGAGCCCTCGACCCGCACCCGCACCAGTTTTGAAATTGCCGCCAAACGCTTGTCGGCGGATGTAACGAATTTTGCAGTGTCGACTTCCAGTGTGGTGAAAGGGGAGTCGATTCTCGACACCATTGATACCTTGCAGGCGATGCAGGTGGATTACATGATTGTCCGCCATTCCGTGAGCGGGGTTCCTGAATACATTGCCCGCCACACCCACGCGGCCGTGGTGAATGCCGGAGACGGTCATCATGCACATCCCACCCAGGCCATGTTGGACGCCTTTACTTTTCGCGAAGTCTATTCGGAGATGACTGGAAAACGGATTGTGGTGGCCGGCGATATTTTACATTCACGGGTTGCCCGCTCTGTGTTCGAGGTCATGCATATTCTGGGAGTGGAGGTGGCCACCTTCGGTCCGGCCACGCTGGTGCCGGAAACCATCCCTTCCTACGTGAAGATTCTCCGCTCCTTTGATGAAGTACTGGAGTTTGATCCGCATGTACTCTACCTCCTCCGTCTGCAGTTGGAGCGTCAAAAGGCCAATTTCTTTCCCAGTATGCGGGAGTATCACAAGCTGTACGGGGTGACCACTGAACGCTTTAAAATTCTGCGGGAACGCGGTACCTGGATCATGCATCCGGGACCGGTCAACCGCGGGGTGGAATTGGTGGATGATGTGATGACTTATTCGCGGACCCTGATTAATCAACAGGTCGAAAACGGAATCGCGACCCGCATGGCCATTCTTTATCATTTAACCCCGGAAGAGCAAAAACGATTACCTTTGCCCGAGGAGATTCGCGCATGAGCCTGCACCTGATCCAAAACGGCCTCGTGGTGTTGCCCAATGAAAAAGCACCGTTAAAAAAAGATGTGTTGGTCGAAGACGGGGTGATCCGCCAGATTGCCGATTCCATTCCTCAAGTGGAAGGTGCGCAGATTCTGGATGCCGGCGGAAAAATTTTACATCCCGGACTTTGTGATCCGCATGTGCATTTGCGTGAACCGGGCCGGGAAGATTCTGAAACCATTGAGAGCGGAAGTGAAGCTGCGATCGCCGGAGGTTACACCCATATTTTAGCCATGCCGAACACTGATCCTCCCATTGATACCGGCGGCATGGTTACCTACGTGCAAAGCATGGCGGCCAACCGGAGCCGGATTCCGGTGTCGGTGGCCGGATGTTTGACCAAGGGGCGGAAGGGCGATAAACTTGCGGAAGTGGCGGACATGGCGGCGCAGGGCGCGGTGATGATGACCGACTGTAACCACGCGTTACAGGATGAATATGTTTTACGTCGGGCACTGGAATATACGCTTCATTTTGATGTGGTGGTCGGGGTGTATCCCGATACCCCCGCGCTGAGCGGAGAAGGGGTGATGAACGAAGGCGAGGTTTCTTTCCGCTTGGGTTTGCAGGGCATCCCCGCCATGGCGGAAGAGATTGCCATTGAGCGCGAGTTGCGGGTGGCCCG
Source organism: uncultured Verrucomicrobiota bacterium (assembly GCA_937127435.1). Taxonomy (GTDB): domain Bacteria; phylum Verrucomicrobiota; class Kiritimatiellia; order SS1-B-03-39; family UBA6053; genus UBA6053. Next base: position 2,339 of record CAKZLZ010000003.1, on the reverse strand, counting down.
GGCGGTGGGCGGCCGGATTCACATTCAAAATGTTTCCACCGGGGAAGGAGTGGCTTCCATCCGGCGCTTCAAAGCTCAAGGGTTAAAAGTCACGGCCGAAACCACGCCCCATCATCTGTTGCTGAATCATGAAGCTTTGGAAGGATATCACACCCGGTTCAAGATGATGCCGCCGCTGCGCACGGCGGAAGATCAGGAAGCCTTGCTTGATGGATTGAAAGACGGCACCCTGGATATGATTGCGACCGGTCACGCCCCCCATACGGATTTTGAGAAAAATCTCGATTTTGCCCACGCGCCTTTCGGGGTCACCGGTTTGGAAACCGCATTGCCGGCGCTGTACAGCTGTTTGGTTGAGACCGGGAAACTGGACTGGCAAACCTTGATGCGGGCCATGTGCAATGCTCCCCGAAGTTTACTGAAAATTGATCCGATTGCTTTTGTGGAGGGCGGAAAGTTTGAAGCCGTGCTCTTTGATCCGGAAGGGGAAACGGTCATTTCCCGCGAGACCATGAAGTCCCGCAGCTTTAATTCTCCCTGGTTGGGCGAAACCTTAAAAGGAAAAGTGGAGCAGGTGTTTTTAGGAAGCCGGACCCTGATGGGGGGATGACGGAGACTCCGGGACTTCTATGTGAATGAAATCCCCGTGTGCTTCGGCCCAATTTTTACATAAAGTTCGCAGGCGGATTTCTTCCGCTTCATAAGCGGACTGCCCCTGGAGATTGTTTTGTTCCAGGGGATCGGCTTCGAGATCGAACAACTCACATTGTCCACCGGGACTCCAGACGTATTTCAGGTTGCCGTCGATGACAGCCCGGCGCAGATCGCCGATCACCGGATTTCCGGAGTATTGGCTGAAGACGGGTTGGGGGGAGAGTCCGTTACCGGCCAGGGCGGAAGACAGGGAGCGTCCATCGAGGTTGCCGGGGTTTTCCAGGCCGAGGGTTTCAATCAAAGTGGGCAGCACATCCAAATGCGAAACCGGGGTACCGATCTTATGGTGCTGAATTTCTGGACCGGACCAGATCATGGGGACGTGGATGGCCTGTTCGTACATCTCCATTTTCTGATACATGTTGTGTTGCCCCAGATGGTCACCATGGTCGGAAGTGAAAACCACCAGGGTTTCCTCCTGAAGGCCGCGGGCATGTAACCGGGTCAAGATTTCACCCATGCCGGCATCCGCCAAATGGACCAATCCCAAATGGGCGGCCCAAACCTTTCGCCAGTCCGCTTCGCTTTCCCCTTCTGCCAACTGGGCGGCGATGCCTTCCCGATAACAAGCAGGTTCTTTGGCGTTGGCCCGGCCGATGTTATCCGGCAGGTCGATTTGTTCCGGAGGAAAAAGGGAGGCGTAGGGTTCCGGCACCTGCAGGGGAGGATGGGGCGCCCAGAGGTAAAGAAAAAGTGCGAAAGGACGCGGGTCCTGTGCTTCGATAAAGTTGCCTGCTTCCCGGCACCAGAAAAGGTCCATAAAATCTTCGGTATCTCCGGGCCACAGATCGCAGTGGGGGCTGGAATAGTTGCAGGCCACCTTTTCACCTTGCTGATTTTCCAGAATCGGTTTTCTGAATTCCGGACCGCTTTCCGGCGCTTTTAATCCCTTTTCCTGTAAATAGTCGGCATAGGTTTCTTTGCCGGTCCAGGTATCAAAATTCATTCGTTCGCGCAGGGAAGGGTTGAGTTTGATATGATCCACGCCGATATGGGCAACCCGGTAGCCTTGCTCTTTTAACAGTTGATGAACCGGCTTGTGGTCTCCCGCGGTTTTTCCGGCCCAGTCGTTGGTGGTGATGCCGTTGTGGGTGGGGGTTTTTCCGGTGGCCAGGGCCGTGCGGGCGGGAACGCAAAGCGGGCAGGCGTCATAACATCTTTGAAAGTTCGTGCCTGATGACGCCAATCGATTCAGATGGGGGGTGACCTCTCTGCCGGCTTGCACCATGCCCAGGCTGTCCGCCCGCTGGTGGTCGGTCATCATGAAGATCAGGTTTTTTTGATTTTGGGGCATGCTTTTGGTCTTAGACGTTCTTGATCTCCGGGCAAGCCCGAAGATCGCTTGGGGGTGAGGGTTTGTTTAGACGTTCTTGATCTCCGGGCGAGCCCGAAGATCGCTTGAGGGTGGGGGCTAGACTCGTTGTTTGTGCGCAAGCCCGAAGATTGCTTTAGGAGGCCAACCATCCTTTTTGCTGTTTGGTGTTCTTTAGTGCGACATTCATTTTATAGGGTCCCACGCTGCCGGTGTAGCCGCCGTTTTGCCAAAACCTGAGATTCCCCCGAAAAAGTAGACAGTTGGTGTGCTTAGTGATTAAAGGAATAAATCATGAGCATGAACAACCAAA
>CAKZLZ010000002.1 GCA_937127435.1 uncultured Verrucomicrobiota bacterium | reverse complement strand
CACGCCCATTTCGATCAGTTCTTCGGTTCGATCTTCCGCATGCTCATACACTTCCACCGCATTAAACAAAGTAAGCACCAACAAACTTAACCCCAGCACCAACCCTCCGAGCCACATCACATCCCGGAAATATCTATTTCGTAACGGTATGGTTTTCATTATTTTTCCTCCAAGCGGTATCCGACCCCACGTAAGGTACGCAGCATCGGCGCCCCTTCTCCCTGCAAGCGCTCCCGCAACCGGGAGACATAGACATCAATTAAATTATCCAGCGAACTCATACGTTGCGGAGATTTCCATACATCCCGGGCAATTTGCTCCCGGCTGACCGCCTGCCCTTTTGACCGCAGCAGACAAACCAAAAAATCATATTCCCGCGGGGGCAAATCCAACAACTCCCCCTGTAACCGCACTTCGCGGCGGATACAGTCCGCGTGCAAGGATCCAAGGGTCAAGTCCGCTTCCGCCGGCAAAGCCCCCCGCAGCCGCAAACGGATGCGGGCCAGAAGTTCAGGAAATGCAAAGGGTTTGACTAAATAATCCACCGCTCCGTTTTCCAGTCCCTGCACCCGTGATTCCACTTCCGAACGGGCACTCAATATTAATACCGGCACCTGCGCATCCTCTTGCTGAAAGGCTTCCAGAATCTGAAACCCATCCATATCCGGCAATCCCAAATCCAACACCACCAGGCCGGGACGCTTCTTCCGGAAAGCATTCAAGGCTTTTTGTCCGGTCGTAAGCCAGTTCACCGCATACCCGGCCTGGGTCAAGCCTTCCACCAGACTTTCCCCCACATTGTTATCATCTTCAACCAGCAGGATTTCTTTCATGCCCCGACCATACGCCAGTTTAACCTGCAACACAATCCTCCCAAGCTGAACATATATTCAGGTAAATTCCGTGGATAACCCATGCAATCGGTCTTAGAAGTTGCATTATGAAAAACACCATACTCCTCCTTTGTTGCCTTCCACTTTTCGGAGTGCAGGCCGACCTGCTCAATGCAAAAACTGAACTGACTTTTGACGGTACATCCACCCTTCACGATTTCACCGGACACGGCGAAACGGAAAGTCCCGCCGACTGGACGCTTAATGAAAAAGGAGCAACCCTCTCCATTGCTGAAGTCAGCTTTGATGTCAAATCCCTCAGTACCGACCACAAGAAGCGGGACAAGAATATGCTGAAAATGTTCGAACCGGATGACTACCCCAAAGCAAACGGAACAATTAAGGACTGGCACCTTTCCAAGAAGGAAGCGACCGATCAAATTCTTGTCCTGAATATTCACGGCCAAAGTTTGGAAGTGCCCGTTCGGATGGAAGCCTATGAGAACACGCCTGAGGGAGTGGTACTGAACGGCAGCTTCACCCTTTCATTGAAAGCATGTGATTTAAAACGCCCCTCGGTATTGGGCCTCATCCGGGTGGGAGACGAAATCAAGCTGCAAGTCAAACTCCTGCTCACCCAACCCTAATGCGTTTTTTCTACTTGAGTCTGATCTTTCTGCAACTTGCCCTCCCCGCCGGGGAGCAGGTGATAAAAAGCGCCCCCATCCCCAACCGGATATTAAAACAAGGGGAAGCGCTGCTCATCCAGCCTGAATCCGGCCCCCGGTTTATGCGCATCGCCCTTGCCACCAAACATCTGGGAAAAGTGGAACAGAAAATTATCGCCGGAGAAAAAGAAAACTGGCCGGATTCTGAGGACAGCGCCGCGTATTTGAAAGTCTTACGGCAAATCTGCAATCAGGCGGCCGTCAATGGAGATAAACCCGTGGTGTTCAGCATTCATTGGCATCCCGACCGGGTCGAATTCATCTATCAAGGCCAGGTCTACCCCGTCGAAAATCTTTCAACTTTGTATTTAGAAAAGAACCTGCAGCTGATCCTGATCGACCGCTTTGGTCTTTCAACTGAAGAAGCCGAAACCCTCCTGCAAAGGGTGGAAACGCCATGAGCCGCAAGTCCTATACGCTTCCCCAGAGATCCTTCGCATTGCTACTGGGTATTGGCTGCCACCTGGCTTTTGCCGCGGCAGTGCTGAGCATGATGATTAAACTGTACAGTGGCATGCAGGGCGGTCCGGATTTTCCGCTCCCCGCCGCCATCCTCTGGGATCTGGTGCTCATCGTACAATTCCCTCTTTTCCATTCACTTCTCCTTACCCCCGCCGGCAGCCGCTGGTTGGCTAAAATGGTCCCCGGCGGCATCGGAAAAGAGATGCGCACCACCACCTTTGCCCTGATAGCTTCTTTGCAAATACTGCTTTGCTTTCTGGCCTGGGCCCCGCTCGGTCCGGTGTGGAACGAATTGCATGGAAACTTGCGGAGCATAACAACCGGGGTCTATGTGTTTGGCTGGGTGCTGTTGATGAAATCCATGGCCGACGCCGGACTGGGTGTGCAAATGGGATATCTCGGCTGGTGGGCCGTATGGCGCAACCGTCCTGTCGAATACAAAACCTGGAAAGCAAAAGGCACCTTGCGCAGTTCACGGCACCCCATGTACCTCGCCTATACCCTGCTTCTGTGGAGCGGACCGGTCTGGACCCCTGACCATGCCCTGCTGGCCGGCATCTGGAGCCTCTACTGCATCGCGGCCCCTATGCACAAAGAATCCCGTTATGCCAAACGCTATGGGGAATCTTTCCGGGAATATCAGAAAAAGGTTCCCTATTTTATTCCCCGACTTTCATTACATCGAAAAACCAAACCTTAAAACATTATGAGCTCTACCATTTTCATTACCGCAGACAGCAAACGACAATACAACCGGACCCTTTTTAAAGAAGTGGCACCCCGCTATGACCTTATCACCCGGATCCTCTCTTTCGGCCGCGACAAAAGTTGGAAACGCTGGTTGCTGAAACATCTACCTTCCGAAATGCAATCCGCTGTTTTAGACCTGGCCTGCGGAACCGGCGATCTTACCCGCGCACTGGCAAAGAAATATCCGGGAGCACAGGTTACCGGCCTCGACCTTACGCCGGAAATGCTGGCACTGGCAAAAGGTCCCGAAGGGATCACCTGGAAAGAAGGCGATATGGGCGCTCTTCAAAACAATGATGAAAGCATCGACATCATCACGGGTGGCTACGCCCTGCGCAATGCGCCGGATCTCGACATCTGCCTCAACGAAATTTCCCGGGTGTTGCGGCCCGGAGGCACGGCGGCTTTTCTGGATTTTTCCGCCCCCACTTCCCCTCTGCTCCGTAAACTTCACTATGGATTGTTATGGGGATGGGGAGCCTTGTGGGGTTTACTTATTCATGGCAAACCCTCAGTTTACGCGTATATTGCCAATAGCCTCGCTCGCTTTCCCCATCGGCAACTCCTTTATCAACAGCTCGCAGATCATCAAATCCCGGTTGTGAACCATCGGCGTTTCATGTTGGGAATGATCGAAGTGCTCATCTGCAAAAAAAGTTAAATCATGCCCACCTACCTTCACAATATTGAAACGTGGAATCCAGAATACTGCCAACCCCAGGAACTGGCTTGTGAGCGCATGCAGGCACAGTTTGAGGACAAACGCACGCAACGCATTCTCCGTCACATCTATAAACAATCCGAAATCGACACCCGCTATACCTGCGTACCTTTTTCGGAAAAACAGGCCGACCCGCTGTTCGCCGTCAAACAGGGCGACCCCTGGGACAACCCGGGAACCGGCGCAAGAAACCGGGTCTACCGCGACGTTTCACAAAAAGCGTCTGTCGACCTGGCCCGCAACACCCTGGAAGCCTCTCCGTTTGACGCCATCGATATCACCCATGTCATCACCGCATCCTGCACCGGATTCTACAATCCGGGGCCGGACTATCATATCATCCGCAGTCTTGGACTCTCCACCGCGGTGCAACGCTACCATCTCGGTTTCATGGGATGCTATGCCGCCTTCCCCGCTTTACGGCTGGCCGACAGCATCTGCCGGAGTGACCCCGTAGCCGTGGTGATGATTCAATGCATGGAACTCTGCAGTTTGCATGTGCAACTCGACCCTGAAAACACCGAAGCCATGGTGGCTTCGTCCCTGTTTTCCGACGGGGCCGGCTGCGCCATCCTCAGCGGCTCAGCCCCTGCTCCCGGGAAAAGCGCCTACCGCATCGATCACCTTGCCAGCACCCTCACGCCCGACGGGGAAGACGCCATGGCCTGGGAAATCGGCGAACACGGATTTGAAATTGTTCTCTCCGGATATGTCCCGAATATTCTGGGAGAAAATATCCGGCACGCCGTTCATCCCTTCCTCAAAGACGGAGGCACGTACCCGGAGAAGATTCAAACCTGGGCCGTGCATCCCGGAGGGAAAACGATTCTGGACCGGGTGGGCGAAGCGTTGGAGCTCCCCGACGACGCCCTGGACCTCTCCCGAGATGTCCTTCGCCGCTACGGCAATATGAGCTCCGCCACCGTGTTGTTTCTCCTGGCCGAAGCCCTGAAAAATCAACCCACCGGTCCCTGCGCCGCCATGGCTTTCGGTCCGGGGCTTACGGTTGAAATGGGGCTGTTTCAACCCGTCAACGGAGAACCGGCATGAAACGCGAAGTATGGATTATAGGTGCAGGCCCCGTAGGGCTTCTACTTGCTCACCTGTTGCACCAAAAAGGATTCCGAATTCACCTTTTCGAAAAACGCGCAAAAGTACCTGCGCTTTCAATGGCTATTGGAATCACCCCTCCCTCGTTAAACATCCTCGCCACCCTGGGGCTGCGGGATGCTTTTGAAAGTCAGGGAATCCTCATCCGCCGCGCCCGGGTATTCGAAAATCAAACGCCTCTGGGCAGCTTGGGGTTTGAGCAGGCCGGTGATCATATTTTATCTTTGCCTCAACGCCAAACCCTCCGGTTGCTCCGAACCTCACTGACAAAACTTCCGGATGTCATCTTTCACGAAAATGAACCTTTCCGTCTGAATTCCACAGTTCCCGATACGATGCGGGTGATCGGTTGCGATGGGTACCGCAGCACGGTTCGTCAACGGGCCGGGATTTCACTGAAAGAAAAAACCTATGCGCAAAAATTCTTCATGGCGGATTTCGAAGATATTGAAAACGCCGGCCCGGATGCCCGGTTGTTTTTCAGCCCCCGGGGCTCGGTCGAATCCTTCCCTCTCCCCGGCCATCTTCGCCGCTGGGTCGTACAGGTTCTTCCCGGACAATCTTCCGAAGTGTCCCATCTGATCGAGCGGGTACGCGATGCATCGGGTGTAAATCTCGCCGGCGTGCCCCACGGAACCCCCGGTTGCTTTATTCCCCGGCGGGGGTTGGCCTCTCATTTTCATCGTGGCCCCTTCATCCTCTGTGGAGACGCGGCCCATCAATTGTCCCCCATCGGCGGACAGGGCATGAACACCGGATTTGCGGATGCCTATCAATTGGCGGAAGCTTTAGCAGATCCACATCCCCGCGCTTTGGACATATGGACAAAGCACCGTAAGCAAGCATTTAATCAGGCCGCCACCCGGGCGGCCCTGGGCATGAAACTGGGAACACTGACCGGAAACCCCGCTTCCCGGTTCCGCACCCAAATCCTCCGCGTGCTGCTTCACGAACCCCATTGCGCCAAAACCCTTTCCCGGAGCTACGCCATGCTCAACCTCCCACATCCGGTCAAAGCATGAAACCTGATTTAACCCGGCGTTCCCGAAGTTCGGAATTGATGGATGCCCCCGATTCCGACGAACGGAAACTCTTCCGTACCCTCGATCAATTCACTTCCATCAACCGCCTCTTTAGCCGGGTAAGAGGGCCTCTGAAACGAATTCTGTTTCCTCTGCTCTCTCCCGATAAAGAAACCCATCTCCTCGACCTCGGCGCGGGCGGGTGCGATATTCCGGTATGGTTGCTGAAAGAGGCAAACAAAGCGGGGCTGAAATTGCGGATCACCGCCATCGACAGCGACCCGCGCGTGGTCCGCTATGCCATCCGCCACTATGGTGAAGTGGAAGGTCTCAGAATCCTGGAGGCCAACGCGCTTCTGCTGGATCCCCTGGCCCCTTTCGATTTCGTCTTCGGAAATCATTTTCTGCATCACCTCACAGATCCCCAAATCCGGGATCTGCTTCAGCAGGTAGACCGGTTGGCCGCCAAAGGCTATTTATTCTCGGATCTGCGCCGTTCCCGCTTCAGCTATCAGGCTTTCCGCTGGGTCAGTCTTATTTACCGCGACAGCTTCGCAAGCGAAGACGGCCTCATTTCCATCTGCAAAGGATTCACCCCCGATGAGCTCAAAGCCTTTGCCCCGAATGCGGACTGCAAAATACAAACACAACTTCCCGGCCGCCTGCTCTTAAGCCGGAGTAAGTAAACGGAGCGCGGGCACGGAGCATTCCATCATTCAACTTTACTCTTGAACGGACAGCGCCTTCCAAGTTAAACTATACACATGGATATCAATTACTTTAATCCACGTGATAAAATCGAAAAGCACATCTACCGTCTTCCCCACTGGCAACAAACCGGGACCATGTATTTCGTGACCTGGCACTTGGCGGATTCCCTGCCTAAATCCGTTCGACACAAGATCAGCTTTCAAAAACAGAACTGGTTGAAAAGTCATCCGAAACCTTGGGATGCAGCCACATCAAAAGAATATCATTTTAACTTCACGCTTCCGTTGGAAAAATATCTGGATCAGGGTGCGGGTTCATGCCTGCTCAAGCAACAAAAATGCGCAGCAGCGCTAAAAGAGGTAATGTTGAAATATCAAGATATTCGATACGAAGTCGATACGTTTGTGATTATGCCGAACCATGTACATGCTTTATTTCAATGCTTAGACGAATGGGAAATTCAGAAAATCCTCCAACAATGGAAAGGGGTTAGTTCCCATGAAATCAACCGGCTTCAAGGATCAAAACCTCCGCTTTGGCAAGAAGGGTATTGGGACAGGATGATTCGTAGCCCCGAACATTTGAAACGCTGTCGAACGTATATTCGAGATAATCCTAAAAAAGCATATTTAAGGGCTGGTGAATTTATCTTGTTTGAAAAGAAACGGTGCGAAGACACGGAGCGCGGACACATGTCCTAGCGGAACCACAACCTGAATCGTATGGGTTCTGAAACTTTTCCGCTAGGACACGAGTGTCCGCGCTCCAATCACTTTTTTTTCCGCCAGGGCAAAAGTGCCCGCGCTCCAATTTCTTTTTTTCCGCCAGGACACGAGTGTCCGCGCTCCAACTCCAGAAAAGACTCGCCAAGTATCCTCCTCTTTTATACTTACGTTGTCATGAAAAAATTACTCATCACCGGTGCAAATGGTTTTGTAGGTCAACACGCCATCCGCGAATTTAAAAACCATGGCTATGACGTCTACGAAGGATTCGGGCCCGGATTTGAACCCAAAACCGACCACCAGGTGCCCTTTAACCTCATGCATTATGAGATTATGAGCTTTGTGGTCAGTCAAATCAAACCGGATGCCTGCCTGCATTTGGCCGGACAGGCCCACATTCCCTTTTGCGAAAAAGATCCGGTGACCGCCAATGATTTGAATGTGACCGGAACCGTCCGCCTCCTGCAAGCATTCCGTCAACATCAGCCCCAAGCCAAAATCGTGGTTGTCACCTCGGCCGAGGTCTACGGACACGCCCCCTCCGGCCACATTGTCACCGAAGAAGATCCGCTTTCTCCCACCACCCTGTACGGAATCACCAAACAGGCCGCCGATGACGCCTCCCTCGCTTTTGCAAATCAGCTCGGACTCAACGTGATGACCGCCCGTCCCTGGAACCATATTGGACCCGGTCAACATCCCCGCTTTGTGGCCGCCGCTTTTGCCCGTCAATTTGCCGCTTTCACCCAGGGCGCCGCCCCGGAAATGAAAACCGGAAATCTGGAGAGTCAACGTGACTTCACCGACGTGCGTGACATCGTGCGGGGATACCGGTTGATTCTTGAAAACGGCAAACCCGGAAACGCCTACAATTTGTCTTCCAGCAACTTACGCCCCATCCGTGATTTGATTGAAGGTTTCGTGGATATTTCAGGTATTCGTCCCAATATGGAAGTCGATCCCGCCCTGTTCCGTCCCACCGATGCCACCCCGATGTTAAGCACGGACAAGATCAAAAGAGAGTGCGGATGGACACCGGAGATTCCTTTGGAAAAATCTCTCAGGGACATTCTGGATGAACAGATCGATTTATTAACTCCATGAGCCTCCCCCCTCGCTTAAGGCGCTGGGCAGACCGTTTGGCGGATGAAGGACATCAGGTTTACATAACCTTGACCCGAAACCGAACCGCCATGATCCGCATCCAGACGCTGTCCAGACGTAAAACGTCCATCCGCCTGCACGAACACTTTGCGGAAGCCCCCTTATCGGTTCTGCGCGATTTGGCCAAATTTATTTTGCACCGGGACAATACCGCTTGGAAAAGAGTGGTCGCGTATTCCCAAAACATCACCATTCCCCCCGACCCCAACCGTCCGGTGGCCATCCAAACCCAAGGCATCTATTTTAACCTGGCCCGCGAACTCACGTTTGTAAAAAAGAAGTATTTTGATGAACATCTCGCGGCCCGGATCACCTGGGGAAAACGCGGGAATCCTCAACGAAAGAAGCGCAGATCGATCCGCTTCGGAAGTTGGCACGAAGACGAAAAACTCATCCGGGTGCACCCTCTCCTCGATCAGGAATGGGTCCCGAAAGAATTTATCCGTTATCTGATCTATCATGAACTCTGCCATGCCGTAGCCAAACCCCATCAGGACGCCCAGGGCCGCCACCGGGTGCACCACGCGGATTTCAAACAACTGGAAGCGCAATACCCCAATTTCAAAGAGATGGAAAAACTGAGTCAGGAAATTTTTAACCGCCTGATTCGCGAACGTTTATAATTTTTGCTTGCAACCCCGCTCCGGTTCTGGGTTCATGCACATATGCAAAATTTCCGCACCGAAACTGATTCCATGGGTCCCATTCAAGTACCCTCCGATCGAATTTGGGGCGCGCAAACCCAGCGCTCCCTGGCGCACTTCCCGATTGGGACCGATCGCTTCCAGTGGCCTCCGTCCATAATAAAAGCCCTGGGACGGCTGAAGCAAGCCGCTGCCGAAGCCAATGCCGAACTGGGAGAGCTGGATCCCCAATTGGCGAAAGCGATTTCTGAAGCGGCGCAGGAAGTTACGGAGGGTCGATGGGATGATGAATTCCCCTTGGTGGTCTTCCAAACCGGTTCCGGTACCCAAAGCAACATGAATGCGAACGAAGTCATTGCCAACCGGGCCATTCAACTCCTCGGCGGTGAAGTCGGCAGCAAAGATCCTGTTCATCCGAATGACCATGTAAACCGGGGGCAATCTTCTAATGATACCTTTCCCACGGCCATGCATCTGGCAATTGTGGACAAACTCCACAGTCACCTCTTCCCCTCGGTCAAAAACCTTCGTGATACCCTGCAGGCAAAATCGGAAGCGTATGCAGATGTGGTCAAGACCGGACGAACCCATCTGCAGGACGCCACTCCCGTCACTTTTGGACAGGAAATAAGTGCCTGGGTCTCACAGTTGGATTTTGGTATCACCCAAATGACCGACAGTTTACCCGGGCTGTATGATTTGGCGATTGGCGGCACGGCCGTAGGTACCGGACTGAATGCCCACCCGGACTTCGGCATATGCTGCGCCGCCAAACTGGCAGAAAAAACAGGATATCCTTTTCGCTCCGCCCCCAATAAATTTTTCAGCCTTTCCGCACATGAAGCCGTGGTCCGTTGCTCTGCCGCACTTCGGGGACTCTCCGTATCCCTGCTGAAAATAGCCAACGATCTTCGCTGGCTCGCGAGTGGACCCCGTTGCGGGATTGGAGAAGTGAACTTACCTGAAAACGAACCCGGCTCCAGTATTATGCCCGGCAAGGTGAATCCCACCCAATGCGAGGCACTCATCATGGTATGTATGCAGGTATTTGGAAATGACGCGACCGTCGCCTTCGCCGGCAGCCAGGGGAATTTCCAACTCAATGTTTGCAAACCCGTAATGGCCATGAACACTCTGGAAAGTATTCAATTGCTGGGGGATGCCTGTACTTGCTTTGACAAATACTGCGCCCGGGGAATTGAGGCAAACAAACAGCGCATGCAGGAATTGTTGGAAAAAAATTTGATGCTGGTAACCGCACTGAACCGGCATATAGGCTACGATGCAGCCGCGGCCCTGGCTAAAACAGCCCATAAAACCGGATGCAGTTTACGGGAGGCCGCCCTGAATTCCGGCGCGATTTCGGCTTCGGAATTTGACACTTGGGTGAACGCCGCAGACATGACCTGAAACTTTTTGATTTTTTCAGTTGCCAACGAACAGGGAAATCGTGTACAAGATCCCCCAAATTGCGAGCGTAGCTCAGTGGTAGAGCTTCTCGTTGCCAACGAGATTGTCGTGAGTTCGAATCTCATCGCTCGCTCCAATTTCCCCCTGTGAAAGCAGGGGATTTTTTTTGTCCAGAACCCGTGAAAATCAGGAAGAATCCCTTGGGTTACGCAAAACCCAAGGTAGGCTTTCGTCCCTCAACCCAACCTTGGGCTGAAAGACGTAACACCTTCGGTGTAGCATACGTGGCCCCATATCTCCCACACCCTTAACCCCTATTCGGGCGGGAATACCGCAACGCGGTTACGCCTTTTAGCCCAGGGTTGGCCGAGGGACGATGGCCTACCCTGGGGGTACAAAGATAAGCAATCCCAACGCCAAAGGTGTTGCGCCTGTAAAATGCAACCCGAAACACCCCCCTGCCCCCTGCAACCACAGATCCGGACTATTTTCATTGAAGAAGCCTCTGCTTTCTTCTAGCATGCTCCGCATGAGCACATCCACGCCCGCGTCTTGGGGACAACTTCCCAAAGCCACCCATTTCTGCCATCCAGTTCACCATCGGCTGGCCCCCCTCCCTTCCGTCGAATCATCTATGCTTCCCTACGGACTGGGTCGCAGTTATGGCGACAGTTGCCTGAATGATGGGGAGAATTTACTGCTTACCCGGGGACTGGACCATTGGATCGCTTTCGACCCTGAATCCGGCATCCTGCAATGTGAAGCCGGTGTTTCCCTTGCGGAAATCCTCGAAAAGGTCAGCCCCATGGGATGGTTTCTATCGGTGACGCCCGGCACCCGCTTTGTCACTGTGGGCGGCGCCATCGCCAATGACGTGCATGGAAAGAATCATCATAAAGCGGGTTGTTTCAGTACCTGTGTCCTCGATTTTGAACTCCTGCGCTCAGACGAAACCCGGCAGCTTTGCTCACGTAGCGAAAACCAAGAGCGCTTCCACGCCACCATCGGCGGACTCGGACTCACCGGACTCATCACCCGGGCCACCCTGCAATTAAAACGCATCGTTTCCCCTCTGATCGCATCGGAACAAGTCCGAATGCGGCACCTGGGTGATTTCTTTGCCTTGGCCGATGAAACCCATGACACCCATGAATACTGTGTGGCCTGGCTGGACGGATTGGCCAGTGGCACCTCCCTGGGATCCGGCATTTTCATCCGCGGCAATCATCTCGAGGAGCCAACGGATTTGACCTGGAAGAAAAAGCCCATGTTGCCGGTTCCCTGCAATGCCCCTTCCTGGTTCCTGCGGAAACCTTTTATCAAAGCCTTTAACTACGCCTATTCCCATAAATTACGGGGTGATCGTCATCAGGGACGCGAACACTTTTTACCGTTTTTCTATCCTCTAGATGTCGCAGACCGCTGGAACCGCTTTTATGGTAAAAAAGGATTTTTCCAATACCAATGCGTAGTCCCCCGGGTGGGAGACGGCGGGCCCATCCGCGAAATCCTCGAACATATTTCCCAAAGCGGTCAGGCATCTTTCCTGAATGTACTCAAAGTTTTCGGAGATCTTCCGCCGGAAGGATTGCTCAGCTTTCCCCGGCCCGGGGTTACCCTGGCCATGGATTTCCCCAACCGGGGCCCGGAAACCCTCGCCCTCATGACCCGCCTGGATGAAATTGTCATGGCAAGCGGCGGCGCCCTCTACCCCGCCAAGGATGCCCGCATGCGCGGAGAAGATTTCCGGACCTTCACCCCGAATCTGGATCAATTCATCCCCCACATCGACCCCGCCTTCAGCAGTTCATTCTGGAGGAGAATGGAGCGCGGGCACTCTTGCCCCAGCGGATAATTCTTCGTATAAATTTTGAAACATTCATAAAACCATCACAACCCCATATACGCCAGGGCAAGAGTGCCCGCGCTCCCTATTTTATGACACATACCACCCTCATCCTCGGTGCCACCTCCGCCATGGCCGAACAAACCGCCCGATTATTGGCTGCAGACGGCGACAAACTGATTCTGGCCGCCCGTGATCCGGAACGTCTTGAAATTCTGGCCAAAGATTTAAAAGTCCGCGGCGCAAGTGAAATACAGGTTCTCCCCCCCTTCGATGCATCAAAAGCCGACACCTTCGACGCTTTATTGGACGAAGCCGGAGAGGTCGACCGTGTGCTCATCGCCTACGGAAGCCTTCCGGATCAAGAAGCCCTCGAAAATGACCCCGCGGGTATTCGCCGGGAGATGTGTACCAATTTCGGGTCCGTCATTGACTTAAGCAGCCGGATCGCCACCCGCATGCAGGCCAAAGGAAGCGGCACCCTCGCCGTGATCTCATCGGTTGCCGGATTGCGCGGGCGACAAAGCAACTACATATACGGAAGTGCCAAAGGCGGGGTCATCCTTTTTCTGCAAGGACTGCGGAACCGGCTCCAGCCCCACGGCGTACGGGTCATCACCCTGTTGCCCGGCTTTGTGGATACCCCCATGACCGCGGACATCGAAAAAGGTCCCCTCTTTGCCTCCGCCGCCAAAGCCGGTGCCTGCATTCATAAAGCCATCACCCGCGGAAAATGCGATGTGGTCTACGTGCCGGGATTCTGGCGCTTCATCATGTGGATCATCCGCGCCATCCCCGAACCCATCTTCAAGCGGCTGAAGCTCTGACAAAACCATTTTCTGAAACCGCAGGTGGTTTCACTGCTGTCTATTTTAGATGCTGGGGTTGGGAGAAGAGGCTTGTGCTTGCCGGATGAACGAGGTTGCTTTGTTTAGATATCAGGACATTTTCCGGCGGCAAAAAAGAAACGTGATACCTCCGCAGATCATCAGCACAACGGATGAAGGCTCCGGGATCGCAATGATTTGCATGGAGTTGAGGAAGCCCCGCGCCGTACCATCGGCTGCGATATTAAGCACATCATCAGTATCCAGCGTGACGGTGAATTTGGCGTAGTTGTCTTCTGAAGCGCCTGCTTCCACCCAGGCCGATGTCGCATCTCCGGTTCCGGAAAAGGTAATGGACGCACTGTCGTAGGTGGAATAGTTAAAATTACCTGCGGTACCGGACGTGCCCGCATACAAGGCATAGGTCAACGGATAGGCAGGGGTTGTGGAGTTGGTATTTCGGCTGGAAAGGTAGATGTCGTAGGTGCCGGCACCCAAGCCGGTGATTTGCAGACCCAGTCCTTTTTCCGGGGTACTGGATATGCCATTAAAAATTCCTCCTTTGCCGACGGAGTCCCCGGTATAGATTCCTGTGCTTGTTTGACTACCGAGATTATTGGCTGTACTGGGATTTGTGGAGAGATCTACCACTTGAGAGGAGGTTGAATCGGTAACCGCTCCAAGGTTCAGCGCAACCCCAGTGGCCGTGGTATTGTCAGACCAGAGCAAATCGTCAGCGGCCACATCGCCGGTACCGGTATTGTTCCAGACGGTGTCGGAAAATCCGGCTTGATCTGCGTGCAACGGACTGTTGGTCAGGTTTGCGAGGGTTGGTCCACCGGTGGCACGGAAATTCACCATCAATGCTGCCGCAGAAAGGGACTGCAAAGTGAACAGAGTGGTGATGCTGAAGATGATAAGAGACGTTTTCATTTTTTACCTCATGGTTCGGGTTTCTGATTTCTCAAACTATTTTGGGGAGGCGGCAATGAAATGACAAATGAAATGGCTTGCATAAAGTTACTAATAAATTACATATTATAACTGTTATGTTTAACGTTTTACAACGGGCGGACCAGTTATTCGATGCATGTCAGCATCGCTTGGTATGGGCGACCGAACGGGTAGTGGAGTCTTATTTTCTCGATTCGGGGATCCGTGCGGAGGGCTACACATTAGCGTGGTTGATTGAGAAAGGTGCGGTCACCGTGGAGTTCAAAGGAGAGTCCACCCGGGTAGAGGCGGGAGAATGGTATTTGTTGCCATCCTGTGCCGGCATCCAGCATTTTGAGTCAGGAACCCGGTTGATCTCCATCTGGTTTGACGTGCGGCTGCGTGGCGGGATGGCGTTATTTGACCGGGAGGCGGCATTGGTGCTGAAGGCACGAAAGTATCCCAAGTTGAAGACCGCAGCGAATCGCCTCGTGGAGCAATTCCGGCAATGGGTTCCAACCTCCGGCTCTTTAATGATTGGACGCAGCCGGCTTTCTCTGCAGGATAACTACCGGTTGGAATCGGCGTTTCTGGGATGGTTGGCAGAATATATCATTGTGATGAGAGAGAATGGAAATGAGCCAAACCGGATGCACAAGCGTGATTCCCGGGTCGTGCAGGCTTTGACCATTATCGAAGACTGGCCTCAGCGGGCAAAATTTTCAGAAAAAGAATTAGCACAGCAATGTGGCTTAAGTCTGAATCAAATGAACCAGATTTTTAAAGAGGAGGTCGGCATTTCGCCATACCGTTATTACCAGAAGCGGTTACTGGAACTTGCACGGCATGCCTTGAGCGAGACGGACATGCAAATCAAGGAAATCGCCTTTGAGTTGGGCTTTAATTCATCGCCCCATTTCTCCAACTGGTTTTTATCGCGGGGAAAAATGACCCCCCGAGAATATCGCTCGAGAATTCGGATGAGAACCAAGGGGTCGGGTTGATTTTCATTGAAGACATTGGAGACCACTCCGCGGTACGGCATGGCATAGGGATCGGCTCCGTTTTGATAATCACCCTCATTCAAACCCGTACGTCCATGACGAGTCGCTGAAAAGTATGGGAATCCATGCCATACGCCCCGGCAGTTGCGTTTGCTCACCACTTCATCCCCAGCCAGGAAGTTCTGGCTACGGATTTAATAGCCTGCAGCGCAAGTGAAATACAAGTCCTCCCCCCTTTTGACGCCAGGAAAGCCGGCCGCGTGCGCATCGCCTACGGAAGTCTTCCCAACCTCAACGCGCTTTAGCCCTTTGCCCCTGCGGCCCCGTTCGGCCTGCAGGTTAGTCTGATTGATTTGATTTCTACAACGTTATCAATCTGACCCAGTACAAAATTCAAGCGCGCCAGAGGCTCCGTTGCATTCGGGGTCCATGTATGCGAAAAGCTTTGCCACGCGGCCGTCATCCTTTTTTCTCCAAAATGATTCTCTTCCGGAACGATGGATGCATGCGGTGCCCTCATCCGGCCAAGCCATACACTGAAGGTGAACGCATGCTTCGCCCTGGCCGAAAAAACCACGGTATATTTATGGGAGGACGCAACTTCAAAGGGCGCATACCGCAATTCCCCATGCCAGTTGGCAGCCTGAGTATTCGAGATATCGAGAGTCAACACCGCCCCATGAACCCGGGGGGAGATTTGAACGCCCTCATGACAGCAGAGCTTCCAAAGAGAATTCGCATCCCCAAGTGTACGGAATGCGGGGTCGGATATAATTTGATTCATCATGTATTGGACTGAACGGTTAGACTACGGAACCTCAAGCCTATACAGCCCATGATGATATTCCGGTTGGGATTTAAAGCATCTTCCATTGGGGTTTTATCAGTGTAGGTCTGTGTGCACCAATGGTTTGAATTCTTCTGTTTGAATGCGCCAAGGGTTACAGTCAAAAATATTACGAATTAAGAATAACCTGCAGTGCTTTGTTGACAATTCTTATCTTCAATAAGTGTGCTCCACGAAAATCAGATCGTTTTTCTGGAGTTGTTGATGAAGCGGTTCTCTTCCGTCAAACAATCTTCGTCCATATGCCCTATACACCAAGTTCGTTCCTCTTTTAAGTTGGACCGCACTGGCCCACTCCGTGAATCCACCTGCTGCATCAATAGCATCTCGGACCGTCATATCACTGACGAGTGCATATTTCCCGGGTTCACGAACATCTCCGCCCACGTAAATCATTTGTGGTAACTCCTCGCTACGATCATGCATCACACATCCGGAAAGAATCAGAAGCAGGACCAAAACTTGTATTCTTCGTTTCATATCCTTTAACGTTTTGAATCAGACTTTGGCGCGTTAGCGCAAGTCCGCTTGAGTGCTTTGTTATGCCAGCCTGGTTCCATTAGGTAGCTCCATATCAACGGTTGAAAGCACAACAGAACCATCAGGACGGTACAACCCAGTGACTAAACATTCAGACATGATGGGGCCAATTTGTTTTGGTGGGAAGTTTACGACGGCCAGCACCTGCTTACCCAACAGGTCTTCTCTAGTGTATAAATCAGTGATTTGCGAACTAGATTTTTTAATACCAAGCTCTTCCCCAAAATCTACCTGTAACTTGTAAGCAGGTCGGCGAGCTTCTGGAAAGTCTTCTACATCGACAATGGTTCCAACGCGAATATCAACCTTTTGAAAGTCACCCCAATCAATATAATCCATAATTCACCTTAAGTACTCTGTGTGCATAATGGTGCGGTGTTGAGCCGCATTCAGATTGACACAATACCGCACAGCGGGATTTGGCAAGCTGAATGTCGGCTCCGACGGCTTGTTCGCGCGGGAGCGCGGACCAGCCAGAGGAGGAAGCGAAGCGAACCTCAACGCCGCACCATTCGCGCGACACAGTCGCGCGAATGGTGGCACGCAATGACTTGTTCATTGGCGTGGATTGTTATCTTTGTGGCTTTGATTTTCAGTTTATTTTATCGTCCCACATTTCTTTTATAGTACCTGGAGTCAACCATGTCATCAACCCTCCGGGGTATAAAAGGTGGCATCCTCTTCCAGGAAAATTGTTTGGAGAGGTGTTCAAAATAATAATGCCATATTCCTCTCTTCCTTCAAATGTTTTAGATTTTAGAAGCGCATACTTTTCACCATAAGTTTTAATTACGTACTCACGATATGAAAGGTCACCATCTTCAAAATCAATTTGTATAATATCGGACTTAATTTTCAAAAAATCCTGATATGACTCAGCGTCTACTGTTACGGAAAAGTAATAGTCACGCAAAGTTTTCAACGTTATTGGGCCGAAGAACAACCCGAGCAAGATAGCCATGAACAAGCACGATTTTCTACCGTAAGCTAACCTTTCTTCTTCACTCTTCATTTGATGTTGATAACGATATGTTAAACGACAGTAAATTTAGCCGTTCGTATATGATTTTGTAAATTCCTGATGGGCAGGGAGTTAGATTTCATAGAAAAACTCAATACCCCCAAACGTAAATTTACCAGTGAATTTATGGGTGAATTTACTGATGAATTTATCGGAGAATTCCCTTTTTCGTCACCCCGTCATCTGCATTATTGCAGTATAAAAAATCAGCCTCATTCGTCGATCACCAAACTGAACCCTTTACGCAAAGAACAATTTGAAGTGCTCTTTCCGATCTGCCCTTCAGGAACCGTAAATACGAAATCCGGGTGAAGGGCCTGTTCATTTATTTCGAAGAAATACTGAAAACCACTCCTCTACACGAATTTCACACGAATCAGTCACTATTTAAGTGAAATATGAGCGGTAAAATTATGGTCGTTCCAAATAAATCAACAGCCCCTTAACGGACAGATCCCTCCCCGCCTGCGTAAATGGATGGTTCGGCGGGAATGACACAAACGATAGGAAACTTAGATCCTGGATGAGCGGAAATTCGATGTCGATATCGATTTCGATTGATGGCTCTTAAAATATCCGGAACCCCTTTGGAACGAAGATACGCCACAACCCTTGCATGAATCAACATCCCCGGCCGTCGTGAGCGGCGGCCGGGCATCCGGAAAATCCTGATTCGGCCAATCAAAACCAGGGCTTCAATAGCATCCCTTTGCACTTGACCACAGCGCCATTTATCCACATAGTGCCCGCTCATTCAAAGATTTACAAATTAAGGCTTTAAACATGTTTTCCCGGCTCTTCGGCCTCTTCTCCAACGACATCGGTATCGACCTCGGCACAGCAAACACTCTGGTGTATGCAAAAGACCGGGGCATTGTGCTACGCGAACCTTCAGTGGTGGCGGTTCAATCCTCTACAAACAGAGTGTTGGCGGTAGGCGAAGAAGCGAAAAGGATGCTGGGACGCACCCCCGGAAATATTGTGGCCATTCGGCCGCTGCGGGCGGGGGTGATTGCAGATTTTGACATCACAGAAGCGATGTTAAAGTATTTTATCCGTAAAGTGCACAACAAACGTATGGTGAAGCCCCGGGTCATCATCGCCGTGCCCTCTGGGATTACCGAAGTAGAAAAAAGGGCGGTAAAGGAATCCGCCGAACGTGCCGGGGCACGAGAAGTATATTTAGTTGAAGAACCGATGGCGGCGGCGATTGGCGTGGGTCTTCCCGTGCAAGAGCCTGCGGGGAATATGATTGTCGACATTGGAGGGGGTACCACCGAGGTGGCCCTGATCTCCCTTGCCGGAATTGTGTTCAGCCGTAGTGTCCGTGTCGGTGGTGATGAAATGGATGAGGCAATCATCCAATACATGAAAAGGGTTTATAACTTAATGATTGGTGAGCGTACCTCCGAAAATATCAAAATTGAAATCGGATCCGCTTACGCAATGGAAGAAGAAATGACCATGGAAGTCAAAGGCCGGGACCAAGTAAACGGTCTGCCGAAAACACTGATGGTCACCAGTGAAGAAATTCGTGAAGCATTAATGGAACCGGTCTCCACCATTGTGGAAGCGGTTCGCATTACGCTGGAGCGCTGTCCTCCGGAATTGTCTGCCGATTTGGTGGACCGGGGACTGGTTCTGGCCGGTGGCGGGGCCCTCTTACGGGGACTCGACACCTTAATTGCCGAACAAACCGGCCTCCCGGTACACGTGGCCGACGATCCGCTGAGTGCGGTGGCCGAAGGTACCGGTGTGGTCCTCAATGAAATCAATCTTCTGCGCAAAAACGCGGCAGCCGAACGATAAGGCTGCGCTTCCAATAAAATTAAGTTAATCCCCTTTTCCACCACTGATTGTCGGTTCCTCTAACCAGGAACAACAAAGTGAAAAGGAAAGGTTTGATATTCTGGCTGGGACTGGGAGTGATCTTATTGATCATTCTCAACCTCCCCTCGCCGGCAAGCAGGGCGTTGAAAAACACGACCCGCGATGTGCTGGCTCCTCTGCAGGAGCTGGCCTCTTCCTATGCGCAAAGATTGCGCGGCGCCGGTAACGCCATTCGCGGTTGGGGAGGCCTCCCCGAGAAAAACCAGGAACTGCAGCAGGAGGTCATGCTCCTCCGCCAGAAACTTTCGGAACTGGACGAACTTCGCGAACAGAATTACCTTCTCCGCCAACAACTGGGCTTTCAAAAACGGCAGGAACGCAACCTTATCGCCTGCTCGGTACTGGCCCGGGATATCAGCGGCTGGTGGCAAACCGTCCGCATTCAACATGACGGCTCCCCCATGGTGCAACCCAATCTGGCCGTACTCAACGATCAGGGTCTGGTGGGCAAAGTCAGCGAAGTTTCAGGTCGCACCGCCGATGTGCTGCTGATCTCGGATCCCGCCTGCCGGGTGGCTGTACAAATCGGCGACAAAAGTGTTTTTGCCATTCTCAGCGGTCAGGGCCTCTCCTGGCGGGGACGTGTGCTCTGCAAACTGACCTTCATCAATAAAAATATCAAAGTGCAACGCGGCGATGAAATTTACACATCCGGCCTGGGAGGGGTTTTCCCCAAAGGAATTAAAGTCGGCAGCATTGAATCCGTTACCTTGGACGCCAACGGGCTCCATCAAAGCGCGGAAGTCGAACCGGCAGTGGATTTAAGCCAGTTGGATGTGGTCTTTCTGGTCGCACAAAAACCGGAGGATCTGCGATGAACCGTTTGGTCCTCTGGGTTTCCATGTTCACCTGCGCCATGATTCAGGCCGTGGTTCCCGCATGGCATAGTTTGGGTCAGGCCAAAGCCCCTCTCCTGCTGGGCGTGGTGCTGTACTACGCACTCAGCCGGGTCACCTTTCAAGTGCTCGAAGCTTCCATTCTGGCCGGTCTTTTACAGGACAGTTTAGGACCCATCCCGGTCGGATTTTCGGTTTTGGCTTTCGTTTTCGTCGGCCTCCTGGTCAATCAATTCCGGGACCGCGTCTTCGGCGAACATTGGTTTACCCACGTGATTATGGGCATTGGCGCATCTGTTATCGTCACCATGATCCTCTACATTTTATTGGTGGGGGCGGGTTTAAGAACCGGGGTTTCATTTTCTTTTGTGATGTCCAAATCCCTGGGCATGTCTCTGCTCGGCATCGTGACCTTTCCTGTGGTCTATTTCAGTATCGAAAAGCTGGACCGGGCCCTCGGCAATGTAAATCGGGGGGAAATCTAAGATGAAACCCCAAAACAAAAGCAGTCAATCCAAACTCCGTATCCGTTTGATGTTGGGATTGTTGTTGGCAGTGCAAGGGGGACTTCTGGTCTTTTTGTGGAACCTGCAAGTGGTGCAGGGACACACCTTCGAAGAAACCATTCATAAACAAAGCCTCCGGCGGATCCGTCATCCCGGAAGCCGCGGACGCATTTTTGACCGCAACGGCATTGCCTTGGCCGACAACCGTCCTTCGGTTAGTGTGGCCTTGTATTTTGAAGAACTCCGGGTCCCCGGCCACCCTTCCAAAACCATTGACCGGATTGAAAAACTTCTGGATGAAGTCGCCGCCAAAATTGAGGCACCAAGGAAACTCACCCGGAAAACGATCGAAAACCATTACCACACCAAACGTCTGCTTCCCCTGATCGCCTGGGAAGATTTGGATGACATCACCCTCGCCCGCTGGGCGGAACGGGTGGGCCCCCAGGTGGGCATGGACCTGCTGACCGAACCGGTCCGCACCTATCCCTACAGCGATCTTTTAGCCCAAACCATTGGCTATGTGGGCCGCGGCGGCATGGGGGGATCTGAAGAGGAAAGCTACGATTTTTACATCAATGAGATGGAAGGAAAAGCCGGGCTGGAGTTGGTCCTGGACGAGAAATTGCGCGGGGAAGCCGGCGGAGAACTGGTGCGGATTGATGCTGCATCGTACCGCTACAACCTCGAAGCGGAAAAGCCTTCGGTACCCGGTCAGGATGTTCAACTCACCATTAACGCAAAGATTCAACGGCTCTGCGAGCGGATTCTGGATGAAGAAACCGGATCGATGGTTGTCCTGGATCCCCGCAATGGAGAGGTCCTCGCCATGGCCACCAATCCGCGCTATGATTTGAATGACATGACCCCCTACATTTCAAATACAGTATGGGA
>CAKZLZ010000001.1 GCA_937127435.1 uncultured Verrucomicrobiota bacterium | reverse complement strand
GGTCTGGTGGTCCAGCTACCACTGGACGGTTTCCCGGAATCCGCTTTCAAAGGATTCTTTGGGCTGCCAGTTCAGTTCATTGGAAATTTTGGAGGCATCAATGGCGTATCGCATATCGTGGCCGGGCCGGTCGGTGACATAACGGATGTTTTCCGCATAGGGTCGCGTTCCCGGTTTGAGCTCATCCAGAATGGTGCAGAGCGTGGTCACCAGTTCGATGTTTTGACGTTCGTTGTTTCCGCCAATGTTGTAGGTCTCACCGGTTTTACCGTCGCAAAGGACGGTGTAGAGGGCTTCCGCATGATCTCCAACATACAACCAATCACGAATGTTTTCTCCTTTGCCGTACACCGGGATCTCTTCGTTGTGCAGGCATTTGAGAATCACCACCGGGATAAGTTTTTCAGGAAACTGACAGGGGCCATAGTTGTTGGAACAATTGGTGACCAGTACGGGCAGTCCGTAGGTGTCGGCCCAAGCCCGGGCCAAATGATCGGACGAGGCTTTGCTTGCGCTGTAAGGGGAGTGGGGATCGTAGGCTGTGCGCTCATTGAATCCCGGGGCATCCGGATCCAAAGATCCGTACACTTCATCCGTACTCACATGTAAAAAGCGGAAGGATTCTTTCGGTGCGCCTTCAAGGCCGCGCCAATAGTCCAAAGCCGCTTGAAGCAAGGTGAAGGTGCCCACCACATTGGTTTGAATGAAATCTCCGGGACCATCGATGGAGCGGTCGACGTGGCTCTCGGCCGCAAGATGCATTACGGCGTCGGGCTGGTGATCTTTGAATAGCGCTTGCACTCCAGGTGCATCGCATAGGTCGATTTGGGCAAAGTTGTACTTTTTAGAGTTCTCAACCTCTTTGAGGGACTCCGGATTTCCTGCATAGGTCAGTTTGTCAAGATTGATGACTTCACATCCTTTTTCTTCAATGAGCAATTTTATGAGATTGCTGCCGATAAAGCCGGAGCCGCCCGTTACAAGGATTTTAAGGGGTTTGGGATTATGCATGCAGGATCTTTAGGCTTCAGAGGTCTAAAAACAAGTCCTTTTCCTCGGCTTGTCTAACTGCATCTTGATGTGGTTGAATGTTTGACGATGCCTCTGTCAAATGCAATGATGTCTGAAGTATCGAAAAGAGAATCCCTTATGGCAACCAAGAAAAAAACACCCAAAACTCCCGCTTATCCTGAAGATATCAGCCGATTGGTTGAAGCCCGACATTACAATCCCTATGGGGTGTTAGGAAAAGTGGCCTCCAAAGGGAATTCCGGAGTGATTCGGTGTTTTTATCCGCATGCCGCTTCCGTGCAGGTGATCAGTGACGGCAAAGCGCTGGCTGCCGGAAAAGTGCATCCGCACGGCGTGTTTGAAGCTTCCTTTGAAACGCTACCCGATCACTACCAGCTACAGGTTGAAGAACGCGATACGGAAACCCGAACTGTTGAAGATCCCTATGCGGACGCATATCATATCCGTATACCGGATACGGACCTCTACCTGATTGGGGAAGGCACGCATTATCGTACCTACGATTATATGGGGGCGCATGCTGTGGAAATCAATGGCGTCTCCGGGGTTAGTTTTGCGGTTTGGGCGCCTTGCGCGGAGCGGGTGAGTGTCATCGGCAATTTTAACCGTTGGGACGGCCGCACGCACAGTATGCAGAGTCTTGGCGGGTCCGGCATTTGGGTTTTGTTTATCCCCGGCCTGGGATTGAATGATTTATATAAATTTGAAGTCCGCGGACAGGGTGGCGGCATTCAGCATAAAGCCGACCCTTACGCTTTTGCGGGTGAACTGCGTCCCCGTACCGCCTCCCGGGTTTGGGATATACATGCCTACGACTGGAAAGATGAAAAATGGATGGCCGATCGTAAAGCCCAGCCGGATCCATTGAATCAGCCCATCTCCGTCTACGAGTGTCATCTCGGATCCTGGAAACGGATCGCTGAAAACGGGGAAGAGCGCTTTTTGACCTACCACGAATTGGCAGAAGATCTGTTGCCCTACGTGAAGAGTCTGGGCTTCACCCATATTGAAATGATGCCGATTACCGAGCATCCTTTTGACGGATCCTGGGGCTATCAAACCCTGGGATATTTTGCGGTGACCTCCCGTTTCGGATCCCCGGATGATTTCAAACATTTTGTGGACCGCTGCCATCAGGAAGGCATTGGTGTGATCCTGGATTGGGTGCCGGCCCATTTCCCCAAGGACCCCCATGGTCTGGGACAATTTGATGGTTCCCATTTGTATGAGCACTCCGACCCCCGCAAAGGGGAACATCGTGATTGGGGAACCTTGATTTTTAACTACGACCGGAATGAAGTGCGGACCTTTTTACTGAGTTCTGCAATGTTCTGGGCGGAAGTGTATCACCTCGACGGCATCCGGGTGGATGCGGTGGCCAGTATGTTATACTTGGACTACAGCCGGGATGAGGGGGATTGGGTGCCCAATGAATTTGGCGGACGCGAAAATCTGGGCGCGGTTTCGTTTTTAAAGAAATTTAATGAAATAGTGCATCGGGAATTTCCCGGCTTCCTCACCTTTGCGGAGGAGTCCACCTCCTGGCCGATGGTGAGCCGTCCGGTTTATTTGGGCGGGCTCGGTTTCGGATTAAAGTGGAACATGGGCTGGATGAATGACACCCTGGAGTACATTCAACAGGAACCCATTCATCGCAAGCATCATCATGGCGAAATTACTTTCTCTTTGATTTATGCGTTTAACGAAAACTTTATTTTACCTTTCTCTCACGATGAAGTGGTGCACGGCAAGAAAAGCATGTTGGACAAAATGCCCGGAGATGTGTGGCAGAAATTCGCCAACTTGCGCTTGCTGTACGCCTACATGTGGACTCATCCCGGCAAAAAACTTCTGTTTATGGGCTGCGAATTTGGTCAGTGGACCGAGTGGCAGGATGGCGAACAGCTGGAATGGCATCTCACCCAATACGATCCTCATTTTAAACTGCGCAATTTGGTAAAGGACCTCAACGGACTTCATGTTTCAGAGCCCTCTTTGCACGAACTCGACTTTGACGGTGCCGGATTTGAATGGATAGATTTACA
The DNA here is from genome assembly GCA_937127435.1 of uncultured Verrucomicrobiota bacterium. GTDB lineage: Bacteria > Verrucomicrobiota > Kiritimatiellia > SS1-B-03-39 > UBA6053 > UBA6053. The sequence goes on along the minus strand of CAKZLZ010000001.1, from coordinate 18,370 downwards.
TGACAGCCAGCAAAGTGTGCTTTCGTATATCCGGAAAGGCAAAGATGCCAGTGAGCAGGTGGTTGTGGCATTAAACTTTACTCCGGTACCCCGTGAGAATTATCGTTTGGGTGTCCCGAAACCCGGATATTATAAAGAGATTCTGAATACCGATGCGGATGCCTATGGCGGAAGCAATATGGGCAATGGCGGGGGTGTTCACAGCGACAACATCTCCTGGATGGGTAAAACGCATTCTATTAATTTGACCTTGCCTCCTTTGAGTGCGCTGGTCTTTAAAATTGAAAGATAAGTTTTTTTGTAAGCTGAGCCTCACGCAAAGTCGAAAGTCCGAAAGTATTTTTTACCGCCGCCAGGAAAGAAACTTTTCCATCAGGCTTTTCACTGTAGGGGTCAATCGGGTCCGGTTGTAGAGGTCGCCTGTTTTCCGTACCGCTTCCGCATGGCTGGGATAAGGAAAGATGGTGCCCGCCAACCCCTTGAGTCCGATTTTGTTGTTCATCGCCAGGGTGTAAAACGAAATAAGGTCTCCCGCGTTTGCACCCACCACGGTAGCGCCCAGGATTTGATCGCTTCCTTTTTTAACATGTACTTTTACAAAGCCCTCGCTTTCACCATCCAATAGGGAGCGGTCCACATGGGCGAAGTCTTGTTTAAAACTGTCGATGGCAATTCCTTTTACGTTTGCTTCCAGGGGCGTGAGGCCCACTTGCGCCAGTTCGGGTTCGGTGTAGGTGGACCAGGGGATGAGCAAACTTTTAGTTTTCGCTCTCCCGAAAAAGAGGGCATTTTGAATAAGATTCCGGGCCATAAAATCTGCGGCATGGGTGAACTTATAATCAGAACATACATCCCCGGCTGCAAAAACATTTTTATTGGAAGTTTGTAAACGCTCATTTACGAGCACGCCTTTATCGTCTGCGGTGACGCCGGCGGCATCGAGCTGGAGGCCTTCGATATTGGGTTTGCGCCCTATGGCAATCAAGAGCTGATCGGCAAACAGGGATTCTTCGCCGATTTTTAATTGGATTCCATCATCAACTTTCTTCACTTGAAGGTTTTTCCCTTCAGTCAGGATGCGGACACCGTCTGCTTGCAATGCGTTCTTGATCAGATCTGAGGCTTCAGGATCTTCATTCGGCAAAACACCACGTTTTGAAGTGATTAAGGATACGGATGAACCCAGTCGGGCAAAGGTTTGGGCCATTTCACAACCGACAGGTCCGGCACCCACGATAGCGAGGTGTTCGGGGAGTTGCGTCAGAGAGAAAAGGGTTTCATTGGTTAAATACGCCACTTCATCCAGACCCGGAATTTCCGGGTCTGCGGCCCGGGCGCCGGTGCATATGGCCGCCTTACTGAAGGACAGTCTTTTGCCATCCACTTCCACGGTGTTGGCATCCAAAAATTTTGCCTGCCCCAAAAATACATCGATGCCCATGTCCCTGTAGCGTTGCGCTGAATCAGCGGGAGAGATGTCGGCCCGTAATTTCCGCATCCGCTCCATGGCCCTGGCGAAATCAATATCCACCCCCTCGGGCACATTCACCCCGAAGTCTTCAGCGTGATTTACCGCGGCCGCCCTTCGCGCGGAAGCAATGATTCCTTTGGAGGGAACGCAGCCCACATTTAAACAGTCGCCGCCCATCAGGGACCGTTCAATTAATGCCACTTTTGCGCCCAATCCGGGGGCTGCCGATGCGGTGACCAGCCCGGCGGTTCCCGCACCGATCACCACCAGATTATAGTTTCCGGAAGGCTCCGGATTTTGCCAGTTTTCAGGATGTACATTTTCCTGCAGGCGAAGGTTATGGGCATCGAGTGGGAGAAGGGCTTTGTTTGTCATGAAAATGGGGAGGGGACTGTTTGCCGAGTGCATATTTGTCAGGAAGGGTGGGGTTTTGCTTACAGCCCAATTTGCTTTTTCGTGAACATCGGCAAGTTACGCTGGTATTCTGAAAAGTTTTTGTACATAAATTCCACGTGAATCAACCCTCCTCCTCCATTCCAGTAGATTGGAAACGCAAAGCGAATGCAATGTGTTTGCGGGTGAATCTGGGCTGGTTTTGGACGTATTTTTCCCCTTGGTTGGTTTTAAGCATGGCGTTGTGCGGGTTGTTGGTATGGCTGTTGCGACTGCAAAAAGTGGATACGGATCCGGCTTGGTTTCTGGGGGCGGGTTTTGTGATTGTTTCGGCTCTAGGAGCCCTAAGCAAAATGGCGGACAAGCGCCTGAATTGGGAAAGCGCTTTTTCCAGATTGGATGTGGGATGGAAATTAAACCACCGGCTGGTGTCGGCTTGGCGGGGAGTCGGAGCCTGGCCGGATTTGCCGGAAGACCCCATCCCCCTTAAAGTGAAGCCCGGTTATTTTTTAGGACCTTTACTGTTGGGAGCTCTGTTTTTATGTGCGGCCGTGTATTTGCCCTTGCCTCCCGAAACGCTCAAAACCGATACCACCCGTATGGAGCCTCCGGACTGGAAGACGCTGGAAGCGTTGGCGGATGAACTCGAAGAACAGGATTTGGTCGAAGAAGACGCCACCCAAGCTTTAAAAAGGGAGTTAGAGCAGTTGCGGAAAAAACCAATGGAGGAATGGTATGATCCCAGTACCCTGGAAGCAACCGACCGTCTGCGGAGCCGTATGCGCACGGATTCAGAACGTTTGATGCAGGCCATGAATCAAACATCGAAACTTTTGCAGTTGGCGGATACGGGGAAAGATCAGTTGACCCATACCCAGCAACAAGCCATGCAGGAATACTTGCAGCAAATGCGTGAGCAGATGGGACAGGGCGGCCTGCAAATGAACCAGAACCTATTACAACAACTCCGTGAAGTGGATTTAACTCAACTTCAGCAAATGGATCAGGCGCAGTTGCAACAGCTTGAACAGGAACTGATGCAGAACGCGGAAGCAATGGAACAGGCGCTGATGGCTGCCGGCCTGATTTCAATGGACGGAGACTTTCCCGGCAGGGGCGGGATTACCCGGGGGGGAGGACCTTCTGATCTTACTTTGCGGGATTTTGAAACTTCGGTTGAACCGGTGGTGCCGATGGCTCTGGATCCCGGCCACATAGAAAATGCCCGGATGGGTGACCTGTTGGAGGTACGGGAAACGGAACATGGGGATGAACGGGAAGTTGAGGCTGCCACGGGGGGCGCGGTCGCAACGGAAGGGGGGAGCGGAGAAGTGGTCTGGGATCAGGATGTGCTGCCTGCGGAACAAAAAGTACTAAAAGAATTTTTTAAATAACGAGGACAAACACCAAATGAATACCGAAGCACTCACTGAAATTGAATTAAAAGCCACATCGGAAAAGCTGGCGCAGGTACGGTCGGAATTGAATCAGGTTCTGTTTGGTCAAGAGCCTTTGATTGACCAGGTCGTCATCTGTTTGCTTGCCCGCGGACATCTTTTGCTGGAAGGCCTGCCCGGACTGGGGAAAACCGAATTGGTGCGCGCCTTGAGTAAAGTGCTGGGTTTGGAATCCAAACGTATTCAATTTACGCCGGACCTTTTGCCGGGGGATATTACCGGGAATCCGATGTTGCAGGATGTGGATGGTGAACGGAAATTTATTTTTCAGCCCGGACCCTTGTTCAGTCAGTTGGTCTTGGCGGACGAAATCAATCGTGCGAGTCCGAAAACCCAATCGGCCCTGTTGGAGGCGATGCAGGAGCATCGGGTCACTTCTATGGGAGAGCGTCATGCTTTGCCAGAGCCGTTTTTTGTATTGGCGACTCAGAATCCGATTGAACTGGAAGGCACCTATCCGCTACCTGAAGCCCAGTTGGACCGCTTTCTGTTTAAACTGAATATTCATGCGGGCGGGGCGGCTGTGTTACAACGAATTGTGGAAAACCGTCAGTTGGGTGAAGAGGCGAAGGGGGCGGAAATTTTAAAACCTCAAGAGCTTCAAGAAGTCATGCAGTTGGTGAAAAGAATCTATTTGCCGGAAGTGGTGGCCAACTACATTGCCCGCCTGGTGCATGCCAGTCATAAAGGAGAGTCGGAAGCTTCAAAATCCATTAAATACGGCGCCAGTCCCCGGGCTGCAATTGGGCTGGCCGCTGCCGGCCGCGCGCGGGCTTTGATGCAGGGTCGGGAAAATGTGAGTTATGAAGATATCAAAGCGGTGGCGGTTCCGGTTCTCCAACACCGTTTGGTTTTGGAGTATCATGCCAAACTGGAAGGACTCGACGGATCCAAAGTCGCGACGGCATTGGTGGAGGAAGTTCCGGCGCATGCGGATAAACTGCCACCGGTGCTGGCGGAGAGTTAAAGGGAAGAGAGAGGCGGATGAACGATGAACGCTCAACATTGAACCTTGAATGGTGGGTTCAGGATATCATTTACGGATCACTCAACTTATTTCTTTTTTCCTATGTTTCCCAATTATATTTACGACCCGACCGTCACCCGGGATCTCGACCGGGAAATCCGGGAACTGCTCGGTCTCTGTTTTTCGGATGAGACCTTCCGGTATCAACGATTTAATTATGAACTTCCGGCCCACCGCTGGATACTTCGGAATGCGGCCGGTGCCCTGGTTGCGCAGGTAGCGGTTCATGATAAGCGACTGGGAACTGAAGCAGGAGAAGTGCGGGTTGCCGGAGTTGCCGAAGTGTGTGTACATCCTGACGAAAGGGGAAAAGGTTATATGCGTTTGCTCTTGGAACAGGCCCACCGTTGGTGTCGGGAGCAGGGGATGCTGTTTTCCACCCTCTTTGGGATAAGCGAAATTTACGGAACCTTTGGGTATCTGCCCAAAAAGAATCCGCTCTTTTTCTTTAATGTGAATACCGGATCTTGGAAACAGGAATCCTTTTCCCGCTTTCAGGTATTGCCTCTGACAGCGCAGGAATGGCCCCATGGGCGGATAGACCTTCACGGACCTAAATATTAAAAAGGCACACCTTAAGTCTTGATCTATCCGTTAATCCGGATATATGCATAGACTATGATTTCTCCACAAGAATTTAAAGATATCCTTTCGCAACGCATTTTAATCTTAGATGGTGCCATGGGTACCATGATTCAGCGTCAAAAGCTGGACGAAGCCGCTTTTCGGGGCAGCCGATTTGCTGATTGGAAACAGGACTTAAAAGGCAACAATGATTTGCTGACCCTTACCTCTCCCGAAGTGATCTCCGGGATTCATCGGGAATTTTTGGCTGCGGGTGCGGATATCCTGGAAACCAATACCTTTAACAGCACCCGGGTATCCCAAGCGGATTACGGCATGGAGCATTTGGCTGCAGAGTTAAACCGTGAAGGGGCCAAACTTGCGCGGGCGGTAGCCGACGAATTTTCCACCCCTGAAAAACCCCGGTTTGTGGCCGGCATTCTGGGACCGACCAGCCGTACCGCCTCGATCTCTCCGGAAGTGGAAGATCCGGGCGCACGGAATGTGACTTTTGAAGAGTTGCGCGGGAATTATGCCGAGGCGGCCCTGGCGCTCTTAGAGGGCGGGGTGGATTTGCTGATGATCGAAACCATTTTCGATACCCTGAATGCCAAAGCGGCGGGCTTTGCAGTGTTGGAAGTTTTAGAAGCCTGGGGAAAACCGGTTCCTTTGATGATTTCCGGCACCATTACCGATCGGTCAGGCCGGACCCTTTCCGGGCAGACCCCGGAGGCGTTCTGGTATTCCATGAGCCACCTGAATCCGGTCGCGATCGGTTTTAACTGTGCTTTGGGTGCCAAAGATCTTCGTCCGCATTTGGAGGAAGTTTCAAAAGTTTCCCCCGTGGGCATTACCAGTCATCCCAATGCCGGTTTGCCGAATGAGTTCGGGGAATATGATGAAACACCGGAACAAATGGCTGCGGTAATTGCCGGATTTGCCAAAGACGGCTTGTTAAATATTATCGGCGGTTGTTGTGGGACCACCCCGGATCATATCCGTGCCATCGCGGAAGCGGTTTCCGAATTTCCCCCGCGGGTTGCGCCGGAGGTGAAACCCTACACCCGGCTTTGCGGACTGGAACCTTTTGTGATTCGTCCCGACACCAATTTTGTGAATGTGGGGGAACGTACCAATGTCACCGGTTCCAAAAAGTTTGCCCGGCTGATTAAAGAGGAAAATTACGAAGAGGCTTTGGATGTTGCGCGTCAACAAGTGGAAAACGGCGCTCAAATTATTGATATCAACATGGATGAAGGCATGTTGGATGGCGAAGCCGCCATGAAAACCTTTTTGAATTTGGTGATGGCCGAACCGGATATTTCCAAAGTGCCGGTGATGGTCGACAGTTCCAAATGGAACGTCATCGAAGCCGGCCTCCGTTGCGTACAGGGGAAATGCGTGGTGAACTCCATAAGTCTGAAAGAGGGCGAAGATCCTTTCCGTACCCAGGCCCGTTTGGCACGCCGTTATGGCGCGGCAGTGGTGGTGATGGCCTTTGATACGGATGGGCAGGCCGACAACCTGGAACGCCGGGTGAAGATCCTGAGCCGGAGTTATGAAATCCTGGTCGATGAATTGGGATTTCCTCCGCAGGATATTATTTTTGACCCCAATGTTTTTGCCATCGGTACCGGGATTGAGGAGCATTCCAATTATGCGATTGATTTTATTGAGGCGACCCGCGAACTAAAAAAACGCTTTCCGTTGGCGCACATCAGTGGCGGAATCAGTAATTTAAGTTTCAGTTTCCGCGGGAACGATCCTATCCGCGAAGCCATTCACTCCGTATTTCTTTATTACGCCGTGCAGGCGGGAATGGACATGGGGATTGTGAATGCCGGCCAGCTGGCCATTTATGCGGAAATTGAACCCGAACTGAAAGACCGGGTTGAGGATTTGGTATTTAACAAACGGGAAGATGCCACCGAAAGACTGCTGGAGTTTGCGGAAGGGTATGCGGGGAAAAAACAGGAACGGATCGAAGATCTTTCCTGGCGGGAACTGCCGGTGAGTGAACGTATTTCCCATGCACTGGTGCGGGGGATCACCGAGTATATCGTGGAGGATGCGGAAACTGCACGGATTGAATTGGGTCACCCCTTAAAAGTGATCGAAGGTCCCCTCATGGACGGGATGAACGTGGTGGGGGATCTGTTCGGATCCGGAAAAATGTTTTTACCGCAGGTGGTGAAGTCCGCCCGGGTAATGAAAAAAGCAGTCGCGCATTTGGAGCCGTTTTTTGAAGAAGCGGACGGGGCCAAAAGGGAAGCCCATGGCAAAGTCATTATGGCCACGGTAAAAGGGGATGTGCACGATATCGGTAAAAATATCGTAGGTGTGGTCTTACAGTGTAACAACTACGAGGTGATTGACCTCGGGGTGATGGTGCCCTGTGCCCGCATTTTAGAGGAAGCCAAAAAACACAATGCAGATATTATTGGGTTGAGCGGACTGATTACCCCTTCTCTGGATGAGATGGTTTATGTGGCATCGGAAATGACCCGTGAAGGATTTGATGTACCCTTGTTGATTGGGGGCGCAACCACATCCAAAATTCATACCGCGGTGAAAGTGGAACCGCAGTATGAGCATTCGGTGATCTATGTGCCGGATGCTTCACGTGTGGTGGGGGTGGCCTCCAAACTCTTGTCTGCGGAACAAAAACCGGCATACGTAGAGGAGGTCAAAGCGGAATATCAACAGTATCGGGACCGCCGAAATGAAGCCACCCGGATCATGGTCGATCTCGAAAAGGCACGCCAGAACAAAGTGCCGGTTGATTGGACGAACTATACCCCGCCGGTTCCAAGTTTTGTCGGAACCAAAGTCCTGAAGGACGTTTCCTTGCAGGAGCTGGAACCTTTCATCGACTGGGGTCCTTTCTTTTCCGGTTGGGATTTGCATGGGGCCTATCCTCAAATTTTGGAAGATGATCTGGTGGGGGAACAAGCAACTGACCTTTATGAAAACGCACAAAAGATGTTGAAGGAATTGATTTCCGGTGGACGTCTCAAAGCGGCTGCGGTTTGTGGTTTCTGGCCGGCCAATACGGTGGATGATGATGACATCGCCATTTACACCGATGAGACCCGGTCCACCGAAGTCACCCGTTTGCATCACTTGCGTCGTCAAGCGGGCAGTGGTGAAGATCTTCCCCATGGTTCACTCGCTGATTTTGTTGCGCCCCTGGAAAGCGGCCTGCAGGATTACATTGGCGGATTTGTGGTGACGGCCGGAATTGGCGCGGATGAGATTGCCAAAGAATTTGAGCAGCAACAGGATGACTACAATGCGATCATGGTGAAAATTCTGGCCGACCGGTTTGCGGAAGCGTTGGCGGAATACTTGCATCTGGTGGTACGCCGTGAATTCTGGGGGTACGCCCCGGATGAAAAACTCAGCAATGAAGAGTTGATTCGCGAAGCCTATCAAGGCATCCGTCCGGCTCCCGGATATCCCGCCTGTCCCGATCATACGGAGAAGGCCGGATTGTTTGAGCTCACCAATGCCAAAGCCGAAATCGGGGTTTCGTTGACTGAAAGCTTCGCCATGCACCCGGGGGCAGCGGTAAGCGGATGGTACTTGAGTCATCCGGAAAGTGATTACCTCAATGTGGGCATCATCGGTGATGATCAATTGCGCAACTATGCGGAACGCAAAGAAATGACCTTGAAGGAAGCCAAACGCTGGTTGGCTCCGAACCTGGCATAAATATCGAGGTATTTTGAAAGTGGTAGTTCCACGGCCCCCGTGGTAAACGATCGTTATCTGTCACCGAATCTCTTTAATTATGAAAAATAAATATCTTAATAACCTCTTTATCTCTCTCGGACTTCTACTTTTATTGGTCGGATGTGCCTCCCATCCCACCCATTCACCTGAGAATGTTCATTGGAGCTATGACGGAGATACAGGGCCCAATCAATGGGGAGGCCTTTGCGATGAATATTGTTTGGCCGACGAGGGGAAAGCACAGTCACCTGTTGATCTCACCCAGGGGGATACCCACACCGAATCTCTCGGGTTTGATTATAAACCGAGTATGTTGAACTTGGTGAACAACGGACATACGATTCAACAAAATATGTCAGGGGGATCCTTCACGATTGATGGGGAGGCTTATAAATTTCTGCAATTTCATTTTCACAGTGCCAGTGAGCATACGGTTGCGGGAAAACGCTATGATATGGAAATTCACTTGGTTCATCAGAACGATGAAGGTGAATATGCGGTGCTCGGGGTTCTGCTGGAGGAGGGAGAGGAGAATGCCTTTCTTAAATCCTTTTTTGACGACCTTCCGACCCAAGCCGATCAGGTGGTGAAAAGTGATGAGGTCATGCTGGATGTTTCCGAACTGTTTCCGGAGAACTCCCCGCTGTTTACTTATTGGGGATCTCTCACGACCCCTCCCTGTACGGAGGGAGTGCACTGGTATATTTTCCAGAAACCGGTCACATTGTCTACAGCGCAACTGAAGAGTTTCCGGGATATTTACCAAGGGAACTTCCGCCCCGTGCGGGATCTAAACGATCGTAAGATCGAAATGGTGCAGCCATAAGGGTGAAATCTAGGAGATGAAGTCTTGGTTTAAGGTTGATTTAGGGGATGCCATGTTGGCAAATATTGACTTGGTAGCCTTAAAAAATCAATTGACCGCGTGCTACCAGGCAAAGAGTTGTCCCGAAGAGATGTTTGCGGTTTATCGGCACGAATCCGGAGAGTTACATTGCCGTTTAATGGTTTACCTTACATCGTCGTTTCAAGCGGTCGCCGCGCTGGAAAATGCGCAAGCTTGTGGTTTGCCCGAGGGGTCTGATTTTGGATTCTTGGCGGGAGATGAGTTGGGAGCGCGGACACTTGTGTCCTAGCGGAAAAAGATTCGTTTAGAGGGATATGAAAAACAACCCTTCTTTAAATTCTCAAGTCGCAAACTTTGGTTATGGTTCCGCTAGGACAGGAGTGTCCGCGCTCCGGAATACATCGCATAGATTCTACTTAGAGATCAAAGAGGTCTAACTGCCCCGGGGGATGCTCCGGCTCTTGGGGAATGCAGTTTACCAAATCCTGTTCGGACCAAATTTCGATGCCCAAATCCTGTGCTTTCCTCAACTTGGAGCCTGCGGCTTCCCCGGCAATCAGGACGTCGGTTTTTTTGGAAACGGATCCGGTGACGTTGGCACCCAGTTTTCGTAAGAGTGCTTTGGCTTCGTCCCGGGTGAGTTGGGTGAGGGTGCCGGTCAATACCACCGTTTTTCCGGTGAGGGGGGATTCCGTGCTTTGCAGGGCTTCCTGTTTTCGGGTGAACCGCAATCCTGCTTCACGTAGACGTTCAATGAACGCCTGATAAATGGGATTTCCAAAATAGCTGATGATGCTTTTTGCCACGATGGGTCCGATATCGGGAATCGCTTCCAAATTTTCGGGAGTGGCGGCCGCCAATTCGTCCAGAGATTCAAAATGTTCTTCGAGGGTTTGCGCGGTTCTTTCACCGACCTGGGGAATGCCCAGTCCGTGGATCAATCGCCATAAATCATTGTCTTTGCTGTCTTCCAAGGCATCGAGAACGTTTTGAACCGACTTTTCCGCCATGCGGTCCAGGGCAAGGAAGGTGTCGCGTTTCTGATGTAACTGATACAGTTCAGAAGGGTCGGATATTAATTCAGCATCCAGAAGGACTTTGATCAGTTCTTCTCCCAAATGATCGATGTCCATGGCCTTTCGGCTGACAAAGTGTTTAATCCAACTGTGGCTCTTCGCGGGACAAGTGGGGTTTTCACAGCGCCAGGCCACTTCGCCTTCTCGTTTGCTGACGGGTTGTTCGCAAACCGGACATTCTGTGGGTTCCGGGAACACTTCGGCTGTCGCGGGCCGTTTTTCGGTGAGCACCTTGACCACGGCGGGAATAATTTCTCCGGCTTTTTCTATGATCACAGTGTCGCCTTCCCGCACATCTTTGCGCTGGATTTCGTCCCAGTTGTGGAGGGTGGCACGGCTGACGGTGGTTCCCGATACGGAAACCGGTTCCAGTTCGGCGACGGGAGTTAATACCCCGGTACGGCCGACTTGCACGGTGATGCTTAAAAGTTTGGTTTCGACCTGTTCCGGTTCGTATTTGTAGGCCATGGCCCAGCGGGGAGATTTGGCGGTGCTTCCGAGCCCGTCGTAGAGGGCGCGTTCATTTACTTTGACCACCGCCCCGTCCATTTCGAATGCGTATTCGTGCCGGGCATTCAGATTTTCGTCCAGTGCCTGAATCACGGATTCGATATCCGCACAATCCCGGGTGAGTGGCGGAGTACGCAGTCCGAAGGTTTTTAAGCCTTCCAGTAAACTCCGGTGGGTATCAAATGAAATACCATTCAGTTCTCCCACGCCATACCAAACCGCATCCAGCGGACGTTTGGCCACTTCGCGCGAATCCAAGAGTTTTAAACTTCCGGCCGCGGAATTCCGTGGATTTGCGAAAGGGACCAAACCGGCCTCTTCCCGTTCCTGATTCAATTTTAAAAAACCTTTACGGGTCATGTAGGCTTCCCCGCGCACTTCGAGAACTGCGGGCGCCTCGCCCCGCAAATTCAATGGAACGGAGGCAATGGTGCGAATGTTTTCGGTAATGTCGTCACCTTGTCTGCCATCTCCGCGGGTAAGGGCCTGCACCAGTTTTCCGTTCTCGTAGCGCAGGCTGACGGCTACGCCATCCACTTTCGGTTCGACCACGTAGCTGTACGGTTTCCCCTCCAGCAGTTTGAGCAGACGCTGATCGAAATCCCGAATGTCCTGAAGATCATAGCTGTTGGCCAGCGAGATCATGGGCACCGCATGGGCCACGGTATTGAATTCTGAAAGCGCTTCTCCACCTACCCGCTGGGTAGGGGAATCCTCACTTTGAAATTCCGGGTGGGCGGCCTCCAGTTCTGCGAGTTCGTGCAGGAGCGCATCATATTCCCGGTCGCCGATTTCGGGAGCTGCTAAAACGTAATATCGATGATTATGCTCGTTCAACTGCTGACGCAGGTCCTGAATTTTCTTTTCAATTTTTTTCACAGGGTTACTCGATGTTTCATAGCAAGTTGTTGGAATGGGATATTTTTTCGCTACAAAAAAGCACAAAAGAATGCATCCCCTATAACCCCGCTATGAAACCTATTTTTAATGTATTTCCTCGGTTATCGCGAAGTCTACCTCATCTATTATTGCAGAACGGGGTTATAGGGGACGTTTTTTGCGACTTTTTGTAGCAAATTCTCTCCACCTTTATGCTTGTTTCAACAGAGGTTCCAATTCGGGGACAACGTGGGGGCGTCCATTTTGGTTGAGGCCGACACCGGAAATTCGCCCTTTGAGCATCAATTCGTTGTCAGGCTGACGGCGAATTTCCTGTACGAAAGCCCAGCGGACCCGTCCCACTTTTTCCATTTCCACGGATACGGTAAATGTTTCATTGGGTTTGAGGGATTTTTTGTATTCCAGTTCCGCTTTGATGACAACCAGGTGAATCCCTTCAGCCGTAAGTTTGGCGAAATCAAGTTTCTTTGCTTTGAGGAATTTGTGCCGGGCATGTTCCAAATAGTTTTGGTAAACGGAATTATTTACGATGCCTTGGAGGTCGCATTCATAATCGCGGACTTCGAGGGTGATTTGGAAAAGATCTTCAGCCATGGGGGTTATCCGGGGAGGGTATCATCAAGGTTCATTTTAACCATATCCAACAGGGTTTGTGAGTCGTATGGTTTTTGTAAGTAGAGCGTGGAGGGCAGGGAGTTGGCAGTGGCAATACCGGGGTGGGTGGCCTGTAAACCTGATATAAGGATGACCGGCAGGGTCGAATCCTGTTCGTAGAGCCAGGCCCGCACTTCGGCACCGCGTTGATCGGGAAGGTAATATTTCAGCAACACCAAGTCGGGTGATTGGCTGGCGAGGGAAAAGTTTTTCCTTAGCTCTTCAGCAGAAGTGAAGCGTGCGCATTGAATGTCGCCCTGATTGAGCATGTGTTGGAGGCTTTCAAATTCTCGGTCATCGTCTTCCACAATCCAGAGGTGATGGGCCGGAGTGTCACTTCCGTTTGTTTGTTTTTCCGCCTGCAAGGGCAGCAACAACTCCGCGCGGGTGACCACGCCTTCGTCTCGCAATATGTGCAGTTCCGCATCCATGCGGGAGGCGAGGGTAAACCAGTCCGCAAATTCTTCCGCGGCTTCGTTTTGTTCCAGAAGTACCTTTTGGTCCGTTTGACCGCCCACGCCGGCAAAGGTGGCGAGACCTCCTCCATCGCGGATTTCCAGGTGCAAGAGTTCACTTTGATCTTTGGTGATATTACGGGTGCTCACCCCCATGATGGCTCTGCCTTCCGGAAGTCCGTCCGCAATGGAGGCCATTAAGGTGAACAACATGTGTTGCAGCTGATGGGCGTTGGCTGTTACCAGATCGGTTTCGGCATCCAACCGTAAATTGATACGGAGGGAGGGATGCTGAATTCCGAATTCTTTTTGCCATTTATCCAGGATTCCGTGGACCGAGACTTCAGCGGTGGGGCTGAAAGTTGCCTGGCTCAATTTCTTTATTTGATCCGCCAGATGTCTGCCACGCTGCATGGCGGTTTGCATGCGGTTGATGGAAGATGCGGGCAGGGGGGCTGTTTTTCTGAGTTCCTGTTGAACGGTATTGAAAAGCAGGTCCAGATGTTCGGCAAAACCGGGTTGTAAAAGGTCGAGGCCCAGCGAGGATGGGAGAGGGGTGCTTTCCTGGTTCTCTTTTTCAGGGCTGGGTATCACGAGCGCGAGTAAAGCTGCTGCTTGATTTTGCTTGTGGATCAGCATTTTGATTTGAGCCGGGGAATAGATCGCGGCTTTGTCCAGTGATCCTGAAAGTTCACGGGGATGCAGATCGCAAATGGAAGCGAGGGTTTCTTTTTCCTGTGCGGTCCATGGGCTGACTTTGAGCGGGCCGGAAAAGAGCACGTGTTTGATTTTACCATCCACCCGGACCGGGGTCACCAGTTCAAGTACGCCATAGGCCCGGAAAATCTGTTCCGTTTCCTGACTCCGCGAGACCCGGCGGAGGGCATCAATTTTCATGCGCAGGTATTCTTTTTGTCCCTTGGCTTTTTGATTAAATGCATCCGCCAACAGGTTTTTGAGTTGGGGATCACAAGGGAGATTCAGTTCGGTCAATTGTTTGTGCAATGCAGCAGGCGTTTGCGGATCTTTGAGCAAAGGCAAAGCTTCGCCGGACAATTCATTAAATTGCCGCGTCAGATCAGTATGGTTATCCTTTTGCAAAGGGATCTCCTAATTTTGCAGACGTTTGAGTACTTCCTGCAAGGCCTGCTCTTCCACCCAGGTTTCACGTTCGCTTTTGTCGACCCGCATTCTGGATTCCCGTGAGAGTTGACGGAAGGGAATCCAACGGGTGCCGGAAGTGGATTGGAGGGCGAGTTGGTTGTTGTCCAAACGGGTGATGTTTCCACTGATTGTACGGTTATCCCGCAGGGTCAGTCGAATATATTCCCCAACTTTTGCCAGGGGCAATTTGGTGTCCAAATCTTTTCTGAATTCATCTGCGAGTTGATCTTTCAGGTCCAAGGTGCTTGGGCGGGTGGGTTCAGGAACCGGGGTCGGGGTTGCGGTGGCCTGTGGCACGGGGGTCGGCACCGGAGGCGGTTTCGGCGTCGGCGTTGCCTTGAAGGGGTTTACGCCCGGGGGAAGCGGGGTCGGGGTTGGTGCCACCGGCACCACGGGTATGGGAGTGACCGTGGGGATGACAGGGGGGGGCGTGACCTCTTTGGGTGCCCCTTCCATCGCATTTTCATTGATCACAATGCGTGAGAATTTCTCTTTTTCCATGGCGGCCGCACCCTTGCGGTCCCGCGAAAGCGCAAACAAGGCGATCAACAGAATGAGACCCAGCAACAGCGACAGGGTCAAATTCAATTTTATATCCGCAGAAGGACAGTGTTCCTCTCCCGGATAGGCGCCGCATTCAGGGCAGCAATCCCGTGATTGATGGTATTTGCAACCACAGGCGCTGCAGCCCCGATAACTTTCGTGGGACGGGGCGTCGGACTGGACTTCGAATTCGTCGGTCATGCTACTAGGAGATAAATGAGATTTCCGGGACTTGGCAACCTTAAATCCCGTTGCTGTGCAACCAGGCTTTAAGTTCTGAGGCGGGGATACGCTCTTGTTTCATACTGTCCCGATCCCTTACGGTGACGGTATCATCTTCCAAAGAATCAAAGTCCACAGTGACGCAGAAGGGCGTGCCGATTTCATCCTGACGGCGGTAGCGGCGCCCGATGGCACCGGTTTGGTCGTAGAAGCATGGCCAGGTTTTGCGAAGTTCCGCATAGAGTTCTTTCGCTTTACCCACCAGTTCTTCCCGGTTTTTCAGCAGCGGAAAAATCGCCACTTTGATGGGAGACAGGCGGGGAGCGAACTTCAGTACAACCCGTTTTTCGTAGCCTTCCGGAGCCTGGGCACCGGGTTCGGCCAGTAAG
Organism: uncultured Verrucomicrobiota bacterium; assembly: GCA_937127435.1. GTDB lineage: Bacteria > Verrucomicrobiota > Kiritimatiellia > SS1-B-03-39 > UBA6053 > UBA6053. The sequence continues at coordinate 2,963 of CAKZLZ010000001.1, read as the reverse complement.
ACGCCACCTTCGGTGTTTCCTTTAGGCACGAATTCTTCGGTGTAGGCTTCGTTCAACAGCACCAAAACTCCCCGGGTGAGACCGGAAGCCGGTTCGATCACGTGCGGGATGACTTTCTCATTGGTTTCCTGCACCAGGTATTCCATTTTAATTCCGGAAGCTTCCTGATGCTGGGTAAGATCGTAATTCCCGCGATGGGCAATGCCTTCCAGTTCACCAAAACCGGGAGCGGTGAATCCGTATTGGTATTCCACATCCGCACAGGCGGTGGAATAATGAGCCAATTCATCTTCGGCGTGGTCACGGCGGCGCAGGTTGCGCATATCTACTCCGAGAGATGCCCACCACTGCAGACGGGCTTCCACCCAGAAATTATACCATTTGGTGGCATCATCGGGATGGCAGAACCATTCCATTTCCATCTGTTCAAACTCGCGGGAGCGGAAGATGAAATTACGCGGGGTCACTTCGTTGCGGAAAGGTTTTCCTACCTGGGCAATACCGAACGGCAATTTGACCCGCATGGTGTCGACCACGTTTTTATAATTGATAAAGATTCCCTGCGCGGTTTCCGGACGCAAGTAGGCGGTGTTGTCTTCGCCTTCACCGGCGAGGGCGCCAATAAAGGTTTTGAACATCAGGTTAAACTGACGGGGTTCGGTGAGGGTGCCCGGTTCCGTGGCGTCCGGTCCCCAAACCGTGGGGATCAGAGCCGGGTCTAAATCTGTGAAAGCGACCACTTTATAAGCGGAGGGATCTGATTTGGCTTTTTTCTGAATACGTTTTTCTGCGATCGCAGGTTCGCCTTCCAAAAAGGCAAAGGCAGTGCCTTCACCGGATTCGGGGACGTAGACCATCAGATGATCCGCGCGATAGCGGGCTTTGCTTTCGCGGCAATCGGCCATGGGGTCATTAAAACCTCCAAGGTGACCGGATGCGGCCCAAACTTTCGGGTTCTGAATGATGGCGCTGTCTAATCCGACAATATCCAACATTTCCCCGTCGGGGCCAAGTGGAGGATTGCGAACCATATCTTGCCACCACGCATCGCGCAGATTGTTCTTTAATTCTGTTCCTAAAGGGCCAAAGTCCCAGAAGCCGTTAAGGCCATTGTAAATTTCTGAGCTTTGAAAAATAAACCCGCGACGCTTGCAGAGCGTTGTTAGGGTTTCTAAAGAGGCTGGTGTTTTGTGTTCCGTTTGCATACGGTGCGCACACTGTCTAAGAGATTGCCAACGGTCAAGCTCACAGCACGATAACTGTAACGATGATTGAAAATAACATGATGATGATTCGAATTGAGATTCTGGATGGGCCCGAAGAAGGGGTTGCCCATAGTTTTGAGCATCAAAAGCTGCTTTTGGGATCCGCTTCAGACAATCATGTGCGTCTCACCGGCGATGGTGTTTTATCCCTGCATGCGGATTTGGAGTTGGTGGAAGGACAGGGAAGGCTGACTCAAGAGCGCGAAGAGGGGGATGTACGGATCAACGGCAGCCTGGTATTTGGCGAATCTTTATTGCAACCCGGAGATGTGATTCAACTGGGAACCCAATCGTTTAAATACAAAGTGGTTCCTTTTCCCCGTCCGGTAAAAGAACGCCGGATTGCATTATTGGAATGGATTACACTTGGAGCGTTAATTGCCGGTGCTTTCGGTCAGGTGTTTTTCTTATTGGGTACCGCCCGTGGTTTAAGAAGCGGGGTGGATGTAGAACTGTTACGGGCAACGCCCACCCCCCGACCGACACCCAATATGAATGTAGAAATTCCCACCCCGACTCCGTTGCCGGAAAGTGTGATCATTTTACCGACGCCGATTCCCGCAGGCGTCCCTGCCGTGGATGTGTCGCCGACGGCCTCACCTTCTGCGGATGGAAAAAGCGCCTCGCAACTGACCTCCGAAGCGCGGGTGGTGAGCCGGAATGGTGAAGAATTAAAGGCGGAACGCTTGCTCCGGGAGGCCCTGCTTTTGGATCCACGTTTTTTGCCGGCCAAGATGGAATTGGCGAAACTTCTGGGCGGACATGCCGAATTTGCCGAAAGTATAACTCTGTTTGAAGAAGTTATGAGGGATGCGCCATCCGGTTCGATGACCGAACGGGAGGCGAAATTGGAGCTTCAAGTGATCCGTCGACGCCAGCAGTTGCTGGAAGAAACCGTGCCGGAGGTCCCGAAGGTTATTCCCACGCCCCGTGCACCGCAAATCCTTCAGACACCCAAACCGCAAGCTCCTCCGCAACTGGTTCAGGAAGCGCCTTCCCAGGTGATTGTTGACCGCATCCGCATGGAGCGCTTTCCGGAAAGTCCGCGTTATGATGCCTTCCGTATGGTACATTTTAATCTGGTTCATCAGCGGGGCACGCCTGCAGTAGAGGCCGGTGATATCAAAGTGGTGGTAAACTTTTACGAGCAGGCGGGGGGCAAAGTTCAACAGGCCCATATCCCGGAACCCCGCATTCTGTTGTCCGTTCCCGAAGGACTGGGTGGCGGAAAAAGCATCGAGGGGCTGTCTGCGGCTTATGATGTGCCCAAAGGAAAGGGGAAACCGGATCAGCAATACTTCGGAGCGGTGATTCAGGTACTGGTGGAAGGCAAAGAGGTGAGCCGTAGTGCCGATCCGGTATTTCTGCTGGATCTGATGAAATAATCAGGCAAGCCGGAATTGACTTACCTGCAAGGGGATTCTTTACTGGGCCAAGATGAAAAAACAACCCAATGTATTGTTCATGGCTTGTGATGATTTGCGGCCTTTACTTGGCTGCTATGGTCACAAAGAAATGCAGACGCCGAATTTGGACCGTTTGGCTGCCAGTGGGGTGTTGTTTGAACGCAACTTCAGTCAGGTGCCCATTTGTATGGCTTCCCGTGCGAGTTTTATGACCTCACAGCGTCCCGATAAGCACCGGATTTATAGCTGTGAACCGGTTGGGAAGTTGATGCCGGATGTGCCTACGATCAAC